>JAUWLF010000002.1 GCA_030613785.1 Chloroflexota bacterium | reverse complement strand
GGACTGAAGCCTGTTCACCGACGTATCCTCTATGCCATGTATGACATGGGGTTGCGCCCCAACACCCCCTACAAGAAGAGCGCTCGAATCGTGGGAGAGGTGCTTGGAAAATACCACCCGCACGGAGATGCCGCTGTGTATGACGCCATGGTGCGGATGGCACAGGACTTCTCAATGCGCTATCCCTTGATTGATGGCCAGGGCAACTTTGGGTCCGTTGATGGTGACAGCGCCGCGGCCATGCGCTACACCGAGGCCCGGCTGGGCGCCATTGCCGTGGGGATGCTTGAGGACATCGAGAAGGGTACCGTGGATTTCGTGGACAACTTCGATGGCAGTCTTCAGGAACCGTCGGTTTTGCCTGCCAAGTTGCCCAACCTGCTGCTCAATGGTGCTTCGGGTATTGCCGTTGGCATGGCGACCAACATCCCTCCACACAATTTGATGGAGGTATGTGACGGGCTGACGTATCTGATCGATAACTACGACACGATTGATGACGTAGCTCCCGATGATCTTCTTCGTCTCATCAAGGGCCCTGATTTCCCGACAGGCGGGCTGATCCTGGGCGATGAGGGGATTCGAAACGCGTACGCCACGGGCAAGGGGCTGGTGGTGATACGGGCCAAGGCACATATCGAAGAGATGCGCGGAAATCGCCAACGGATTGTGGTTACCGAACTCCCTTATCAGGTGAACAAGTCCAAACTCATCGAGAGGATAGCCATGTTGGTGAGGGGGAAGCGGATTGATGGTATCTCTGATTTGCGAGATGAGTCAGATCGCCACGGGATGAGTGTTGTGATCGAACTGAAGCGGGTTGCGCAGCCGCCGACGGTGCTGAACCAGCTCTTCAAGTACACGCAGATGCAGACCACTTTTGGCGTCAATATGCTGGCCTTGGTGGATGGTGAGCCTCGTGTCCTCACCCTCAAGAGGATGATGGCGCACTACATAGAGCACCGTAAGGAGATCATCATTCGGCGTACGCGCCACGATTTGGCCAAGGCGAAAGACAGGGCCCACATTTTGGAGGGTCTTCGCGTGGCCCTCGACAATCTGGACGAGGTCATAGCTACGATTCGTGGGTCCCGCACAGTGGATTCGGCGAGGACCAACTTGAGGCACAAGTTCAAGCTGAGCACGGCTCAGGCGCAGGCCATATTGGAGATGCGGTTGCGCCGTCTGGCGGCCTTGGAGCGCAAGCGTATCGAGGACGAGTACACTGAGGTCATCAAGAGAATCGCCTACTTCGAGGATCTGCTGGCTAACCCGCGCAAGGTACTCTACTTGATAAAGGAGGACTTGAAGTCGCTGAAGAAGGAGTACGGCGACGCACGCCGAACCACTATCAGCCCTGACGCGGAGGGGATTCTCGCCGACGAAGACCTTGTTGCCGAGGAGGATGTGCTCATAAGCCTCACCGAGCGAGGATATATCAAGCGAGTGTTGGCTACGACGTACTCGCGGCAAAGGCGGGGTGGACGAGGGATAACCGGCGCAGGCACTCGTGAATCTGACCTGGTGCAACACCTGCTGTTGGCCAACACATTGGATAACCTATTGTTCTTCACTGATAGGGGCAAGGTCTACCACGAACGGGCCTACCAGGTGCCGGATGTTGGCCGTCGGGCCAGAGGATTGCCTCTTATCAATCTGATAGCTGTTGAGCGCGGGGAGTCTGTAACTGGTGTCATCGCAGTGCCCGATTTTGAAGAGAAGCGATACTTGGTGATGGCTACCAGAAATGGAAGGATCAAGCGGACTTCTCTCAAAGAGTTTGCCTCTGTTCGGCCCAGCGGGCTGATAGCCATCTCGCTGGACGAGGGGGATGAGCTATGCTGGGTCAAGTTGACAAGTGGCAAGCAGACGGTGGTGATAGTGACGGAGAGAGGCCAGGCGATCCGTTTTTCCGAGGCGGACATCCGTCCCATGGGACGGGGTGCCGCCGGCGTCATGGCCATGAGGCTGGATGACGGAGATCGGGTGGCGGCGATGGATGTCGCCACGCCTAAGGCCGACTTATTGGTGGTTACTGAGAAGGGATTTGGGAAACGCACTCCTCTGAAGGACTATCCAGTGCAGAGTCGGTATGGGAAGGGAGTCCTCACCGTGGACGTCAAGAGGCTAGATGAGCTGGGCAGGATTGTTGCGGCTCGTGTGGTGGATCTGAAGGATGAGGTGACACTCATCTCGGCCAAGGGAATGGTGCTGCGCACACTGGTGGGGAACATCTCACGGATGGGTCGCGCTACTCGTGGCGTGCGGGTGATGAGGTTGAAGGCGGGGGACAGCGTGGCCTCTTTGGCGGTCATCAACGGGGAAGAGAGGAAGTGAAGGAAGTTTCCTGATGGAGGAGGGGACATGAGAGAGCGTCTCACCCTATGGGGTGCCGCGATAGGCGTAGCGGTGCTGATTCTCGTCATCGGGGTCGGGGCATACCTGGGGTACAGGTGGTATCAGCAGCGGTATGGGTTCACCGCTGAGAGAGCGTTGGAGACGTATTTCACAGCGTTGGCTGATGGCGATTATGGTGTCATGTACGAGATGACTCCCAGCGCGGACTTGATGGCTCTGGGACGTAAGCTGTCTGAGAGAGACTTCGCCGGTCGAGTTGAGGAACTGCTGGGCGGGGAAGAGATCGAGTTGGAGGACATCGAGATCGAGAGAATCGCTCAACATGGGGAGTACCACTACTTCCGAGTCTCTCTTCACTACCGGCTGGACGGGACCGGCAAGGTCGTTCGTCTGTTGGTGGAGTTGAAGCCAGAGGGCGAGGGCTGGAGAGTGACCTATCCCTTTGTTCCCAGCTTGTAGAGAGTGCCAACTTGAGAGTGAGTGTACCGGCTCAGTATCTGGTCGTCGGAATCCGTCAGATAGACAGGACGATGAGGGATGTTGCCATCTATCAGGGCGAACAGCTGGGCATAGGGATTTCCGTTGTTTGATGGTATGGCAATCTGTGGGTGGTGCTGGCTGAGGTTATTCCTGTACCAGTCATACTGGTAGAGTCCCTTGGCCACAACAGCGGCTTCGGGCTCATTTGCGATAACGTAGCGGAAATACCACAGAGAGAAGATGTGGGCGTCGGTGTCGGCGATGATCAAGGCTTCGGATGGCGTGTCGGCGAAGACCTGTGCTGCATAGTCATATGCTGTTCTGTCCTCACTCAAGTCTAGAGGCACATAGTTGGTGCCGAAAAGAAAAATCGGCAAGAGCAACAAGAACAGACTGATGTGGGACACGAGATGGGGTCTGCTCGAGGCAAGACTCCATTTTGCTGTTATCCAGGGGAACAGGGCCTCGCTGAGGAGGTACGATGCGCCTCGTGCCATCCACAAGGCGAACAGCAGATAGGACGGGATCAGATAGACATAGGAATCGGTGGTGTTGTAGGTAACCGCATAGATCACGACGGCGACGAAAGACACTGAGGAGAAAACAAAGTAGTCGCGGTCATTCTCCCAGAGTTCCCAAATCCCCACGAGACCAAGGCCCAGCCCCAACCAGGTGAACTGCTGGCCCAACATGTTGATCCAGCTAACGATGCGTCCGGGTAGATAGACTAAAGGCACTGCAAACGCGTAGTCACGATAGATACTCCCGGACACGGTCCACCAGAAGCGGGACCACGTGTGGGGATCACCCCAGTTGATGGGCGGGTTCTGCAGGGCGCGGAACGGCAGGTAGACATAGACGCTCAATCCTAGCGCAAAGAAGCCTGCCACACCTAGGGCTGTCGCCGGCTTTAGCTTGGCGCGCCTGAGAATGAGGAATAGCATCCCGGGTAGGAGCAGGAGAACAGACAAGTGGTTGCCCAGGCTCAACCCCAAGGTGAAGGACAGCATCCACAGTAGCCAGCGATCCCCTGTGGATCTGAAGCGGGTGATGAGGTAGATCATTGCGGCGACAAGGAATGCGTTCAAGCTATAGACTTCGGCGATGATGGCCTGGGACCAGAAAGTGTGGCAAAACGCGAGTAGGAGTGCCGATGCCACCGCAATGACGACGTCGGTGGCGGTGTCAACGCTCCGGGGTCGAAGTAGAAGCACGGTTCCATAGATGAGGCTCACGGTACCAGCGGCGAAGAACGCCGACATCAGGTTGACTCTGTGGGCTACGTCTCCCGCGAACAGCAGTGTGAAAGCTTTTCCCAGCAGGACGTAGAGGGGATATCCTGGAGGATGCGCGATGCCCAGAGTGTAGGCGGCGGTTACGAGATCTCCACTGTCAACCCCGTTGTTCTCCCAAGTGATGGTTGGCGCGAGAGTGAAGTAGTAACCTGCGAAGCTTACCACAAACAGCAGGAGCGCTAGCAGGATTCTCGACAACCTAGATGGCATGAGGCTATTCTCTTCAGACTCAAGACGGCCAAGGGATGCTCGGTGAACTCAATCAGGTCGGACTCTCTTTCGCGTCAGCGTAGGCACGAGTGCGCCCTCTGTCACGAAGCATGCCTTGGGCGGTTCAACTGCTGCTGTACCTCGCGAACGTATATCATTCCTCTGACATGTACCTCCTGACCTTGGATCCCAAGCCCAGGTACTGGAAGTCACGGCCCTGCAAGGTCCGCAAGCCGCCGTAGAGGCCGTAGAGCCACCACAATCCCATGATCACAAGAGGTACGACCATGGAGGCCAGAGAGATCCAGAAGATGGGTGGTGGTGCGTCCTCAAATCCTTGAGGGTTTCTCATCATAGGAACGAAGGAGAGAGCATAGAAACACCCCCAGCACGCCCATGCCAGCAGGAGGGCGAGCGTTCCCACGAACTGGTACACCGTGGCCTGAAGCGATTGAAACCGCACGTAGCTGGATTTCTCTTTCTGCATCAGCCAGATGACGGCCGCCACCACTATGCCGAACCCACCGGCGATGATACTGGCGTGGGATATGGCGGCCATGATTCGTTCGTCTTGAATCGGTTGTGCGCTGCCTTCGTCGTGCTGTGCCATGTCAGTCTCCTTTCGACACTGGGATGGGTGGTTCCAGTTCAGATGTTCAGACAAGCGTCTGTAGCAGGCACGTGTGGTGACGTCACAACGGTTTCTCCAAGGGTCGGAACAACGGAGCGCATTGATGGACAATGATGTTCAGTGTGTCTCCATCCAACTGGTGCAACGCTCAGAGTTTGCACTGCGGGGATGGGTCTGTCGGCAACGGGATCGGACTTCTTTGCCATACAGTTCGGCTCACCCGTGTGAGGGCTGAGCCGGGGATGCACCGACAAAGGATGAACCATGAACGGTCGTGGGCCAGGGCCCAACGAGGGAACAGGCGCGAGGCGCACGGGATCCCCCAGCCAGACAGGAAATCAGGCACGCTTCGGCCATAGGGAAAGACGCCATCACGTTGATGGCGTCTCCAACGATGAGATCGTGTCTGCGACGTAGATCCATTGTCAGCTATCTATCTGCCCGCCTTCTGCGCACACTCGATGCAAAGCCGTGCCTCGGGCAAAGCCTCCAAGCGCTGGGCGCTGATCTCCCCTCCGCATCTTTCACAAATACCGTATGTGCCTTCCTCAGACTTCTTCAAGGCCTCTTGCAAGGACTTAACCTTCCTTCTGGCTCGCCTTCGAAGTGCCATGTTCATCTCTCGCTCGTAGATGTTCGGATCTCCCTCGCCGAGGCCGTACTCAACTTCAATCTGTAGCTTCTCTTCCAAGCGGTCAAGCTCGGCCAGGGCCTCGGAAAGCTCCGTTTCCAATCTCTCTCTGACTGCGTTTTGCTGCTTCTCATCCATCGTAGGATTACCTCAATGATCTCCGATTAGCCGACAGCTCCGCACGTTGGGACCACAACACGCATGCTCAGAGGGTCATTTCTGACAGTATTCGGAGGGGTAACACCATAGGAACTCCCAACGCGGATCACGGTGTTCGAGGCTGAAGAGCTTAGTCTTCTTCTTGGGGGACGACGTTGACGGCTTTTGGCCCCCTGGGTTCCTCTAAGATATCGAAGCTTACCTTCTGCCCTTCAAACAGGGCTTTGAAATCTTCCCCCTGGATGCCCGAATGGTGGACGAAGACATCTCCACCACCATCATCGCGAGTGATGAAGCCGTATCCTCTTCTGATGCTGAACCACTTTACGTGACCCGTCAGTACGCCCGAGGTGCTAGAGCCCTCCGCGCTTCTCTCTTTGCAGGCAGGGCAAAGGACAGGTTCCTCGACTTCACCCTGGGACGCTTGCACACGCTGCTGCTCGACTCCGAAGATGAACTCTGTTCCGCATGAAGCGCACTTTAGAACCTTGTCGGTGAAGATCATCATCAGCCTCAGAGACTCTCGATAACACTCGCATGTCGCGCACTAACTCTTCCTTCTACGGCGTTGCCTGGCCTTGCGTATGGCCCTCTTGCGCTGCATCCTTCGCTTCTCGCCCCTGGATACGAACCATCTTCTTTTCCTGAGGTCTCCTAGGATGCCGCTGTTGGCGACTTGCTTGCGAAAGCGTCGCAGCAGCTCATCCTGAGATTCCCCTTGTCTGAGTTGGACAGTCATCTACCACTTCTCACCACCTCTCTCTTCCGATTCCCCGACACCATCGCTTGGACAGGAGAAGACAGCCATGGACTCGACTTCTGCGAGAAACAAAAATCTCGGTCGTTATCCTGCCAAACCCCGTGGGGACAGCGACCGAGACTTGTGACAGTACAGACTATCCCCGTCCTCACTTAGGCAATCCTGGTGTCAGCACAGCGATGGCCTCACTCCAACAAATAATAATACATCTGTGGACAATTGTCAAGTGCTCGAAACCGACCGGGAGGCCTTCTCACGCCTTGGGGCTGGCTTCGGATCTCTGTACGATCGAAGGACGACAAGACCAGTTTGGCAAGCGCCCAGCCCCGCGAATAGCTGGGGCACGCACGGAAACGTGACAGCTACGCACTGCGCTTGGCCTTTCAGGACGGATGCCAGACTTCATTAAGCAGATAGCACACCACTTGGCGTGCGGTAGTAGGCTAGCGTCCCCCTAGGGTGCGCGAGGATCTACCATCTCTCGGTGTTGCACAGGAGCGCCTGGGGGCCCCACCGCGTCAGGTCGCAGATTGCCTCTGCCGGACGTCTCCGCAACCCGTGGGACAGGTTCCCAGTCTGTTCTACGAGTGGATACGTGGGAGCTGCACGCACGAAGGTTGCTGCGAGATCGATTCGCGCGGTGGCGCAGGCAGGTCACTTTGGGGGGGGTAGTCACCTCTCTAGGAGTGGGGTTTCAGATGCGGGCCTCTCCGCAGAGGAAGTCTGTTGCACACTCGTCTGCCACTTGACGTTCGTCACACCGACCCTTATAATTGGGCCCTGGCAAGACTTGGCTTTGTCCCGCACACAGGCTGACTTAAGGTCGCGAAGATGAGGCACGTGGGCAGTCTTCGTCAGCTCCTGAGGGATCTAGCAGTGGGCCGCGCTGGTCAACTCAACCACGACACGCTGTATGTCCTAGGTCATGGACGCAATATTGGTGTCCATGAGGAATCGGCTTGCCATTGCACTCAGGGTCTCATCGATCCACGATGGCAAGAGCCAAGAGGCAGCCAACATCGCCGACGCCAATGTGGCTCGAGGGGCGGTTTGGCTCACGGAGTCGGGAAGGGAGCTGCTCGAGGCCGGTGGATTGCCTCTCGTTGATGGGTGAGCAGACTTGATATCTCTCGCTGACTCAGGTCTTGCAGGTATCACAGCATACGGATTCTGAGAGCTTGTGAAAGGGGGCGGACAATGCGAATCGTCTTGGACGCCATGGGTGGTGACCACGCTCCCCAGGCGACCGTTGAGGGCGGAGTATGGGCCGCCAGGAAGTACGGCCTCGAGGTGGTACTGGTGGGTAAACGGGATACGCTGAACAGCGAACTGGCGAACTATGACACGTCCAGCCTGAGCCTACAGATCGTTCACGCCAGCCAGGTGCTAGAGATGGAGGCCGAGCCGGCCTATGCCGCCAGGACCAAGAAAGACTCGTCCATGGTGGTGGGTATGGATCTGGTGAGAGCGGGCAAGGCCGAGGCCTTCTACTCTGCAGGCCATTCGGGCGGAGTGATGGCTGCTGCGCTTTTCCGGCTGGGGCGTATCCCAGGCATAAGACGCCCGGCGTTCAGCCTCGTATTCCCTACAAGCAAGGGCCACTGCGTGTTGCTGGATGTGGGAGCCAATACCGACTGCAAGGCAGAGTGGCTGCTTCAATTCGGTATCATGGGCAGTATCTACGCGGAAAAACTGCTCGGTGTGCAGGAACCCAGCGTTGGAATAGTCTCCAATGGAGAGGAGGAAGGCAAAGGCAGCGCCTTGGTCAAGGAAGCGTACCAACTGCTGAAGGCCAGCCATCTGAACTTCATCGGCAACGTGGAGGGCAAGGACATTCCCATGGGTCTTGCCGATGTTGTAGTCACCGATGGTCTCACCGGCAACGTCATAGTCAAGCTTTCGGAGGGTCTCAGCAAGTTCTTGACTGGTGTCATCGAGAAAGAGATCAAGAGCAGCCCTCTGACCGCCTTGGGAGGTCTGTTGGCGAGGCCCGCGTTCGCCAGGGCAAGGAGAGTACTGGACTACACCGAGATCGGAGGGGTACCACTGTTGGGGATTGATGGAGTGGTCATTGTGGGTCATGGCCGCTCCAACGCCAAAGCGATCATGAACGGCATAGGGGTAGCAAAGCGTGCTGTGGAAGGCGGAATGCTGCAAGCTATCAGTGAGAGCCTCCAGGACACAGGTCTGTGAGGTCATTCAGATCAAGAGACAAGGAGTAGTTGATGACGCCCCTCGAAGAGAGACTGCGAGAACTACCTATCCAGGTGAGGATAGCGCTGCAGAGGGAACTGGATGCCATCGACGGCGGCACACCTGGGCATACGGCTCTGGATGAGGCTGAGCTGGAGGAACTACTGAAGAGCCTTAGGATGCGGAATCGCGTCGTGATCACAGGAGTGGGGGCCATAACCCCTTTGGCTTTGAACGTCGCAAAGACCTGGGCGGCTCTGGTAGAGGGCCGCTCTGGCATTGACCTCGTGACTCAGGTTGATGCCAGCAACTACCCTAGCAAGATCGGTGGAGAGGTGAAAGGCTTCGATCCGGTCGAGTACATGAACTTCAAAGAAGCTCGGCGTATGGAGCGTTTTAGCCATTTTGCCGTGGCTGCTGCCAAGGAAGCTCTAGAGGACTCACGACTGCGAATCGAAGAGGTTGGCCCTGAAGAGGTCGGGGTGCTGATAGGAACGGCGATTGGGGGCTTGAACGCCACCGATGAGGCGGTGCGCAATCTACTGGGGGGCAAACGTGTTTCGCCCTTCTACTTGGTGACGATGACGCCCAACATAGCGGCTTTTCATCTTGCTCATCTGTACGGTCTCAAGGGCTACAACAACACTGTGACCACAGCTTGTGCGGCCGGGGTGCAAGCCGTGGGAGAGGCGGCCGAGGTCATACGCCGGGGAGCAGCTCGGGTGATGATTGCTGGCGGGACTGAGAGCACCAATGCTGAAGTGGGTCTCGCCGGGTTCTGTGCCATGCGCGGCCTGTCGACTCGCAACGACGAGCCTCAAAGGGCATCACGTCCTTTCGACAAGGATCGCGATGGTTTTGTCTGCTCAGAGGGCTGCGGAATCCTGATTCTGGAGAATCTGGATCACGCGGTCAGAAGAGGAGCACACATCTATGCGGAAATCCTGGGATACTCAGCGACGTGCGACGCCTACAATTTGGCAGCGCCCGATCCAGAGGCGGAGGGCGCCGCGCGGGCGATTAGATGGGCCCTGGAAAATGCCCGCGTGAGACCTGAAGAGGTGGACTACATAAACGCCCACGGTACCTCGACAGTGCTCAACGATGCTATGGAGACCTTGGCGATCAAGAAAGCCCTCGGTGAACATGCGTATCAGGTGCCGATAAGCTCCACGAAGTCTATGATTGGGCACCTATTCGGGGGAGCAGGGGCGGTCGAGACCATTGTTTGCGCCTTGACGATCGAGCACGGGGTCATCCATCCCACGATCAACTATGAGACTCCCGATCCTGCGTGTGATCTGGACTATGTACCCAATGTGGCCCGCAAGGTTGAGGTCGATGTGGCTCTGTCCAACTCCTTCGGGTTGGGCGGTCAGAACGCATGCCTTGTGCTAGGCAGATATCGCTGAGTCAGGGATCCCTTTCTCTGAATCGTGGGGGGGGATACTGCGCCTGATGAGAGGATCATAGATGAGACAGCGGCAACCCAACTCTCGCATGTGCTTTGTCTGCGGAATTCAGAACCCGATAGGTTTGAAGATCATCTTTGAGTCGGATGGGGAATGCACTTGGGCGAAGTTCACTCCCGAGGATGAACTCCAAGGCTATCCAGGCTTTCTTCATGGTGGGATCACGTTCGCCCTGCTGGACGAAGTGATAGGCAGGGCAGCCATGGAATTGGATGATCACCCGTGGATGATGACCGCCAAGGCAGAGATGCGCTTCCGCAAGCCAGTTCCCATTGGAGAGGAACTGACTCTGATGGGCGAGTTGACGCGGGTTCGCAGCCGTACTGTCGAGGGGCGTGGCGAGCTTCGTTTGAAAGACGGGACCGTAGCGGTGGAGGCGAAAGCGGTCTACATGAAGGTGACTGGGAGTCTAGCTGAGGAGATGAAGGATCAAATGCAGGAGGAGATGAAGTATTGGCAGGTTGTAGAGGACTAGCGTTGTTCTCGCGGGTGTTGAGCCGATTCTCCAACACTGGGGTCTTGTTGATCTGCTGGGTTCCCGACTGTCACCCTATTGGAGGGTTGAACTCGTGAGAGGGAGTGACGATTTCCTGATTCGACAGGGTATTTCGGAAGTAGATCCTGACCTGGACCTGCTAGTCAGCTTCGAGGAGGAACGACAGGCCAGGAGGCTGATTCTGATCCCTTCCGAGAGCTTCTGCTCCTGGCCCGTGCGACAGGCCCTCGGTTCTGTCTTCACCAATGTCTATGCGGAGGGGTATCCGCCGCCGCGCATGACCAGGGACGATGAGCGGTTGTTGCTGGATTTCGATCATCAACTAGCTTACTACCGACGGTATGGTGACCGAAGGTTCTACAAAGGGTGCGACTACATTCATTTCGTAGAGACCCTCGCGCGGAGGCGGTGCGCTGAATGCTTTGCCACTGACGAGATAGGGCCGGATCAGATCTACGTCAACGTTCAACCGTTGTCCGGGGCGGCGGCAAACAACTCCGTCTACGATGCCTTCGTCCAGCCGGGCGACATGGTGATGGGCATGGCCCTGTCACACGGCGGTCATCTAACCCATGGCAGTGAGTACAACCGCTCCGGTAGGAACTACAGGATCGTTTCCTACGAAGTGGACAGGAATACGGAGTTGCTGGACTACGATGAGATAATGAGGCTCGCCGTCCGGCATCAGCCCAAGATGATCATCGCTGGGTACACATCCTATCCTTGGGCTCCTGACTGGTCGAAGTTCAGGGAGATCGCCGATGCCGTTCCCGGTGGGTGCATTCTCATGGCCGACATAGCGCATCCCGCGGGGATGGTTGTCGCTCGTGTCTATCCCACCCCTGTGGGCTATGCAGACGTCATCACTTTCACCACCCATAAGACGCTCTGCGGGCCGCGGGGGGCGGTGATTCTGACCACTGACGAGGAGAAAGCCAGGTTAATTGACAGCGCCGTTTTTCCTGGCGAGCAGGGCGGCCCACACGTCAACAAGTTCGCGGCCATGGCCGTGGCCTTCAAGCTGGCACAGACCGACGAGTTCAAGCGTCTCCAGCAGAGGATCGTTGAGAACGCTGTGGCTCTGGCAGAGGCTCTGGAGAAAAGGGGTTTGAGGTTGGCCTACGGAGGTACAAACACCCATTTGCTGGTGATAGACCTAAATGCGGTTGAAACGGACACCGGCTTTCCGCTGAAGGGCGAGTTAGCAGCCCGCATCCTAGAGCTGTGCGGACTGGTGACGAACAAGAATACCATTCCTGGCGATGAGAGCGCAGCCGATGCCAGCGGGATCCGCTTGGGCACTCCTTGGGTCACGCAGAGAGGCCTTGGGCCCGAGGACATGGATGAGTTGGCCGAGATCATCGGCCGGGTGCTGCTCAACATCAAGCCATTCCAGTACACTGGACTGACGGGTGATCTGCCTCGAGGCAAGATAGACCTGGACGTATTGGAAGAGATGAAGCGCGAAGTGGCGAAATTGGCGGAGAGGGCTGGCACTGAGAGGGAGACACGGCGGGATGACTATCCCCATTACTTCTGGGTGTCGAGGGCTTCATCCGTCAAGGTCGGCCTGCTGCTCGACGACCATCGCAGGCTAGGAGCTGAGCTTGCTGAGATAAGTGGGTGGACCATGCCGCTTCACTATCAGGGCCAAGATGAGGAGCTGAAGTTGGCGAAGCGCTCGGCTGTCGTCATCGACTCGAGCGATGTGGGAGTTCTGGAGATCAGCGGTCAACGGGCCAGGCCTTTTCTACAGGAGGCGACCACCAACAACGTGGCCGAACTGAGCCCAGGCTGGAGTCAACGCTCTTTCCTCTTGGACAAGGACGGCGTCCTGATTGATGATGTATCCATCCTACATCTCGAGGGGGACGAACGAGGCCGAGAGCGATACCTGATGCTGACGAACGCTGCCAACACCGAGAAGGTCAAGGCCTGGCTGCGCGGATTGTCGGATGCATACGTGCTCTTCGACAACGAGGACATCTTTCGCAAAGTGCAAGGGCCCGCCGTTGTGCAAGACCTGGGTGAGGTACCGGACATAGGGTCTCGTCGCGTTGCTTTGACCCTGCATGGGCCGGAATCCACAGCCATTCTGCAAGAGGCCGGTTGGTCAGTGTCCGGTCTGGAGAACGGCAGCTTCTGGCAGGGTGAGGTCAATGGCGTCAAGGCTCTCGTGCTTCGCAACGGCATTGCTGGTGAGGACTTGCAGTATCAGATACTCGTCCACCCGGACAGCGGAGCGCAGGTGTGGTCTGTACTACTGGAGTCTGGCGCGAAGCCGGCGGGGTTGGCCACCAGGGATGCTCTGCGAACTGAGGCCGGTCTGCCCTGCTACCGTAACGAAGAATCGAGACCTCACGGGACTACTCTTCTCAAGGGCGGCCATGCTTCCTGCTTTCATCTGTCCAAACCATATTTCATAGGCGAGAGGGGCTTGGACAACCTCAGATCCGAGGTACAGAAAGAGGAGTTCGTATGGAGGGAGATAGACGGCGAAGCTAGGCGGACGCCATTGTACGAGGAGCATCGCAAACTCACCAAGAAGATCGTTCCTTTTGCCGGTTGGGAGATGCCACTCTGGTACACCACCGTGCTTGGGGAGCATCGCGCAGTTCGCGAGGCGGCCGGGCTCTTCGACGTGGCCCACATGGGCGTATTGGAGGTGTCGGGCGACCATGCAGCTAGCTTTGTGGACCTGGTCACCACCAACTACGTCCGGTGGCTGGAGGACGGCCAGTCCCAATACTCCTATCTCTTGGACCCCGACGGCGGAGTCATTGACGACATCATGGTATACCGTCGCGCCGTCGACCGGTACATGGTGGTCGTGAATGCCGTCAACGCCGAGAAGGACCTAGCCTGGCTCAGGGCCGTTAACTCGCGTCGCTATCTCATAGACCGTGAGCATCCTGAGAAAGAGATAGAGGGTCAGGTAGCCATCAGTGACCTGAAGGACCCGTCGTCCGGCCAGGAGCAACGCGTCGACATGGCTTTGCAGGGTCCGAACTCGTTGTCCATACTCCAGCGGCTCACGAACGATCCGGGGCTGAAAGATCGGCTGGCCAGGATCAGGCGCACCGAGTTCATCGAGACTCAGTTGGAGGGCATTGAGGCCATTGTGTCTCGAACGGGTTACACGGGTGAAGATATCGCCCACGAACTCTACCTGCACCCCAAGGATGCTCCTAGAATGTGGAGTCTGCTCCTGGAGCGAGGGCAGGATCTGGGGATCAGGCCCTGCGGGCTTGGGGCGCGAGACTCGACGAGAACGGAGGCGGGACTGCCGTTGTACGGTCACGAACTAGCCGGAGTGCACGACATCTCGCCCACGGGAGCGGGGTTCGCTCCCTACGTCAAGTTGCACAAGCCGTACTTCATCGGGCGACAGGCGCACCTGGAGCGGGAAGCTCGGCGAAGGATGGAGATCATCCGTTTCCGCATGAAAGCCAAAGGTATCAGGGCCATCAGGCCCGATGATACAGTAGTCACCCGCAGGGGGGAATACATAGGTGCTGTGACAAGCTGTTCGCTGGACGTGGAAGGATATCAGCTGGGGATGGCCTACGTGAACCGGAAGTACACTCAGGAAGGGACACAGCTACGGATATTCCCTCTCCCCTCTGGCGACAGATCTGAGCTGGAGAAAGACAAGCGTCGGCTGGCAGTGGGCGACAAGGTGTTGGTCGCGGAGGAAGCCGTAGTGCTGTCTCGTTTCCCGGTGGAGGAGGAAGAGCACGCTGCGTGCTCTTCCTTTCCCCCGGTCGAGATTTGCAGTGATTGACTTTACTACTACGGTCAGCGATAATGGGAGTAGTGGAATCCACTTAGTAGATGGAGGTTTGGACACGATGACGGCAAAGGGTAAAGGGTACTACAACAATCGGTCTCTGAGCTTCGATCTTCCTGATGGCTGGCATCTATTGGCCATGAGCGAGCCTCGCGAGGTGCCTGGCGCGGCAGATGTTGGGGCGCTGGTGAAAGAGGGGCTCAAGAACCCAATCGGTATGGCCCCCTTGTCTCAAATCATCGGCTCGCTGGATAGCAAGACGGTGGTGATCATCAGTGAGGACCAGACCCGGCCTACATCGACAGGTTTCGTGGTGTTGCCCCTGATCGATGAATTGAACAGCCTTGGTATCGGCGACGAAGACATCGAGGTGGTGATCGGTCGAGGTACGCACAGGGAAACGACCGAGGAGGAGATCAGAGAGAAGCTGGGCGAAGAAGTAATGAGGAGAATCCACATCAGCGTCCACGACCCCGATGAGAAAGACAACCTGGTCCTCGTGGGGACCACCAGTCGAGGCACTCCCTGTTGGGCCAACCGAAAGGTTGTCGAGGCAGGGTTCACGGTGGGGATAGGGACCATCAACCCGCACTACTTCGCCGGCTATGGCGGCGGGCCCAAGATGGTTCTTCCTGGCATCTCGGGGCGGGACTCAATAAGGCACAACCATGCGCTGATGGGGGAGCATGGCACAGTGACGGGTATCATGGAAGGCAATCCCATCTGGGAGGACATGCTGGAGGGGGCGCGCATCGTAGGGCTCGACATGAAGATCGACTGTCTCTTGAACTCGGAGAAGAAGATCTACAAAGTCTTTGTCGGGGATGTGGAGGCGGAGCACAAGGAAGCGGTGAAGGCACTCATCCAGGTGTACGGAGCTGCGGTGCCCAAGATGGCGGATGTGACTATCACATCGGCCTTTCCCTTGGAGACCGATCTCATTCAGTCTGGCAAGGCAATCCTCCTGGCCGATGCCATTACCAGCCCGGGAGGGACGGTGATTCTGCTCTCCGCCTGTCCCGACGGCGCAGGTCCCTTGATGTATGAGACCTTGGCGGACAGGCCTGATCCGGAACAGGTCATAGACTGGATCGCCGAGGGGAAGGCTTCCACGACCGGTGGTCCTATGGCTTCAAGGCTGCGCCGGCTGCTGTCCACCAAGAGCTTGATGGTAGTGACCGAGGGCTTGACCGCGCAGGAACTGGAGGACATGGAGATCGAGCATGCCACCTCCATCGAGGACGCCATCGCCCAAGTGTCCCAGAGGCATCCGACGGCCGAGGTCGTAGTTGTGCCCATAGGCGGATCTACTTTCCCATTCGTGGAGGAGGCTCCCGAGAAGGTGCCGGCCTAGTCCCACTTGCTAGATTTGACCACCAAGGACGGCGAGTCCTCGGTGGCATGTGCATATCCGAGTGGAGTGTGGACTAAGGCCATCAAGCCTGGGAGGTCAGAAGACGAAAACGAAGGTCAGATCGTTCACGTTGGTGTTGGTGGGGCCGGTGATGATGAGGTCGCCCAGGGCCTCGAAGAAGTGATAGGAGTCGTTGTTGGCCAGGTAGTCACTGGCCGATAGATCCTTGTCTCTGGCTCGGATAAGAGTGGAACCATCAGCGATTGCCCCGGCGGCATCGGTGGGGCCGTCGGTGCCGTCTGTTGCCAGCGCGATGATCGTTGCCTCATCCAGACCGTCTATCTGAATAGCCGCAGCCAGGGCCAGTTCCTGGTTGCGCCCCCCTTTGCCCTCACCGCGGATGGTGACCGTCGTCTCACCTCCCGTCACGACGCAGGCGGGGCGAGAGACCGGGTGTCCGGAATGGGCTATCTCCTTGGCAATCGCGGAGAAGACGTGGGCCACCTCGCGTGCTTCGCCTTCCACGAACGTTGAGAGCAGAACGGTGTTGAAGCTGATCTCTTGCGCCTTCGCCATCGCTGCTTGCGCTGCCACCTCATTGCTGGCGATGATCAGATTGTAAGTCTTTGCGAATGCCGCATCATCGTCCTTGGGCGTCTCGGGAACAATCCCCTCTTTGCCCGTGCGTAGATGCTCCACAACGGAAGAAGGGACTTCGTGGAGGATCCCGTATCTCTCGATGACGTCATAGGCCTGTGCGTAGCTGCTGGAATCGGGCACCGTGGGGCCGGAGGCGATGACATCCAGAGGGTTGCCTACCACGTCGGAGAGGATGAGGGAAACGACCTCGGCGGGATAGGCCAGACGGGAGAGATTGCCTCCCTTGATCTGCGAAAGATGCTTGCGGATGGCGTTTATCTCATTGATGGTAGCCCCACAGCGGAGGAGGGATGCGGTGAGAACTTCTATATCTGCGAGGGTGATGCCTTCCACGGGCAAGGTCATCAGAGCGGAACCACCGCCAGAGATGAGGCAGATCACCAAGTCACCGTCCGATGCTCTGGCGGCCAGGCCGGCCATCTCTTTCGCCCCTTGCACGGCGGCGGCGTCGGGGATCGGGTGCCCGGCCTCATTGACGCGAACGATCTCTGTCTTGGCAAGATAGCCGTACTTGGTGTTGATCACACCGGCTGTTAGACGATCGTCCAGGATCTCTTCCGTGGCCTTGGCCATGGAGCCGCCAGCTTTGCCGCCGCCGATGACGTAGATATCCCGATACTGACCCAAGTCATAGATGCGTTCTCCGATCCGCAACTCGTCTCCGACGAGAGACATGTGCCGCTTGACTGCAGCCACGGGATCCACTGCTGCCAACGCCGCGGACAGAATGGGCAGCAACTTCTCCCGTCGCTCCTTCGTCACTCCACTCTTCAGGAATCGGGAATCAAAGAGATTCATAAGGCTTCTCTAGCGTTCGGTCTCTTCCTCTGATAGTGCCTTGCGAAGTAACTGGACGACGTCCATGACCTTGATCCTGCTCTTGTTGCGCCGTGCAGCCATAGCAAGCGTGCGTTCGCATTGCTGACAGGCACTGACGATAGCCTGCGCGCCCACCGCCTGTGCTTGCTCCAGACGAAGCCTGGCCACGGCTCCCGAGAGCTCTGCATCTACTGTCTCCAGATTACCGCCTCCCCCGCAGCACATGGCATTCTCCCCATGATCTTCCATTTCCACGAAGTCGAGGCCGGGAATGGACTCCATCAACTGGCGCGGCGCATCGTACACCTCGCTTTTCCTTCCCAGGTCGCAGGGGTCATGGTAAGTGACACGCATCTCCACGGGGCGCAGGGGCACCTTTCCCGCCTCCACGAGTTCGGCCAGGAACTGGGTTGAGTGCATCACGCGGAGGGAGTCGGGGGTGTAGTGGTACTTCCACATGTGGTAGCAGCTGGGGCAAGTGGTAACGAGGGTCTTGGCGCCGAGAGCCTTGACCCGATCCAGGTTGTGCGTCACCAGGTCTGAGATTGGCAGCCCCGCGGAAAGAAGTGGGTATCCACAGCACCATTCCTCCGTTCCCAGAGTTGTGAAGTCTACGTTGGCAGCCTCCAGGATCTCCACCAGGTCTTGAAGGATGCCGTAGGCCATCGGATACAGGGCGGAAACGCAGCCAGTGAAGAGGACCACCTCAGCGCCTTCCTTTCCTACCAGCCCTTCTGGCTTCACCTCCAGGTTCTCAGCCCACAGAAGACGGTTCTCGCTGGGTTCACCGGAAATGTTGTGCGTACTCCTGACTCGCTGCTCTAGTTCGGACAAGCCTGTCGGGAGGAACTCGTTGTCAGCGATCAATTCCCGAGCGGATGCAAAGATCTGATCGATGCGCACGCCTCCAGGACAGCTGACGCGGCATGATTGGCAATCGGTGCAACGGTAGATGTAGTAGCTGACCAGTTCTGAGATGGGCAGCTTGCCCTCGCTCACTGCCCGCAGCAACTGAATTCTGCCGCGAGCTGTGATCGGCTCAAGACGCAGCACATCGTAGATGGGGCAAACGGCCTGGCAATACCCGCAGCGGTTACAGCGAAGCATCTCCTGCTGGAATTGGGTCAGTTTCTCCATATTGGCCATCTTCATCTCGGAGGGCGACTGTCTGCCATAACCTTGCGCGGATTACCCTTGAGCGAGAAGCTCCCTCACGGTGTGGGCAATGCTTGGCGCGGTCAGGCCGTGCATCTCCAGCAGTTGATCGGGCTTGCCAGAGCGCGAGTACCGGTCCCTGATGCCTATGAACCGCATGGGTACGGGGGCCTTCTCCAAGACCGCACGGGCCACGATGCTTCCCATCCCTCCGTGGAGTAAATGTTCCTCCACAGTGACGATGGCGCCTGTCTCCCGCGCAGCCTTCTCGACGGCAACCTCGTCCATGGGCTTCACGGTGTGCATGTCCAGCACTCTGGTCGAGATGCCGTCCTGGCCCAAGACCGCTGCTGCCCCCAGGGCACGCGACAGCATGATGCCGTTGGCGATGATGGTGACATCCTTGCCGTCGCGCACAGTGATTGCCTTACCAATGGTGAAATCGCAGCTCTGTTCGTAGACCACGGGCACTGCGAGACGGGTCAGCCTCATGTACACAGGGCCGACATGTCTTGCAATGGCGTCCACGGCCTTCTCCGTCTCCTTGGCATCGGCGGGGACGATGACCACGAAGTTTGGCAGAGCGCAGGCTAGGGCGACGTCCTCTATCGCGTGATGGGAAGCGCCATCCTCGCCCACGGTGATTCCTCCGTGGGTGGCCACGACCTTCACGTTGAGTTTGGGATAGGCCACGGACATGCGTAGCTGGTCGAAAGCGCGACAGGTGGCGAAAACGGCAAAGGTGCTGGCGAAGGGGATCTTGCCACAGCTTGCCAGACCGGCTGCGGTGCCGATCATGTTCGCTTCGGCGATACCCATCTCAAAGTGACGCTCGGGGAACCTGGCGGCGAACAGACTGGTCCGCGTTGACTCCGAGAGATCTGCGTCGAGAACCACGATGTCTTCGTTTTCGCGCCCCAGTTCGAGCAGGGTGCGGGCATACGCGTCGCGAGCGGAAAGCAGTGGGGTCAACTGGCTGATGCCCCCGGTTCTGAGGAACGTACGATCTGTCCAGGATAGATTAGCAAGGGCCTGGGTATTGGACTTTGCAAGATTTGCACCTCTCGTCGGTTCTTATCTCGCCCAGCCCGACCTCCATCTCATCTCGGTTGGGCGCATTGCCGTGAAAGCGCAGGTTGTGTTCCATGAAAGAAGCACCTTTGCCTTTGATGGTCTGCGCGATGATGATCGTCGGCTGACCCTCGACTTGCTGGGCCTGCGAGAAGGCGTGCAGGATGGCCTCCATGTCATGGCCGTCAATCTCCAGCACATGCCAGCCGAAGGCCTCCCACTTGTCAGCCAGCGGCTCCAAACCCATTACGTCTTCGGTCCAGCCATCTATCTGCTGGCGATTGCGGTCCAATATGGCGATCACCCTGTCCAGCCGGTAGTGGGAACCGGCCATAGCTGCCTCCCACACCTGGCCTTCATCCACTTCTCCATCGCCAAGCAGGACGTAGACTCGATAGTCCTTACGGTCAAGCCTTCCGGCCAAGGCCATACCATTGGCGATGGAGAGCCCTTGTCCCAGGGAACCGGTGGAGGCTTCCACACCCGGCAGTTGTGTCATGTCAGGATGCCCCTGCAACGGGCTGTCACACTTCCGAAGGCCATAGAGGAGTTCGTAGTCGAAGTAGCCGCTTTCGGCCAGAGCTGCGTACAGGGCAGGGGCAGCATGCCCCTTGCTGAGGACAAGACGATCCCTGTCCTCCCATTGGGGATTGCTGGGATCGTGACGCATTGTCCGGAAGTAGAGGGCAGCTATGATGTCCGCTGCGGACAGGGAACCGCCAGGGTGACCCGAACCAGCAGTGGCCGTCATGCCTATGATGTGGCAACGCAGACAGCGCGCTTTTACCTGCAACTCAGACACCGACAGCTCGTATTCTTCCATAGGTGCTTGCCGTATTCTATCAGAGCCAAACTCTGTTTACAAGACATTATTGTACAATCGGCTGCTCTTGTCTCCAACGGGGGCCAACCCATCGGGCTCGCACGATTCTCAGCGGTCTACCGTGGACGGTTTCTCGGCAGAACTGACCAAGGCCTCCTGCTGGATTGTCTGCAACGAGTAGTTCTCTCTGATCATGAAGAAGATACCTGCCAATGTCAACGGGAGGAAGGTCAACGCGTGAAGGGCGAAGGCGAAACTCAAGGCCGATGCCCGGTTGACATTGAAGATGAGCAAGGTGCTCACGACCAGCCAGTGATACACCCCTATGTAACCGGGTGAGGAAGGGACAGTCATTCCCAGGCTGGTGACGCACAGGAGCAGAACAGCTGCCGAGGGAGGGGCATCGATCTGAAAGGCGTACATGACGAAAAGAATGAACAGTGCTCCAGTAGCCCACACCACGAAAGACCAGCCCCACAGAAGGGCGTTCCTTCGGGGTGAACGCAGGACGTCGAAGCCGCCCAGGGCGGAGTCCAAGGACTTCGTCACTTGGTCTGCATCAAGATGGGGGATGCGCTTCAGGACAGAGGAGGCCAGGCGTAGTGTGCTCCCCCTTTGGTAGGTCAGGGCCAGTATGAGTGCAAACAGACCAAGGAACAAGGGCGTCATGATCAGGGCTGTCCGCTGTACCCATGACGGAAGCGGCACGAAGGGTAGGAGTAGGATGAGAAACAGAAGCAGGGTGAGGACGTCGAGGACTTTCTCCACCACGATGGTCGACAGCGCGAGGGACTTGCTCACACGCTCCGTCTCCCCGACGACATACGCTCTTGCCAGCTCCCCCAGTCTGGCTGGCAGAATGGTGTTGAAGGCATAGCTGATCATGAGAGCGGAGAAGAGGTTTCGTCGGCTTAGTGGTTGATGTTCGTCAGGGAACAGCAGACGCCAGCGAAAAACCTTGCTGGCGATGGTGGACACATACGGAACGGAGGCCGCGATGAGCCAGACATGGTCCGCTCTCTTGAGGGCGTCGAGGATCTCACGGTAGTCCACGTTCCAGAGGACGAGCGCGAGACAGACGAGGCTGATAGCGATGCCCAGCCAGAAACGCCACTGTTTCATGAGATGCCCTTAGTCAACTGCGCTTCTCGGCGATGAACCGGTGCTGAGCATGAGGTTCACTCTTCTCCCATATGATCAGTGCGGGAAGGACGAAAGGCCAGGGATAAGTGACTCGGTGAAGAAGCCTATCGAGTAGTATCCCGCTAAGGCGAAAGTTGTGTCCTTGATGGTCTTTCCAATGAGAGTAGCCACGAAGAACCACCTCCCTGGGAAGCCAGAGGCCCCAGCGGCGATGCCGGCCAGATCCATAAAGGGGTTCGGGACAGCGGACAGGACAAGAATGGTGAGGAAGCCGTGGCGCCGCATCCAGCTCTCGAAGCGGACGTACAGACCTGTGTTCTCTATGAACCCTTGCCCGGCGTATCCTGCCAGGTACGCCGTTGTCTCCCCCAGCGCATCGCCCAGACCGGCGACCAGACCCACTAGGATGGGGTTCCAAACGCTTCCTGCGACGTAGACGATGGCCAGTCCAGGCACCGGCAGGATGATCGTAGCGCTGGAGACCAACGTCGCGAGAAAGACCCCTAGGTAACCGAACCCTTCGTACTCTACCAGCCGATCCCGGAAGAGCAGGATGACCACTGTGACGAGGACGACGACCAATAGCGCTCCCAAGCGCTGAAGCCGCACCATCTGCCTTGCGCTGGCCTCGGTAACCTCAGCATCTGACACAACTCAGCTCCTTTGGCGCGTCAGAAGCGCTCCCGCATGAAGTCCAGAATCACGCCGTCCACCAGGTCGTCTTCTCGCCACCGCTCCTCCAGATTCTCCGTGTTGACGAAATCCCTGAGGGCCTTCCTGGTCTCGTCATCGTAGGTTCCGCTCTCAGCGCCCTGATAATGGCCGTGTCGTTGCAGTATCACCTGTATCTCTTTGGCTACTTCTCCCTCGATCTTCACCAGGTTGTCAGGATCGGTTTGGAAGAAATGCAGCTTGTACAGTTCCAGAAGGCTTGCCAGTTTCTCTATGGGGGTGGGATGATCGTCTACTCGCAGGTCGACATATCTGTCGTTGTGCCCTCCGTACCCCCCTCCGTCTTTGACCACCAGAAGGGCCGCCGACTGCTGGCCTCTCCGGTCGCCCCCGGCTGATTGTCCGGCCAGCAATGCAGCCACGAGCCGGTCCGCGAGAGATCCCGATAACTCCTCGAAAGCGCGCGCCATCGCCACCACCGTTTCATCGCTGACGAGGATGTTTCCCTGGCAGGTATAGTGCTCGCCGATGAGGTGCCCTGCCCACTCGCAACACTCCTCACCTGTGAAGGCTGCCGCGTCGCCCGCTGCATCCACGAGCCCCACCTGTCTCAAGGCTCTATCATCATCATCCTCGGTGAGCAGTGCTATCACTTCTTCGGCCGACATTCCCTCTTCCATCAAGGCCAACCCGCGGGGTCCGTAGGATGTATTCGCCCATGACTGTGTCGCGCCCGCCCCCGCACCCGCCCTGGCCCAGGGCACGACAGAGCCTGCGGCCAAGAACTTGGACTGTACGGCAACGCCCCACTCATGGTTCTGGAGGTCGTAGGCCACGATGGAGAAAGTGCCGCTCACTCTGGCGCCGCTTCTCATCTCTCATGCCTCCCGGCGGTCCATTATAACACACATCTTCGCGGCACCACAAAGAATGAGCCCCGGTCATCCTTGGAAGTAGGGCACGATGAAGAGGTAGAGACAGGCCAGGTCCAGTACCAGGAAGCCTGCATAGAAGAGACAGAAGAGAGTCCCCTGCACGATCGCGGGCAGCGCACCCAAACAGCGTTCGGGCAAGGGGAGGCGCGATGCGAGACCCAGGACAACGGTCATCCACTCTCGCAGTCCTAGGGCGAAGGCGAGACCAATGGGCACCAGTGCGGGGAAGAGATACCGCCCCTGGTGTTGCACGAACTTGAGGTTGTAGAGGATGTGCTCCCCGGTGACCAGAACAAGAACCGTGAGCAGCAGGAAGAGTGCCCACCACTGAAAGAGGGCGATAAGTCGGCGGTCTCGGGCAATTCGTACTAGGAAGATGAGGAACCCGAGGGCTATTGCCACGGAGAGGGCCGCCAGCAGTGCGTAGATGCGCGAATCCACGAGGATGCCCATCCAACCGAACTGGGCCCAGAAGCTACGGAAGGACGTAGCAAGGAAGTCCTGCACGACTCTCGCCAGGCCATATCGACTGACCCATTCTGTCGTTGTCGGCTGCCCCACGACGACGGAATCGTGGCGATACCAGCCGAACAGATCGAAGTCGCCGTAGGTGAGGAGATTGCGGATGAACCACCAGACGGAGAGGAAAGCCAGGCCTGAGATGGCACCGAGCTGTCGAAGGAAGCCGCGCTTGTCCTTGGTCCGAGCGCGCAACCCTAGAGCCAGGAGTATGGACAGCATGGCCGGGGCGTAGATAGTCGTCTTGGTCAACAAGGCCAGAGCCAGGAGAAGACCCAGCAGCACGATCTGGCGTGCCGCGAGGCCTGATCTCAAGTGTTTGATGGAGAGCCAGATGATGAGGGCCAGGATCAACTCAGCCAGTGTATCGTTGTTTATCGCTGCACTCATCGCAATGTGCATGGGCAGGGTCGCAATCACGGCGGTCGTGGTCAAGGCCAGGAACTCCTCGTGCGGGAAGATTTCCTTGACGATGGCATACGCTACCAAGAGGAGCAAAGATCCCAGAAACACGGAGAAGAGACGTAACACCAGGAGTTGGCCTTCGAAGCCCAGGAAACCGGTTACCTTGTACAGCACAGCTGCCAGGACGTAGTAGAGGGGCGGCTGATGATACTCGTACCGGATGGGGGCGATGGACATGTCCGACGGGAACCTGGCAGCCTTGATCTCCTCCAGGTATTCGTGGGGGTAATCGCCCATTTGCAGTACCGGAAAGCGCCGGTTCTCGGCCAGGTAGACTAAGTAGTTGTAGTGGGCTGGCTCGTCGGGCACCTCCCACTTGGGGGTATTGACCGCATAGGCCAGGCCCAGCAGGCAGTACACGGCTACGATGACGGCGAGGAGAGCCCTGCTAACGCTGAGCCGAGGGCTGAACATACTAGATCGCTACCCTCCTCTCGCCAATCTTGAGCAGAGCGGTGGCACCCACGAGGTAGGTGAGGAAGGCGGTGAGGAACAGGGCTGTGTATCTCATACCCTTCTGTCGGGCATTGAAGAGATCTATCACCGGCCCTCCCAGTCCAGCCAGCACTCCAGCCCCTGCCGTGGCCAGGTTGGTGATACCGAGATACCCCGCTGCTTCCTGCTTGGGGATGAGATCCGTGGCCAGTGCCCAGTTGGCGCTCAGGTAGATGCCCGCAGAAAGACCAATGATGCTCCCGTACAGAAGTAGGTCGGTGAGTTCCAGACCCATGAAGCTGAGAACCACGTGTCCCTTGGCGAAGAGCAGAAGAACGGCGCCCACGGCCCCCAGTAGAGTTGCGCCGATGCTCATTCTCTTGCGCCCCAATCTGTCCGAAAGGTGGCCGGCTGGATAGGCGATGAACAGGATGCAGAGGGCGAAGATGGAGACGAAGTCTACTGCGCGGAACTTCCTCACATCTGATCTCCTGCGGGCCGTGGGCCGAGGAAAGATGGTCCCGAGCGTTTGCCGACGGGATTGTATCATTACCATCTGATTGCGGCAACTGCGAGCGCAAGAGGTGAACCTCTCAGGGCGTCGACCCAGGGGAGCATGAGATCAATCTCGAACGATTGGTTCCAGACTCTCCTTGAGATTGGCTTGTCTCTGTGCTAGAATCGTTTCACCACTCCCGCAGCCGACACAACCGATTGAGGATTACGGGGTTGTCGTACGCTATCCAGACTCTTGAACTGACCAAGCGCTTTCCAGGCCCAGGGGGGCTCGGGACCCCCCTGCGTTCGTTCAGGGGTGAAGAGGTTGTGGCTGTGGACAGTGTCACTCTGTCTGTGAGGCGAGGCGAGCTCTTCGGCCTGATGGGACCCAACGGAGCCGGCAAGACGACTCTGATCAAGCTGCTCTGTACCTTGGTTCTTCCCACTTCAGGCGCTGCAATGGTCAGTGGATTCGCGCTGGCCGATGGCGAGAATGTGAGGAGGCACATCGGGCTGGTCGGCGGGGAAGAACGCAGTTTCTACTGGCGGCTGACGGGACGCGATAATCTGAGGTTTTACGCCTCGCTGTATGGACTCTCCAGCTCCCAGGCGCAGAAGAGGGTGAGACAGCTCTCGGTGCTCCTCGGCTTGGAGGAGGTCCTGGATCAGAGATTCGACAGGTACTCGGCGGGGATGAAGCAGAGGTTGGCCCTGGCCCGAGGATTGCTGAACGAGGCGGACGTTCTGTTCTTGGACGAGCCGACCAAGAGCCTGGATCCCACAGCAGCCACGAGGCTCAGAGAGACCATCCGCGACCTGGCCCGCGTCCAGGGGCGCACTGTCGTTCTCGTCACGCATCAACTGAGCGAAGCCGAACAGATCTGCGATCGAATCGGCATCATGCACCGTGGGAAGCTGAGGGTGACGGGCGACATAGGCCGCCTAAGGGAATTCGTCAAGCCTGAGGAGAGATACTCTATCCAGGTAGTGGATCTTTCTGCGGCGACCGTTGACGAGTTACAACGGCTCGAGGGTGTCGTGGATCTCACCGCGGAGACCCGCAGCCAGAACAGGTTCGCCCTGGACCTTCGGCTCATCGAAGGCACCACGAGTCTGGCTCCCGTTCTAAGGACCATCGTTGAGGCGGGGGGCGAGATAGAGAGCATCAAGGCGGAGGAAGTCACCCTGGAGGAGATGTTCGAGGAATTCACGGGCGATCGTGCCTACGCTGAGGCAGGTCCGTCCGAGCTTGTTTCCTTGCCATCGATTGTGCCCGAGGAGCTTTCTCCCACGATGCCAAGAAACCACGAGGGCAGAGGGCTCGTCCAGAAAGCGCTTCTCAGCTTCCGCAGAGCGCTGTCCTTTGTGGAAAGGGACTTCAAGTTGCAGGTCAGCTACCGTCTCTCCTTCTTCCTGCAGTTCTTCGGCATCCTGTTCACTGTGGCGAGTTTCTACTTTGTGGCCTTGCTCTTCGGAGAAGCAGCGGTGCCCCATTTGCAGGCCTACGGGGGGGACTACTTCTCGTTCGTGCTGGTCGGGATAGCCTTCATGCGCTATCAGGGCGTGGCCATGAGCACTTTCACCAACACCATTCGCTCGGGGCAGATGATGGGCACTCTGGAGGCCATGCTCGTCACTCCCACATCCCTGGCGACCATCTTGGTGTCATCGAGCCTGTGGAGCTTTGCCTTCACGTCTTTCCACGTCCTTGTCTATCTCCTGTTGGGAGTCATTGTCTTTGGGGTGGATATGGGGAACGCGAATGTTCTGGCCGCAGTGATCATCCAGGTACTGACCATCCTGGCTTTCAGTGGCATCGGCATCCTGTCGGCTAGCTTCACCATGGTCTTCAAGCGTGGGGATCCCATCAACTTTCTCTTCGGGAGCGTTTCCACGTTGCTGGGAGGAGTCCTCTACCCGGTCACGGTTCTGCCCGCCTTGCTACAACCAATCTCCTACCTGCTGCCACTGACCTATTCCCTGCGTGCCATGCGACGCGCCATCCTGCTGGGGGATTCCGTTCGGTCCTTGGTACCAGATATCCTCGCTCTGGCGTGCTTCGCGGCTCTCTTGCTTCCGCTCAGCTTCGTCGCCTTCCGGTATGCGGTGCGGAGAGCCAAGATAGAAGGCAGCCTCACGCAGTACTAGGGGTTGCGCTGTAGCGCGCACCTGAGTATTTCAAGTTGCCGGTCGTGGCGGGCTTGTGCGACCCAGAGATGAAGTGGCTTCCGTCCTTCTGGAACTGTCCTCGGTAGACCGCGACTTGGATGTGTGGCAGCAGACGCGGTTCGTATCCGTGGTGATCCTATGAGTAGGCTCTAGGGCAAGGAGGAGGTGTAGTTGCGGTAGGCCGTGCCCAGATCTGTGATCTGCTTGGTGTCGGGGTCGAACAGGTGACTGTGGGTGTCGTTGCCCTCGAAGCTGTCGTCGTCGAGACTGTACCAGGACCAGGCTTGTACCAGCCTGTTATCGTCGGCTGGATATCCCAGCCAGCTCACTTTGGTGTCCAGGAAGTAGTCGAAGGTGGCGAGCATGAAGCTTTCCACCCGCGGCTCGTCGAAACCCATAGAGGAGGGAAACAGGATCCCGTACTCGCTGACGATGAGGGGCTTGTTTCGTTCGCCGTGGTTCTTCATCCATTTGCGAAAGTCGCGGATCTGACGGTTGAAGACAGTTATATTATCGTGATCATCTACACCGTACAACACGCCCTCGTCGATGTCGTCGATGCCGCAAGGGATCTGGCATCCCCACGAGTCTCGCTTCTCCTGCAAGATGAAGCCATGGACATTCCAGACATCAACGGGTATCTTCTCGCCATACAGACTCTGGTACTCGTCCAGGATCATGTCCAGGTACTGCAGGCGAAGAGGTGTGGCCTGAACCACCCCTCCGATGGCGACCTTGGCGCTGGGATCGACACTCTTGATGATTCCGTAGAGTTCATGATACAGTGGCGCGTATTGCTCTGGGGTGATGCAGTCCTGGAGCGGGGCATCAGGTTCGTTGCCGATGAGCCACAGGGTGCCGGGCTGAGCGAGAGCATACGTCTCTATCGCTTCCTGACTCGGCGAGTAGCCAGTCTCTGAGAGACGGATGACCTGCACATACTCCAGGTCGAAGAGGGGAGGCGGATCGGAGCGGAACCGGAAGTTGTTGTACCACTGGGCACCGAGAAGGGAAACGCCATATTCTTCTACTGGGTTCACCACCACGCCGAAGCCGAATCGCGCAGTTCCCGACCAGGGAGGAAGGCGGTAGTAATCCTTGAAGACCAGCGGTAGGTATTGCCTGGGATCCAGCGCTTCCCCGTTGACATAAGGCAGTGCTTGGCGCGCCTGGACCCAGGCGTGCACGTGCCCTGAACGTTGACCTAGGCCGTGGGAATCGGATTGAGCAGGATTGCGGGTGGCGAGTATGGGAGGCGCAGGGAAAGAGAAGGCGAAGAGGCAAAGGAGTAGCAGCGCGAGGAAGCAAGAAACAGCCGCGACTCCCGTGATCTCGTGTCTAGTCAGTTCTGATCGGCGCATGTATGCGGTGAGCTAGCTCCGGCCTCCACGCCATCTCATTGCTGCGGATTTTTCGTTCCGGGACAGTGTCTTGGTCGCCTGATCAACCGTGCCGTTCTGAGGGACACGTCGTGCAACTTGACGAGCTTGAGATTCCATGCTATTCTATGTGATGTGTGGCAGCTTGACAAGCTTGAGATTCTGTGCTATAATCAAGCCAAACTTGCTTCATTCGACAACTGTGGTCCTGAGAAATCCAAAGTAGGAGGCAAGGAGAGAAGCTATGGTCTCAACTGTTACCACAACCACCGTTTCCACCGTCACCACTGTGGCGATGGCGGGCTCCCTCGGCCTACTGGCGGTGGTGACCCTGTTGATACTCCTGGTGCAGAAGGAAGTGATTGCAGTTAGCGATGGTCCGAGGGCCAAGGTGTTTGTGCGGGCCCTGAATATCGCCATCGCGCCGTTGCTGATGGCCTTCGGCATGACCATGGTAGTGAAGGTGTTGGAGGTGTTGCGCTAGGTCATTCACCACCTCCACGAATTCATCTAGTCAGTCATCGAGCCGTGTGATTTGTTGCACGGCTCTTGCTATTGCGTGTTGGCTAGGTTTTGGCGGAACCCAGGGGCCACGTCTTGGAGGCAGGCCACCTGGCCAAGGAAGTGCTTATTCGGGGGCGGAGCGGCGAGTCCAGAGGAGCAGGCCGACAAGTAGGATGGCCACCACGAAGCTGGTGGCGGAAACGAGGAGCAGCGCTCCCGGCCAGAGAGAGGATAGCGTGAGCGAAGGAGGATGGATCTGTGGCAGGGCGTGGGCCGCACTGGCCACTGCCAACACGCCCACACAAAGCAGTGTCAAGACTAGGCCGCCAGCCGCTGCCCACGGAAGGACCCTGAAGGCGATGGACGGGGCTCCACCCACCGTCTCAGGAGTCTTGGAAAGCGAGGGTTCGGCGACCGCGCTGGGCGGTTTGCCTGCAGCCTCTGCGGGCGGAGGCTGGCCAGGTAGCGCCTCTTGACGGAGTGGAGGCTCGACCTTCTCCGGCAGGGGCTGCTCGACCACAGGCTCCGGACTGCGGTCTATGCGCAGGACCTCAATGGGCTTTTCTACTGGTTCCTCTTGGGTGGGCAGGGCTTCCACCGGTTCCTCACGCGGCGGCTCCACAGCAACCTCGGGTCTTGCCGGCCTGGCCATGGGTTCGGAGGGCTCATCGGCTGGCTTCTCTCGAACAGACTGGCTGAGGAAGAGCGGACAACTGGTGTACTTCTTCGTGAGGCAGTACCGCTCTTGCTCCTGCTGTCCGATGGGGAGTCGCACTTCGGAGACGTAGCAACAGTGAGAGGAACTGGGAAACGGGAAGGGCTCAGTGCCGTATTCTTCCAAGCTCAGATATGGACAACTTGCCATTGCTGAAGCCCCTGTGGCTATCGTCTCAACTCATGAAGTGCAGCTACGAACTGTCGACGCGCGGAGCGTGTTCTGTGTCCAGAAGGTTCGCGGACCTCGTCAGGCACCATCGCTGATGATCTTCATTGTGACCCGCGCTTCTGATCGGGCAGGGACCATGCGACAGACCGCTCAGCACGACTTGCTTCGCCTTTGATCGGTCGGCCATACCTAGCCCGAGCTATTGTAAGGGTGCCAATAAGGGCATGACCACGAAGAGCACGATGTTAGTCAGACCGTGGGCCAGAGTGACGCCCAGCAGTGACCACGTAGCCTCCGCCACCCATCCGAACAGGAGGGCGGCGCCGAACACCAAGATCATGTCCGGAATCGACCCGTATCCGATATGCAGAATGGTGAACAGGAGGGCCACAAAGACCAACCCGAAACGTCCCAGGGCTTGTATTGAGGCTCGCTGTATGACGCCACGAAAGATAAGTTCCTCGGCAAACCCCGTGGAGACCATCAGGATCACGCTAGCGACCAACATGCTCCCCCAGGTAGGGGTGGCTATCAGCGGCTCAGGCCTGAGGATGTAGTACTCTGCTACGCCAAAGGCGATGCCTGTCAGCGCAACCAAGAGCTGAAGCGGGACTTTCCTTATCGTGAGCCCCAGTTGCTCACGCGAAAAGCCAAGTACTCGTATCGTCAGCGCCGTGGCCACAAAGAGTGGGATGCTGATAACAAAGTACCAGTACAGGAGTGGGAAGTCGAGCAAGGGGAGCGATAGGCTCAAGATTCGAATCAAGGGAGCGAGCGCAAGGCTGAGCAGGAGACGGTGGTAAGCCTGGTCTGAAGCGAGGGCGGCGTGTAGTAGCAGGATCACCAGCAGCCCACCGTGGAGAGCGAGCCCCACCCGAGGCTCGGCGTAAGTAGTAACCAGTTCGGCTAGAGCGATCAGAGCTAGATAGACAACGGCGGTCGCCAAACGGGCTTGTCTGGTCTGAAGGAGGGGAAGCCAGCGCGCGAGCAGATCTGGCCTGCTATCTTGACGTGCGGAGAATACCAATGACATTCTTCACCCATTCGTCACGATTGGCAAGGCGCACGCCCAAGGAGGAGAGGATGCTCAGCACCGGGAAGGCAGAGATCAGTGGTGCCAGGAGCCGCGATGGATGGTCCATGTCGCCATATTCCGAGATGATGCGTAGCATGGTCTTGTTGTCCAGCAACCGGAGCCCCCTGTCAAAATCCTCATCCCGGATCCGAGCAAAGACCTTTCTGACGAGCACGCCGACCTCTTGCTCGTCACCCATCTGTTCCAGCCATGACGCGTGGTAGCATCTTAGGGACTCGGCTGTCAGATCATCATTTCGAAGAGCGTGCGTTGCCGCTTGAGCGCAACTACGTGCCCCTCGCAACCCGGTGTACACCCCGCCTCCCGACGTGAGCTTCACCTGACACGCCGCGTCGCCCACCAGCATGACATTGTCAGAGTGGATCTTGTTTGGGGTGCCGAGGGGGATGAGCCCGCCTGACACCTCCAGCATCTCTATCTTTCGGAAACGGCGAGGAAAAGCGGCCATCAGTTCGTTCAGACACCGCGCCGGCGACCCCTGCGTGGTGCCAGTGCCGAGGCGCGCTTCGCCATCGCCCAGCGGTATGATCCAGGCGAACCAGCCTGGGGCCAGCGACCTCCCTACGAAGACCTCCACGAAGTCCTCAGCACAGTTGGGCAAACGGACGAGGGCGTTCAGGGCCCTTACGACCTCCCTCGGGCCCGGCAGATTCGCCCAACGAGCCACGCTCGAGCTAGCACCGTCCGCGCCGATGAGCAGTCTTGTCTCCACCACACTATCTCGACGCTCATTGTCGAGGTGAATTCGCACCCCATCTCCCTGCCGTTCGAAGTTGGTGGCTCTGGTATGCAGTAGCAGCCGCGCCCCGGCTTCCTCTGCTTCTTGGGCCAGCTTCGCATCAAGCCGGGGGCGATCTATGGCCAGAGCATGTATCTTGCCGCCGCCGATTGATAGTTCGCGGCCTGAGGGAGAGCGGATGATGGCGCCCCGGAGTTCATTCTGCACCAGGCTGTCTGTCTCGAGACCCGCCAGGTTCAACGTGCGTGGCGTAACCAGACCGGCGCAATGGTTGGGATAACCGACCCTCTGGTCTTCCTCGACGAGGAGGACGGAGAACCCCTCCTGGGCGATCCACCGGGATACCGCAGAACCGCTGGGTCCTGCACCGACTACTACGACGTCGTATCGTTCATGCTCTTGCATAACTAGAGGTCATCGCTCCTTTCAAGTCAGGGACCCCTCCCCTCGGTCTGTCAGGCCTCAGTCGAGGCATACTCCACCTCGTCCGACTCGGCATCGGCAGCGTGAGCCAGCGTGAAACCACCTACCGCCGGAATGGGATCGCCGAAGCGCAGGGCGGTAACCAGCCAGCCTTCCATGGCATCTTCGATCATTTGGGCCGCCTCAGCCCTTGTGTGGCCCCAGGTCACACAACCGGGGAGTGCTGGTACTTCCACCGTCCAACTCTCGTCGTCATTCGGGGTGAACACGGCGTAGCTCAACAGTAGACGGACGTACTCTCTCCAAGCCAGTTTCTCCATCACCCAACTCCTGATTCATGACCTGGCGTTGCACAGCAGCTTGGCCTCAAGGGTTCCACATCACCATATCCATGGCTGGGACTGGCCACAGTCTGCGGATATTATAGGTACAAAGGCATCCAGAATCAAATCCCGTACGAGAATACCAACAGCATTGACCCGCAGACGAGGGCAGCGATACGGCTATGGCGCCGTGGGAGTCGCGGTGGGCAGAATCTCATCGGGTGCAGGGATGATCAACTCCTGGCCCAGTTCGATCAGGTTGGGATCTTCCAAGCCGTTGACGTACATGATGGCCTGATAGCTGACGCCGTACTGCGCGCCGATCGACGTAAGCGTCTCTCCAGGCTGCACGATGTGGATAACACGTGCCTGTGGCGTAACGGTGGCCGTGCCTGTCGTGATCGCGGTGGGAGAAGGGGTTGAGGTTGGCGTGGCGGTCTCCACAGGAATGGGGGTCGGTGAAGCCTCCGCAGGCGGAGATGCCACTGGTGTAGGTGTCAGCATAGGACCAGGGGTCTCTGTTGCTACGGGTGCTCCCGGTGCCAGGACGCTGACCCACAGATGCAGGGAGCGGTACGGCTCCTGGTCGTCCCCTTTGTAGAGAAGGAACGACACTTTCTGATCCTCCCCTGGCTCCACCAGCGTGAAGGTGTAGAGTTCTTCCCACTTCTCATCGTGAGCGAGCTGGATCTCGGCTGTCTGTTCGAGCCCCTGGCCGGCCACCTCTTTCTCGAGCCGATATCGGACATCGTCGTGCTCGCGGTTCACGACTCCCACGATGAGTCTGATAGGCTGACCTGCCAAGACGTACGTGGGGTACCCCTCAGCCTTGCCCCAGGGACCGAGAAGGTAGAATTCAGTGAACCTTTCGCCGACCTCGGGTTTGGCGAGAACGAAGAAGAATGTCCCCAGCGCTGCCACGATGGAGAGCGCCAGGGCCACGGTGAGAGACCTGTCTATGAGCCCGCTGGCCTTCCATCCCGCCGCGTCGAGCTCAACGCGCAGGGCATACCGCTCTTCGGGAGGAAGCCTGCCTCGCCTGTAGTAAGCGATGCCACAGGTCACCACCATGAACGAGGTGCCGGAGAAGAGGGTGGTGAGCAGAGTAATCCCCAACGGGGTGTAGTTGAGAACCAGGCCCATGAGAGGGAGGACAGCTATGCTGAGGCCCAGGCTGAGGCCCAGTCGTTCTATGCCTTCCAGGTCGTCCTTGCCAGGGAACAGCGCGGCCACCAACGTGTAGCCGGGAAAGAAGAGCACAAAGGGCGCGCCCAAGATGATCCGTAGCGCGGGTATGGGGACGAGATAGATGGTGAGGATCAACACAAACGAGAGCCCCAGGATGGCCAGGAGCTCGTGTTGGAAGGTGATGGTCAGACGGTCGCCGCGATTCACAACACTGTATGATAGCTCTTCATCACCGTTTCGGCAACTTTGCCCCATGTGAAGTGCTTCTCAGCTCTGGCCTTGCCCCGCGCGCCCATGGCCTTCATCGTCTCGCGGATCGTCCTATACCGCGCTTGCGGTCAGTCGATGAGGTACCGTTTGCCCAGGTTTTCAACGTGGAGGCCATATTGCTCATCGTTCGACTTCCCCGACAGCGCGCAAGGCTTCTTCATAGACGGACTGACTCAGGCGAAACTTGCCTTGCGTCTGCAAGGCACGCAGTTGTTCTCGCAGGCTGCCGACGAACCCTGCACGTCTAGCCCATATCAGGACGCCCACCGTACCCAATACCGCCAGACCCAGCCGCCGCGCGGCGCGACGAGCATCCTTCTCATCCAGCAAGATCGCCTCCGCTTGCGCCTCACAGCATAAAGCAATCGCCTCTGCCTCTCCTTCATCCAACTCCATGCGCAGGAGAGACACCAGATTCTCGTCCTGCACCGTGGACAGTGTGATCCATGAGACGGACTCGACCTCCGTCGCTCCGGGCTGCCCTCTTCCTGTCTCCACAACTTCCCGCCAAACGGCCTGAGGAATGAGAATGCCCTCTGGAAATCGGTGGGACAACAACTCAAGTTGTCCGATCGCACTGAGGGCAATAAGGACGGACGAATTCGCCACCGCTTTCAACCGAGAGCCTCCAATGTCCTCAAGTCTTCCTCCACTTCTTCTACGTCATAGCGGCGAACGATCCCTTCTTCGCTCAATAACAGGTGGAACCCCCATTTGCTCATTTGGGCTAACTCGCGAGCTTTGCCGAAAGACAGCAAACCCTTTTGATACAATCGCACCGCCAGCTCTTGGTGCAATCGAGCTTGTTTCTCTTCGGGCGGCACTCGAAGAGCCTCTACCAGGTCATCAGAGATTTCCAGGATCACTTTGCTCATCGGTTTCACCTGCCGTACGAGAGTTCAACCTTGTCCGTGGGCGGATTCCAAATCCGGATTCGGTTTGTGCACAACATCCTATGATAGCCCTCTATCACCCTCTCGGCAACTTTGTCCCAGGTGAAGTGCTTCTCAACTCTGGCCTTGCCCCGCGCGCCCATGGCCTTCATCGCCTCGGGGATCGTCCTATACCGCGCTTGCGGTCCGCCGATGCGGTACAGCGTGCTGAGGTTTTCAACGCGAATTGCTACATCGCTCATGACAGGGACGCCAACTCCACGCCAAACTCCAATCGCTTTCCCAGCACCTCTGAGGCATCCATGACTTCGATGCCGACCAGTTTTCCCTCCGCGCTGAAATCGGCGTGCACACCAGGAACGATGGTGACCGTTTCAGCGACCTTGCGCCCCGGAACGCCAAGGTAGATGTATAGCAAGTCTCGGACTGGGTCATATTCTATCTTCATAGCGCCCTACCCCTTGCGAAATCCTTACATTATCTCGCCTTTGCCGTCAGCAGCACGATCGCTTCGCCAACCGTCTTGTAGTACACAATTACGTCCTCTTGTTGGAAAAACTCGTGTTCGCCCTTCATAGTGCTGCCTTTCAGCTCTGACCGCGGTCTCCTCTTCAGCCGCGATGGCCGCTTCGATCTCATCCCGATTGGCATGGTAATAAGCCAAGGCCGCATAGATCTGTGCCAAGGTCAGGTGACCGAACTCATCCGCCATCTCCTGGGGAGTGAGTCCAAGCTTATACCAGCCGACCATGCGTTGTACCGTTACGCCCGTTCCGGCAATGCGTGGCCGGCCGCCTCGCACGTCAGGTGTGCGCGTGACCAGTGTGCCGATATCCTTGGTGAGAGCACGTACCATCTTTCCACCGCCCGACTTGGATGAGGAACCTAGGATTTCGAGATTGGCAATGAGAAACTCGCAATTGGAAGTTCGCACTTCACTTCCGTCAGGGCGCATTGAAGCGCATGTTCCAAGGATGAGCTTATACGACGCCCAACTCCCGCAACGTCTCCCCTAGTTCCTCCACAATATCCGACACGGAAATAGGCTGTATTTCGACATGGCTGTCTGCGTCTTCAGTCGGATGTCGGTGCCAGCCCCTTATGTTGTCTCTGTCTACGCCCCAGATCCTTGCCTCTTCTTTGACGAGCGCAAAAGCAGTGGTCTGCGTGACTTCGTTGAAGTAGACCTCTAGGTACATCCCCTGCGGCAAGAATGCCCGCCCGCTCACCACGAAAACCTCTACCTGAAGAGCCACACTCTCAACGAAGTCAGCCCTTGCCAGAGCGGACAAGAGCTCAGAGCAAAAGGCCTTCACATCCATTTGGACCTCAACGCCTCATAATGGCGCCTCAGCGTGATAGCCTTCTCCCACTCCCAGAAATCCTTCTCCACCTCATAGGAGTAGGCATCCTTTTCCAGATCCTTCGCTTTGCATCCCTTGGAGAACTCTTCAAACGACATACCCCACTTCCGCTCAAACTCGCCGATCCGGTGGCTTAATTCATTGGACTTCATCTCCAGATACTCGGAAAGCACTTTCCATAGAGCAGCCTCTATGTCCGGCGTTTCTGTTGCTTTCGTGAGAAGCTCACCCAGTCGAGGTGACAATGTAACCATCTGCTATCTCTCCCTTCACGCTCACCTGCCGGTTCAGCGCGATAAGCGCCTTGATATGGCCCAGGTAATCGGCCGCGTTTCTCACGAGGCCGTCTCTAGGCGCCGGATTTTCTCGATGATGTGCTGTCGAAGCTCGTACAGGCCAGCCCACTCAAAGAAGTCCATCGCATCGCCCAGTTCACCGGCCTTAAAACGCTGATAGAACGTTTCAGATTCCATATCGTAGCGTTTTTCAAAGTCGTGCAGGTCTCGCTCGTACGGCTGTAGCCGCAGCCGATGCCGACTGAGAGTAGCGTCCAACAGCTTTCCCAAAATCAGGTCCAATTCAGCCTCGTCGGCGCAAGTATCCCTGAGAACTTCTAGCTTATGCAACGTATTCATCGCCATCTGCCTATTGAGTAGAAGCTTCAACTGCAAATCCGAAACTTGAATGTGGAAATTCGAAATTCACTTCCGACCAGCCTTGCCAGTCCTACCCGATGCCGTGAAGATGGCCGGAAGTTCGCCGGATTCTTGGGGCAACCAGCCACACCTCTCCGGGCTTGGGCTTAGCCTTTGGCATCGTAGATGTCTTCTCCCGCGTCGCCCCACTCCCGAAAGCCGGTCTCTGCCAGTTGCATCATGGAGAGGGTTTCGACTCGTTCCTCGATGGAATCAGCGAGAGTCAGGAATTCCTGGGGCGGCAACTGGAGGATGAGGGCCTTGAGCTCCTCCACGCTTACCTCCAATGTCACTCGGGGCATTGCTTTGACCTCCCGTACTCAGCTTCAAACTTGTCCATGGCCAAATCCCAAGTCCGGATTCGGTCTGTTCACAACACCCTATGATAGCCCTCTATGACCCTTTCGGCAACCTTGTCCCAAGTGAATATCGACCAGTGCGCGGACGCTAGAGCCTGCTGACCAGGCGACCGAGCAGCTCCACAACCATCTCGAGTTTGCCAACAGTTAGCTCGTGGAGGGAGATTGCCTGGTCCCTGGGTATGAACCCCCAGGAATACTGAAGATCGAATAGGAAATTCCAGGCGATCAAGGCGCCTACGGTTGCCAGCATGATCAGGTGACCACGGCGAAACCGCTTGGCGGCGCGCTCTGTGAGGGCAGCCAGTCCGATCGCCAGCAGGGGCGTGGCTGACACAAATCGCCGCGCCCCGAAGGACCCCGATCCGTGCCAGTCGGTGTTTGCACTGTTCAGGTACCATTGGAGGACAAGCGCGGCTACGAGGGCCACTGCTACGCTCCGATTCTTACGCGCCAGGCAGAAGAGGCCAACTGTAGCCAACAACGTGATAGGAGTCCATGTGTATAGTCCGTGTCTTGTGGAGAAGAGGTACTCAAGTAAGTACGGATGAAACCACACGTAGGGATCGAAGAACCTGCCACCTATGGGGTGGCTACGCGGGATAGACAGAGGTGATCCGTACAGTACGTTCCAGACTACCAATTGTGGTGCGAAAACGACCGCCGCAACCAGCCCCACCAGAAGTGCACCCCTTGCGTATTCCCCCAACGTCTTGACACGTGTGACTGCAGCACCGCGAGTGGCAATCGCCCAGAGCGCTTCAACTACCAAGACAGTTGCGTACAACAGGTTCTGCCATCTGACTAGGGTCATGAGACCGACGGTTGTGCCAAGGAGAGCCCATTCCTTCCAGGTTCTGGATCGCGGTGGATGCCATATGTAGACAAACGAGGAGACGGCGAAGAACGAGACCCCGTGCGACATGTCCGGTGCGCCCACGGTGTAGTGGAAAAGGGACGACGCCAGCCATAGTCCTCCGATCGCCAGTAGGCTTGCCCAAGACGAGAAGTATCTGCGGGATACCCGATAAGCGAGAATGGAACCCATCGTGACATAGACGATGGTCGAAATGCTTATGGCGGATTGATATGTCAATCCATAACCGGCGGTGTCAACCTGAATGCGCACCGCGCGCGCCATCAGTGAGACCAGGTGACCGAATAGGTAGAAAGGCCCCCACAAAACAGCGGGCCCAATGGCATAGCTGTTCCCTGCCATTCCCGTCGCTGGAATGTCGTTGGCACCCGGGGTGTACTCCGTCTCCCAGTAGAGGGATTCATACTCATTGTGGAAGTCCAGATCATGGTCGAAAAGCAGCGACCGAAGATAAGAGAAATAACCCACACCGTCAGTCGTAAGCACACGGTTTGCCTGGGCGCGTGGGACACGCACAACAAGGAACGTGAATATGCACAGGCCACCTATGAAGAGCAGCACCGTGTATGATACTCTGTCTCTAGCTCGGTCCATGTGAACACTTCCGCGTCATGCAACTCTTCGTGCCGAACGCGTCATCGCACTTGCCTCAGGGATCTAAGTAGGGAGATAACTCACAGCACTCGCTCGTATCCCTCTATCACCCTTTCCGCAACTCTGTCCCAGGGAAAGCAGCCGTCAATCCGGATTTGTACAGCCGTCACGACCTCATATCGGGCGTTGTCTAACGGTCGCCAACATAGACGTAGACAGGCCATTGGCCTGGCCCGACCACGCCGCCTAGCTCATAGTTCGAAGAGATGTAATCGAAGACTTCGTCCATTTCAGGCAGCACTGCGTAGGAGTCGCTGCCAGACAACCATTTCTGCCTCTGGACCGAATCGATAGGGGGTACAACTTCGTTTCCTGGCGAGCTGTCAATGATTACAGTGGGGTTGTTCGCCATGATGTGGCGCAGGAACTCTCTTATCATCTCCGTTGTTTGATAGCCACGCAGGTACAATGGGTACTGATGAACGAAGCGAGTAGGAGACACCCTGTGCGAAGCGAAGTTGATGGCTGATTCGTACCCCCACATCAACACATAGTCGTCTTCATTTGTAGCATCCTTTATGTAACGAACGACCTGGCTTCTCGTGGAGTCCCGCGAATCGCCTTTGCCGACTACTTGAAATAGAAGCTTCTGTGCAGGTATGCTACTCATCGCGAGCGCAAGCGCAACTACCCATACTCTGGAGGGCGCCACCCTCCCCAGCTTGAACACAGAGATAGGATCACGCGGAACCCCTGTGGAGAGAGCGTGGGCAAACCAGCCTGCCAGGAGCGCAAGAATTGGCAGCCACGCGATGTAGTAGTGGGCGTATGATCGACCCACGACGCCCACTAGCAGGAACTCTACCGGCAAACCAACGAGAGAGATGTGGAGCAGGGGGCTTAAGCGCGTAGCTCGGTCCGTTGCACAACACACATAGAAGAGGCCAGTGATCCATGCTGCCAGCCCAATAATAGATATCCCTGACCATGCCGTCAGCCGCAGCCCTGTTTGGACCGCGGCGAGGCGGGTTTCCGGTGTTGCCGCGGCTGCAAATGCAAGAGACGACCTGAAGACGGCATCCCACAAGGCCCCAAGTGAGTCATGGATAGCGAAGTACCCGACGACTATCAACATCAGGGCTGCCGCGCCTAGGAGCATGGTGGCCAAATGCACGCATAGGTCGCGCCAGCGGCGCGACAGAACTCTGTTTACCGTGAGGTAGAGGACAACGGCCACCCACACGCCAACTAAGTTCTGCCTCAACAGGAAGGCTAGTACACATGTAGCGCCGATTGCGTAGCCACGCCAGGAGCTACCGTCTCCTCGCTCCCAGTCGAAGAACAGATACAAGGCTGCAAACTGAAGCGGTAGAGCGAACTCTTCCGTTAGGTTTCCTCCTTGAAGGAGCAGAATCACGGTGGCAAGCCATGCAACCGAGCCGAAAACTGCAGGAAGAGTGCCAAAGGCTCGTCTTAGGAGTATGTATCCGATGGTAGCAGCACAGGACAGCGACAAGAACTCGAGGACCCAGACCCCCCAGGTAGAGCCTCCCGACATCGCGAGCCCGAGGGCGTCTATGTAGTAGATCGCTGGTGGCTTGCGCGCCCATACATCGTGATAGGGAAGGTCGCCGCTGAGAATGCGCCATCCCGTGTAGAGGAATACTCCGGAGTCTCTGCCAGGAATCTCCTGATAGACAGGGGTATTCGGAAGCAGCGCTGCTGCGACCAGGAGCAGTAGCAGGACTAGTGGCACTTTATCTTTGGCGATACTCTTCATTCTATTCCTAGTATCCCTCGATAGCCGCGAATCACCCTTTCAACAACCTTCTCCCAGGTGAAATGGCTAACTACTTTCTCTCTACCATTCACGCCCATGGATCTCATCAACTCAGGGTCGTCCAGTAGGGCAGCGATAGCGCTGGCCAGGGCCTCTGGATCATCAGGGGGCACCAGTACCCCTGTCACTCCGTCTTCGACAATCTCGGGAATGGCGCCCGCCGTGGTAGCAACCACGGGGAGCCCACAGGCCATCGCTTCTGCCACGACCAGGCCGAAGCTCTCCCTTCTGGAGGGGAGGACCAGCAGGTCTGCACGTGCATAGTACTGGGGCAGTCTGCCATGTTCGATGAAGCCGAGGAACCTGACCCGGTGGTCAAGCTTCAGTCGATTTGCATGGGTCTTGTACTCCTCCATCCTTGGACCTACGCCAATCACGTTCAGCACCACATCGTGTTGCTGCAATACCAGTGACATGGCATCTAGCAGGACCTCAAGACCTTTCTGCCTCGTGCCATTGAGTCTTCCGCAGAATATGAGCGTGAGCACATCGCGGCGGCTGGGCTCCTGCGTCCTCAGAGGAAGGAACAGTTCTGTATTTAGCCCGTTGTAGACCACCTCTATCTTGGCCCGATTCACCCCGTAGCATCGCGCTATGTCTCTGCTGGAGAACTCGGAGACGGCAAGCACTACGTCTGCGGCGCCGCAACCAAGCATCCAGCCCACTTCGTCAACAGAGCGCGGAAAGGCATGGACCTTTGGCGAGTGAATGGTCAGGGCTAGCTTGACGTCCCGCTTCACGTAGCGGCGTACGGCGCACCCAAGGTAGTAGGCCAGCGTCCCCGATCCGGCATGGACATGGATGATGTGGTGGCCCTCCAGATGATCTCCTTTGAGAGCCTGGAGGAAGGCCGAAGGCCACCACCTGCCAGCCATTTGAGCGATGTCGGTGAACCCGGGCGGGCTCTCGCCCTCTTGTCCCGTGTCAGAGGACATCCGGAGGTAGTCGACCGAGTGCCCAGCGCTGGCCAGGGCTTCAGAGAGTTTGTAGGCAACGAGCTGCCCTCCTCCTGCCTCTGGGTGCCAGGGGACCAGGCCACCCACCATCAGAACATTCAGTTTCAAGATCAACCCCGCGATGTGGTCATCTCGATGTTAGGGACGAGCTCAGCCGAGCTTGTCAAGATACAGCCTCCGGTCCAGGTAGGACAGCGCGCCCCCGCCTGGGCGCTCAATCTCTCGTGCTGTTGGAATGAACTGGGCCATGCCTTTCAGCTTCGCTCTCAACAAACGAGAGTCGCGCCTGAGCAAGAGGTAGCCCATACCCACGAACAGATCAAAGCCCAGAAGCAGCGGCAGCACCAGGAGGAATTTGCCGCGTGACAGGTTTCGGTAGAAGATCAAGTACTTATTCCTGGCCTTCAAGATAGCGTTGCGTTGGCGGATTTTCGTGCTGCGCGCGCTAGCGCTCTCCTTGTGAAACACTACAGAGCTGGGGACGAAGCGCACCCTATAGCCCATGCTATTGAGTCTCCACGACAGGTCAATGTCATTGTAGTAAATGAAGAACTCGGAACAGAACGGCGGGCCCACCTGGTCTAGCGCAGATGCTCTGAAAAGACAGGAAGGACCTGCGAAGGTTCGCACCGTCATCTCCGGTTCGATTCTCGATGAGGCCGTTGTCTGTCCAAAGATGTTCATCTTGCCATCCCCTCCGTAGCGGATTCGGTCAGGATTAGGCAGATCGCGGATCAGGGAGCAGGTCGCGCCCAAGGCGGCCGAACCCTCGGCCGAAAGTGGCTCTACCAGCTCCGTCAGCCACTCGGGGTCAACTATCGTATCATTGTCTAGCAGGGCTATGTAAACGGGATTGAAAGTCCGCACCGCGTATCTTATGCCGACATTGCTGCCTTCTGCATAGCCAAGGTTGTCCTCGTTCTCTATGACGTGTATGTAAGGTCCGAATCGCTGTCTCAATAGGCTGGCATCATCCGCATCAGATCCGTTATCAACAACGATCACTTCATACTGCTGATAGGCGGTCTCACGGAGGGACTCCAAGCAGTCGATCGTGTCTTGAAGGCCATTCCAGTTCAGAATGATGACGCAAACATTGGGTGGCATCCCTGTCTTCCTTCCAACCAACGGCGAATCCGTACGGTGCCTTTTCATCCTTGCTTCTGATGGAGGGCCATTGCCTCATAGTACACTGCCTCTCTTTGCGCAACGATCTTGGCAGGGTCGAAACGATCAAGGGCATCTTCCCGTGCCCTTAGCCCAAATTGGCGCGCACGTTCAGGATCGGTGAGCAATGCGACAAGTGCTTGGGCCCAGCCTTCCGGGTCTTCTGGGTGTACGAGTAGTCCAGTTTCACCGTCCCGGATCATCTCAGGGATACCCCCCACGCGGCTGGCGACGATGGGTCGAGCAGCGATCATTGCCTCTTGGACGACGTTGGGGAAGTTCTCCCAGCGGGATGGAACCACGATGATAGAAGCTGCCCTCTGCAAGGCGTCGACTTCTTGACGTTGCTGATGACCAGCGAAATGGATGCGAGTGGATACGCCGTATTCTCCAGCAAGTTCGGTCAGCCACTCTCGATAGTCTACCCCCTCGCGTAGCCGACTGCCTCCCGCGAAGATGAACTCTGCTTCGCGAACCTTCTCGCAGACCGACCTGGCCGCTCGCACGATGACCTCAGGGTTCTTGTTGAACTCCAGCCGTCCCACAAACAGCACCCTTTCTTGGCCGGAAGCCTCAACAGGGACGACATCCGAGATCTCATTGGGTGCCGGAGCCGGATGACCTATGACGACGACGGGACGATGCCCCAGCCGATAGTGGTTGGTGGTCCAATCGGCAAGCGCTTGTGAAGGTGAGGTAATGGTGTCTGCTCGGCGAATGGAGAGGCCCTCCACATAGCCGGCGAGTCGAGCCGGAATACTCGTCTTGATTCCCCCCTGCTGCGCGCGGAGGGGAAGTGACGCATGAAGGTGGGCGACCGTTGGCTTGTTCCGGAGCAGAGAGAAGAAAAGCCCCTCGGCAGACCACTCAGGGTACTCGACAACGTCGAACTGGATCCCGAGCCGGCGATGCGCCATGTATGTCGAGAATGCCTTTTCCAAGTGGGGGATGGGCATGGGAGCGCTCCGGACCCTGCGCACCTTCCATAGCTCGCGCTGCGGGAAGCGGTGCACATGTACAAGCCCGTCCAGGTAATGGCGCTCTGGCTGGTGTGGGGCCGCCGAGAGAACGTGCACCTCGTGACCACGCTTCGCCAGGGCCTTGGCCATGTTGTAGGTATAGGTACCGATCCCGCCCCAGCCCGTTTCGGGCGGGTATTCCGTCGACAGGAAAAGGATGCTCAGTGCTCGCTGTTCACTCATCGTGAGGTTTGTCATACGGCGTCTGCAACTCGATAAAGCGAGTACCGCCATGCGACCGAGCGTCTGATTGTCGCCTACAGGATCTCGCGGAAGTACCCGACCATCCTCTCCGCAACCTTATCCCAAGTGAAGTGCTCCACGACCCTTTGTCTGCCTTTTGCGCCCATTGATCTCATTCTCTGTGGATCATCGAGCAAGGAATTGATGGCTCCGGCAAGTGCCTTGGGGTCGTTCGGTGGCACAAGCAAACCCGTCACCCCTTCCTCGACGACCTCCGGGAGGCCACCCACCCTGGTGGCCACTACCGGCAAACCGCAGGCCATCGCCTCCACCAGCACCAGGCCAAAACTCTCCCTTATCGAGGGCAAGACGAAGAGATCAGCGTTGGAGTAGTAAGTGGGTAGGTGGCTATGTTCCACATGGCCCAGGAAATGGACTGAAGGTTCGAGGCGTAGAGATCGCGCCAGGGCGGCATACTCGTCCAACCGGGGGCCTGTGCCGATTATGTTCAGTTCCACGGCGTGTAGCTCGAGAATCAGCGGCATCGCCTTCAGCAATACGTCCAGAGTCTTGTGAGGTTTGGCACTATTGAGCCGACCGCAGAAGACGAGAGTGAATCCACCTTTCGACTCGCGTCTGGGCGGTGGGTCCAGGAAAGAATCATGCACGCCTCCGTAGAAGGCTCTTGTCTTGGGCAGGGGGACGCCGTATGCCTCAGATACGTTGGCGCGGGAATCTTCAGTTGGACAGACGACGAGGTCAGCGAGCCTCAGCGCCAGAAAGCGGTAGGGCTCGAAGAAGGACCGCCTTTGCCAGAAGTGCGTGGGTATTCCGGGTTCGTATTCGGCCGCGACTAGCTTCGGAGGGCTTCCAAATACCATCTTGTGAAGGGCGTAGAAGGCAGCATAGTGTGACTCGCAGTAGACGAGGTCGTGCTGGCTCAACGTTCTCGATACCTTCAGGTACTGGTAAAGCGGCAACACCAGGCGATTGCGATACTTGAAGCTACCGTGGCGTAGCGAAAGATAGAGTGGGTGGACGTTGCGTGGCTCCATACGCGAACCATCAAGTGTCACCACCAGATAGTCCACATGGTGTCCAGCTTTCCCCAAAGCTTCCGCCAGGCGCACGGGGACAATCGCGCTCCCACCGACGGGAGGATGCCAAGGAATCGCTCCTCCGATGACCAGTATGTTCAACGGTCTGCTAGCCAAAGGACCTACCTGTTCTTCCTGTCTGGGGGGAGTATTTTGGGTGCACCTACACGAGCAACGTTCTGTATCTGATACTTCCGAGCAAGTGGTAGTACAGCTTGGCTGAGTGCAGTAGCAGCTTGATAGGAAACAGAGCGGTCCTGATCGGGAACAGACGGAAATTCTGGTCTACGAGTACGTTCGACCACAGGTAAACTGCAAACCAGGTCAGAGCCAGGATCGTGACCGGAAGAAGGCCTGCACCCAGCAACGCGCCCAAAGCCCCGCCGAGGATCGCCAGCGCGAAGAACGGCACGTGCACAACCTCCTTGCTGTTTACAAATCCAAACCGCAGGTTCTTTCTTAGCTGCGGGTGTTGCTTAAACAGAATTGGCTCGTACTGGTACCTTCTCATGAACCTCAACCGCTGGGCGAGGGTATCATAAAACACCGCGTGATACACCAGGGCATCCTTCGAAAACACTATCTTTCCGACACGTTCGACACGCAACGCCAGGTCGACGTCCTCGGCCCCGGTCATCTCAAACTGCTCGTTGAAACCACCAACATCGAGAATGGCCTGTTTCCGGTAGAACATATTGCAGGTGGGATGGGTCCACACCGAGTCCGTCACCTCTAGAGTATAGGAGAATCGAGGTGGAAAGAACTGCAGGCGCACAGGCTCCGCGGGAAGGGTTCGCCCCTGCACGCCCACGATGCAGTCATCGGCGAAGTGCGGAACGGCGCTCTCTATCCAGGTTTCGACGGCCACGCAATCATCATCTATTGATGCGATGATCTGCCCCTGGGCGTCTCGTATGCCCAGGTTTCTGGCAGTGGCGGAGCCTCTGTTCTCGTGCCTGAAATAGCGGAGTATGGGTCCAGGCTTGGCGGACATTTCCTGAAGCAGGGCGTCGGTCCCGTCGGTTGAGCCGTCGTCAACGACTACGATCTCGTAGTCGTCTTTCGGATACGTCTGATCAAAGAGCGACACGAGACACTCCCTCAAGAGTTCCCTCCTATTGTAGGTGCAGATGACAACGCTAACCACAGGTTTGCTATCGCTTCCCATCAGCTGTCTCCCAGTCGATCCGTGATCCTTCGGGCCTCGACCTGACTGGCTAGGATGACAGCCAAGGGCGTGTGACTACGCCCACGGCTGCGTAGGAAGCCAGGGTACAGGAGTACACGGCGTTTGCTCCGGATTCTGAAGAAAGCTCCCGCGCTTTTCCCGGGACGATGTCGGAGCACCGCGGGCTGTTTCTAGGATGGTGTCGGACCAGCATATGTTGCTCGGCAACCTGGCAGGTTCTCATTCTTTTCTTGGCATGGGGGAGCGCTTCGCACGCGCCGGCCTTCAGCACTCGGGGCGCAGAGACGTGTCTCCCAACGCCCTACGATTCCGGCTCCGGCAAACACCCTGCCTTCGTGGCTACCTTCTTGATCAGTTGATATGTGCGCGGTGCATGTGACCTGAGCATCTCGCGGTATGGCCTCGCTTTCAGCAGGGACCAGCCGAGTGGCCGTTCTGCAAGGCTCCTCCGGGCGTATGTCCTTGCTTTGGCTATGTCGCCATCGCGGGCATATGCCGTAGCGAGGGTGCAGTAGCAGTCGGAAAGGCAGGTCTTGATGAGCCTCTCGTACCGAAAACCCAAATGAGCGTTTGCATAGTGATAGAACTTGATGAACTCGTGGATAACCTCTATCCGGCTTAGCGAAGACCACGCTCCCCCGGAATGCACTCTGTAAACGCCCATCACCTGGTCGATGTATCCTATCTTACCCTTCTTTGCATTCATGAGGTGCAGTGGCCAATCGCCCATTCTGACCAGATAATACCAGTCGGGCAACTCCCGGACCACCCCTCGACGAAACATCACCGAACAGGTCGGAATGAAGTTACTCTTGAGGATGTCTTCGAGCCCCGAAATCTCCTTCTGGTCGGTCGGGCAATGGGTGTGAGGCTCATGACTCTCATCTTCATAGATCACCTTGATGTTGTGAAAGCACACCGCACATTCGAGGTGCGTATCCAAGAAACTCACCTGCTTGGCAAGCTTATGGGGCGACGTCCAGTAGTCGTCGCCTTCACAAAGAGCGACATACTGGCCGCGCGCATGGGCGAGGGTGTTGACAAGGTTCCAGCGTCCTGTTGGGCGGCCGTCGATGTAGATGACATTGGCCCGATCATTCAAAAGAAGCCGGATTTGCCGGGGATAGCGCTCTGCGTAAGACTTCACGATGGCACGTGTGTTGTCAGCCGAGTCGTCCTCCCCGATGATGACCTCGTACGAGAAATCGGTCTCCTGCCGGAGCGCACCCTGAATAGCCTGCGCTATATACGGTTCGTGGTTATAAGTGGTGATGCAGACACTTACTTTCATGTTGCCGAGTCTTCCGAAATGCCGCAAGCAGCACTCGCTGCACCAGGGTGTTCAATCGCAGTGCCGATGATGGCGCAGATGAGGGCGACATCGTCCTCACTCACGGCAGTACCTGTGGGTAGACAAAGCACCCTCTCGCTCAGACACTCCGTCTCCGGCAGGAGCAGCCCAGCATTGGGGTAGTACGACCGATAGGGTTCCATCCGATGACAACCAGGGTAGAAGTACCGGCGAGCCCGAACGTTCTGTGCGTGAAGGATCTCCACTAGTGCGTCTCGGCTCACCCCACACGCTGACTCGTCGATCTCGAGCACGATGTACTGATAGTTGTTGCGCTCGCCCTCGTCGAAGGTCACCATGGTCACGCCAGCAATACCATCGAGATGACGCTGATACGCCTGGTGATTGCGCCTGTTCACGGAGATGAACTCATCCAGGCTTTCCAATGATGTGAGCCCCATGGCTGCCGAGACCTCGCACATTTTCCCGTTGGTTCCGATGTATATCACGTTGTCCAGTCCGGCGAACCCGAAGTTGCTCATGAGGCTAACCGTCTCGGCCAATTCGTCGTCGTTTGTGACGACCGCGCCGCCCTCGAAAGTATTGAAGAATTTCGTCGCATGGAAGCTGAATACCTCTGCGTCTCCAAATCCGCCGATCATCTTGCGTCTGTAGCTGCACCCGAAGGCGTGTGCCGCGTCGAACAGCAAGGGCAACCCATGTCGGTCGGAGATGTCCGATAGGGCCTTAATATTGCAGGCGCGTCCCCAAACGTGGACCCCTATGATGCCTGTTGTGCGCGGCGTGATCAGCCTTTCTATCTTCGCGGGATCAATGTTGTGGGTGGCAGGGTCAACATCGCAGAAGACGGGGGTGATCCCCTGCCACTGGAGAGCATGAGCAGTCGCAACAAAGGTGAAAGAGGGCACGATCACCTCTCCGCCGAGGCCAGCAGCACGGATGGCTAGTTCCAGGCCGATCGTGGCGTTGCAGACGGCGATGCAGTGCTTGACGCCGACATACTCGCAAATCCTCTGCTCGAGCTCCTGCACGTACGGACCCCTGTTGGTCAGCCAACGCCGCTCCAGCGCGTCTTCGACGCGGGCGAGCAGCCGCTCCATGTCGCCTATGTTGGGCCGACCGACATGCAGGGTTTCTCGGAACGCGGGCCGGTCGGCGCGCAACACCGGACGCTCTGTGTCTGTCCTACTTTCCTTGCTGTCTACCATGTATGTCAAGATGCGCTTTGATCTGCTCAGGAGAGTTCCACATGAGGAGATCTATGATCGAGAGATTCGGGACAAACTCGTATCCATGACACTCGTATTCCAGTGGTGGCAGATGACGAATCGTAAGCGTCATACCGGCGCTTCTGAAATCTTCGGGATCATATAGCACTGCACCCCCAGGCGGATTAACGTACTCGTCTGCCCCCAGAGCTTCGGAGATCCTCAGCGCCCAATCTCCAGGTGCTTGAACCGGTCCAATCTCCAGATTCATCTCCGAGTACAAATCGTAATCAAACGCGATGCCGAGATATTCGCAGACCAGGCTCAGACAGTTGACGTTGAGTCGCACGATGGAGGTTTGCTCCGAAGACAAGCCCTCTTCCACGAGGCCCATTGTCTCGTCAAAGTAGGGAGCTCGCTTCTTGTAGTGCTGAAGCTGTCTGACAATTCGCCTGCGCCACGCCTGGTTGGGCGCGATTTCGATCTCCGCGATGGGCGCGCCTGAAGAGTGCCGTGTCAGGGGAACGATGATGTACCACCACCCGTGGCTTGGATGTAGCACTCGGTTTCTATTGATCCACCCGTGCCGGATGTACTGAAGTGTATCACAGACAATCCATTTGTCGGTTTGATGAATCAGGTCGAAATACCCCAGATAGGGGAAGAAGTAGGGTTGCATGATACCTAGTTTCATCGCCGCAATCCTGGTCAATCTACCCCACTAGGTTCACCACAGGGTTGGGGTGCGGGGTTCTGGCGAGTCTCCCGCAAAGCCCGCCTGGGCCGCCGCAATCCGTTTGCGTTCATCCGCGGCCAGCCGCACCTCGATGCTTGCTTCGAATGAAGCGGGTCCCCTGTAGGCCCTTGTTCGCGCCGGCCAGCCCAGCCGAGTTCCTATCTCTTGATACAATCGCTCTGGGCAACTGCAGAATCGGGCGTAGTCAACTTCAAGCCATCGCTCCGCATTCAGCCTACCAAGCTGTTCGCGGATACCCTTGTTGGTGAAGTAGACTTGTCCTGCGACCTGCGTATAGGGGTCCGAACCCCGCAGTTCCTTGTATTCCGGTGGCTTGAATGAATACCAGTCGTCGATGCTGCCAAAGAAGCTCTTCCGCGACTCCAATAGTGACTGGGCATTCAACATTGGGTCACGATGAATATGGAGAAACAAGACCCTGGGGAGAATCTCATTCAGGAATAGAATGTTCCAGTTGGCAATCGACGCTTTCATGGCAAGAGGCTTGTCAAAGACGCCCTCAATAGCCGCCAACTCGGTTACGAACCTCTTGTGGTCAACGCTTGCTAGAGCAGCATCGTCGAGCCGTTGAATCTCCCCGTAAGGGAAGAACCTGCGCCAGAAATACCAGAACTCGTGCGGGGCAAGGGCACCGCGTGTCTTGCCAAGTTGCGAAGTGAACTGGTCTTGGATGTGTGCTAGGTCATTCAATTCGCCACGAAAATCCAGTTCGGGGTCCGCAAACATTCGTTGTATCAAGGCACCAATGTACGGTGCGTTGTAGAACCTGGACATCAAGTTCGTTGGGTAGGCAAAGCTTCGTGTGCTCGCGAGCCATTGCAGCAGTAGTGTGGTCCCAGACCGAGCGCAGCCTACTATCAGCAGGACCGGGTACTTCGGAACATCGAACTGGGCCACAGCCAGTTCTTCTGAAGGAGCCAGCAAATCGTTCAGCTCCTGCAGCAGTGCTTCAAGCCTGGGGTTCTTGCGATGTCGTTCTTGTCTTTGAGTGGTCATATCTGTCTATGACGCCGAAATCTGCCTTGCCTCTTGGATGAACACACACGCCATGCGCTCCATATCGCTCCTGTCATACCGCTGGTCACACACGAGCGTCAAGATTTGTCTAGAGAGCTTGTGACTCCCGGCGAATGCCTTAGGGACAGAACCGTCAATGGTCCAATGCACTGGTGGGTAGATGTTCTCCTCGAACAACTGTCGGCGAACTTCGTCTCGGTTTCGCAGGCGAACAGGGAAACCAAGCGGTACCACGCCATCTTGCAAATCCCCGAACAGTGCATATTCACCCAACATCTGGAGGAGGGTTTGGTAGTTGGTTTTGCGTCGTTCGGCAATGGACCTGTAGTCGAAATGGTACCTGAGGAGTAGCTGGGACAGCTCACTCATCCTGCAAGGCCTGACTGGGCCACTCGCCTCCACCCTCTGGAAGAGGTCATACCAGCCTCGTTCACCGCCAAAGCGGTCGAACTCGTGCCTCAAGACAGAGGCATGCACCGCGCGAAGCCACCACTCGGGCGGGGGACCAGGTAGTTGGCCTGGCAATGGCAGCTCCCCATTGTTCATGATCACGACACCACCGTCTGGCACACCGAGAAACTTTCTAGGGCTATACAGAACGAAATCTGATAGCGGATTACTTACGGCGGATAGCAGTGCTTGACACGCATCTTCAAGAACCCACGCTTGCCTCTGCTTGACTGCCTTGACCAAGTCGGTATCAGTCGGGAACCCGAAATAGTCGATGAAGACCACCAGATCTTGCGGTTGAACTTGTCGCGTCCATTCGTCAGAGGCAATCTGGAGGCTCGAGTCAATTGCATACAACCTGACTATGCTGCCTGCAACGGCCTTCAGCAGCACATCGCACAGGTAGGAAGGCATCCACACGCGGCTCGGACGTAGATGCTCCACAACCAAAGCAAACCCGGAGCGTGCCGTCGACGTCAGAACATGCGCCTTCGCAAGGAATCGCGGTGCGGTGCAGTTGGCATCGCGCTCCACCTTGAGACCAAACATGCCACCGACAATGCGCCTCATCCTTGACAACCCCTACCGGCCACCAAGCTGGCTACCAACCAGCACGAGCAAAACAGTGTGTCCTTGCCAGTGCATTGGACGGCCGCAAACCCTGCAACACGCAGGCTGTTCGTCGACTGGCGGGAGGTACGTCTTGGTAACATTGATCATATACTATGACCTATCCTTACCCACTTCTGTTGAGCCAGGGGAACTCCTCGTACACGGGTTCAACCTGCAGGAAAGCACAGAATCTCTGGTAGCTTCCTGTCTCCCCAAGATTGAGCACAAGCAGATTATCCCTGAACTTGAAGTACTTGGTGACATCCTCATTGTGTCGAAGATAGTGCTCTTTGACAAGTCTTTCGCTGTAAGGATCATCCTCCGGTGTATCGTAGACGATCCTGTTGGCTTCCCAGACGAATCCTTTGTACCGGTATCGATCGTTGAGCAAATGCTCTCTTGTTATTCTTCCCTGTACTCCTAACCGTTTTTGGTGGAATCTGATGAGAGAACGATACCATTCATCCTCATCGTCTCTGATGGAGAGAATGAACTTGGATCCAGGGAAGGCGTAGTCCAATATCTGGTAGGTATGAGGCAGGCTAAATGGGATATCCTGGAATGCCTCGGCTGTGCGGCAGTACTCGACGATTGGTCGGAAGTTCCTCTTGGCGTACTCGTGCAGGAGCAGTTCCGCGGTCGGTTGGTGGCCCACCTTGTAGCCAAGGTCTTGCAGCGCTCTTGCCAGCGACGTAGTCCCTGTTTTGTTGCGACCAATGCAAAAGACTCTGGGTCTTCTCCTCGCGCCGAATAACCTCCGAAGCATCATCGCCTACGTCCTATCTCCGTTTGCCCGTCACCAAGCGTACTCCCGGCCAAGCAACTCATAGAGCTGGTCATTGTGCGGCCTGTAGAATTGCCTCAAGAAGCTTTCCATCTGGTTCGTCATCTTCTGCTCGTACTGCCTCACGTGTACCATCGTGAGTAGTTGCGATCTCCAGTCGTAGCTGGGCATTCCCAGAAAGTCGATAATCCCATTGAGCACTCGCTCTGGGTCGTCCCTTAGCTCTTTGGACTCGGCCACGAAGATCTGGTCACGGCCGAAATATCCGAAGTATCGCAGCAATTGCCCATAGTATAGACCACGACGGAGATAGTCAGGTGGAGATTCGGTGTCGTCAGCCATGATTGCCATCTCCTCCTGGACAGCCTGCTCGAATTCATGGAATGCCTGCCGGGGCAGCATCTGATCTGCCCATTCGCGGACTGCCGGGGACGCACGTCGTGTCACGTCAAAGGCGCCACTTCTGTCGGCGAACATGAGGCGGTACATGTTCCACTGAGAGTACGCTCTCTGCACAGGGTCTCTCAACAAGACCACGAGCTTCATCTGGGGCTCGTAACTGAGAATGCGCTCTGGCACCTTGCGACGGTAGAGATAGGAAGGAGTAGCCTCGAATGTGACGGCGTGTCGCCCGAGTCTATGCGGCAACGGAAAATGGCCATGATACCAGCGGACTCCCCGAGAGTAGGCGAGGTCCTGGTCGAAGAAGTGAATCTCCTTCCGAGAAGCTGGGACAATGCCGGGGTACCTGCTTAGGTAGCTGTGCAGTGCACTGGTGCCGCTCTTCTGGGCGCCTATGATCAGAAAGCTCGGACGGGTGTGATAGCCAGCGCGCACAAGATCCCTCCGGACTCGGGCACGGATGGGCTGTAGGCATGCGCGCTCGCTCGTTCTCAGTGTCATGTCTCCTCTAGTATCCGACAATCGCAAGTTCCACATGCTTCGTCATCTTGCGTGCTCCTCTTGTGCCTCCCACACCCTCCTGCTTCCTGCAACGCCAATAGCAGGAGCCGGTCTTTTGTGTCCTATGGATCTCGCGGGGCACACTCATTGTCCGGGCCGCCCAAGCATTTCGTTCTCCACCTCAAAGTGGGCCTTACCACGCCGGCAACCCTACCAAACCACGCACCTGAGCGCTGCTCTGTCTCGACCACATCAAATGAGAGCGCGTCTTCGAACCTATGTATCACGGTGCTTCGGTCCCTCACAATGTGCACATTGATCCGGTGCTGTCCTGTGTTGAGGAAATGCGCCGGGATCCGGCAGGTGCTGCGGACAAGTCCGCCGCTGTGCGTGACCCCCTGCCAGCCTGAATCAAGCCCCGACGATGTGGTAAAAGCGACAATCTGCTGCTCCACATAGACCTGAAGGGTGACATGGAGCTGCGCCGTCGGGTCAAGGTGCCAGTACTCGACGCCAACGGTGAGCGGGGTCTCCCTGGGCATCCCCGCGTCGCCCGTGCCATCGTCCGGTTCGATCCACACCCGGTGCAGGCGGACCTTATCGTTGCCTGGCGCCTTCGCCCGGTCATCCCACGCCTGTTCGTACACGTTGGTGGCGAGGAGCTTGAGATAGTTGGACACAACATCCTGCGACGGGCCGCCCTCGCTGATGTGTCCGCCCTCCAGCCAGATCGCCTTGGGGCACAGATTGCGCAGGGCGATCATGTTGTGGCTCACGAACAGGACGGTGCGGCCCTCCTTTGCTACATCCTCCATCTTCCCAAGGCACTTCTTCTGAAACCCGGCATCCCCCACTGCCAGCACCTCGTCCACCAGGAGAATCTCTGGCTCCAGGTGCGCAGCTACAGCGAAGGCCAACCGCACGTACATCCCGCTGGAGTAACGCTTCACTGGTGTGTCAAGGAACTTCTCTATCTCGGCGAAGTCCACAATCTCGTCAAACTTCCGCTCAATCTCAGCCTTCTTCATCCCCAGGATAGCGCCGTTCAAGTGGATGTTCTCTCGGCCGGTCAGTTCGGGGTGGAAGCCGGTGCCCACCTCCAGCAAGGAACCTACCCGCCCGTGGATCTCGGCGTACCCTTCCGTCGGGTCAGTGATGCGGCACAGGACTCTGAGTAGCGTGGTCTTGCCGGCGCCATTGCGGCCGATGATGCCCAGCACTTCGCCGTGCTTCACCTCGAAGGATACATCCTTCAGAGCCCAGATAGTCTCTTCGGCTGGCGTGGGCTGCCCAAGGTGGCGCAGGCGGCGCAATGGCGCCGTCGCGAGGTCGGTCACCGTCTCGCGGATGGTTGCGTATCGTGCTTGGCGTGTGCCAATGCGGTATCGCTTGCCAAGGTTCTCAACACGGATGGCAATGTCACTCATAACAAATCCCAATTTGCAAATTCGAATTGCCAATTTCGGAGTTCACTTGCGACCAGCCTTGGCAGTCTTGCCCGATGCAGCGAAGATGGCCACAAGTTCGCCAGACTCTTGGAGCGACCAGCGACGCTCCGCAGGATCACCAATTGCGGCATCTTCACAGAGTTCCAACCAGTATTGGGTTTCAGCCGCTTCCTTCTCCACAATGGCGATCTTATGAATGAAGTCGTTACGGGACTCGGCCCGGTTAGCCTCACGGTAGTTAGCGCCAATCGAGGTTCCCGACTTCAACAACTGATAGCCTAACACGTCGGTCACCTTGCTCTTCGCCAGGCCCGATACAAAGCGAACGACGCGCAACGCGAAGCGTCTCGTTCGTTGTTCCAATTCAACCTTATCCATAGGCAAATTCCCAATTCGAGTTTCGAAATTCGAAATCAGACCACGTCCGCAAAGGTCTTCTCCATGCGGCGGAAGTAGTACAGTCCGCCGATGAGCAGCAGGATCACAACCACTACGGAAACGGCCATGAGTGGACCGGGTGGTTCCTTGCCCAACAAGGCCCAACGGAACCCCTCCACCACTCCGGCCATGGGGTTCAGCCCATACAAGGCTCGCCAGCGTTCCGGCACCAGGCTGCTGGGGTAGGCGATGGGCGTGGCAAAGAGCCAGAACTGGGTGAGGAAGGGGATCGTGTAGCGCACGTCTCGATACTGCACGTTGAGCGCCGACAGCCAGAGGCCCACGGCCAGGGCCGTCGCAATGGCCAACAGCAAGAACAGAGGCAGTGTCAAGATGGCTGCCGTGGGGACGATGCCGTAATAGAACATCATACCCAACAACACAACAAAAGCGATGGCAAAATCCAGCAAGCCTGCCAACACTGCCGACATGGGGATGGCCAACCGCGGGAAGTACACTTTGGTGATCAAGTTGGCGCTGCCCACGAGGCTGTTGCCAGCCCGGTCCAACGACCCGGCAAAATAGCTCCAGGGGACCAGCGCGCAGTAGGCGAAGATGGGATAGGGAATCCCGTCTGAGGGGATCTGGGCCAGCCTTCCGAAGAAGATGCTGAACACTACCATCGTGAGAAAGGGTTGAAGTACCGCCCAGGCCGCTCCCAGAACCGTCTGCTTGTACCGCACCTTGATGTCACGCCAGGTGAGGAAGTAGAGGAGTTCGCGATACTGCCACAGGTCTCGCAAATTGAGCGAGACCCAGCCCCGTGACGGGCGGATCAGTATGGTGGGTATTTCCTCAGCCGTCGGAATGGCTGAGAGTTCCGACTTGCTATCAATGCTCGTCGCCATCCTGACCTCTCAAATCTCCCATAGCTCCCTGCCCGGCAATGTCGCTCACTGCATGGCGACAAATGGTCGCGGTGTTCAGTGACGGGTCAATCATACACCCAAAGGCAGCCAAATTCAAATGCCTCAGCTCGAGAGTGTCGAAAAACGCTTCTCGAGGCTGCCGCTGGACTGCACCCTTCGATCCTTCGTCTTGGCTCAGGACAGGTACGGCCTCCAGCCTACTCACGGTGCATTTGACAACTATTGGAAAAAAGCTGGTCTTTTCGCTCCCCTCCCTCGCCGGGAGGGGCTGGGGGAGGGTGACAGGCTTACTGCTTGCATCGTTCACCCCCACCCCATCCCTCCCCCATTCAGGGGGAGGGCGCTACCTCTCCAGGACGTTTGCCACATCCTCTCAGCCTCTCGAAACCAGGCGGACCATATGGCTGTAGAACGGCGGCATCTAAGACATAGCCTCCTCATACACCTTCAGGGTTTCCTGCACAGTTCTTTCCCAGGTGAACTGCTGGCTGTACTCGAATCCTTGCTCTATGATCGTTTGCCTGAGGCTCTCATCCATGAGAAGCTGATAGATCTTGTCGGCCATATCCTGCTCTGAGGTGGCTTTCAAGCAGCACATCGACACCTCTGGTGGGATGTGTGCGTCCTCTCTGATAATCACCGGCACCCCACACCTTTGGGCCTCGAGGATGGGGAAACCGAACCCTTCCCACTCGCTGGGAAGGACGAAGAGATCGAAGGAATTATACGCTCTTACCAATCCCTCCCCCGCCACAAAACCCCTAAATTCTACGTGTTCATCCACCCTGAGGTCGGTAGCCAGCCTCACCAGGGCACGATACTCCACGTCTTTGGCGCCGCAGAGGACAAGCTTGACTGGGAGCTTGAGCTGCTTATCCTGCAATGCGTGGAGAGCCCTCAGCAGGTAATCTATGCCCTTCCTGCGGTTCAAAGCGCCCACATAGCCGATGACGAATTCGTCTCGAGAGTCAACATTCATAGGCCTGAACATCTCGGCGATGCCGGGATTGATGACCGTGATTTTGTCGCCGGGAATTCCCAGGTGAGCAATCATCTCCTCTTTCGTCTGAGATGAAGAAGCAATGATCGCATCTGCGAACTTGCCAATGCGAAGAAAGAGGGGCGCAAAGAATCTCGTGTGAGAGGCACTGCTCGTATTGTCACAGAGCAAAGAGACCAGATCCCAGTAGGTGACCACTCTTGGCTTACTAAGCAGAGGGAAAGCAAGCGCGGTGATGGGGCTTGTCGCGTGTATGAGATCAAGATGATCTGCCTTGCTTCGAACGAGGTAGGGCATTTTGAGTGCGTGATTGATGGCCATGCCAAGAGGCAGGTTAGGAGGTTTGGGAGCTATCGCTTCGACATGCAATCCCTTGCTGGTCAATCCCGCCAACATCTCCCGACTGTATCTCGCAATCCCTGTCCCTTTCTCCACCGAGAAGGTATCCGCCACCAGGGCTACCCTCATGTTCCTATCTCTCAGCCGTGATCCAGAACACGTCCAGTTCGCCGTTCGAGTATAGTCGGTTGACAGTGGGATCCAACACCAGGCGTTCGAAGTCGGCTGGGCTGAACCCGGTTGTGAACAGGTCGGGCGAGGAAGTCGTAGCCCTGGCAAGGGTCGGATGAGCACTGCCCAATATGAAACGCCTTCCAACTACCAGGTAGGTGCTCCATCTCAAGGAGGCCCCCACCGTCTGCCTCTGTCCATATCCAAAGTGCTCGGGTAAGCTAATCCTGCCTGCCACCCTGTATGCAGCGGGGCCGCCTAGACTGGCGAACCAGTCCTTTCCTAGGAGCTGGGCATTGGTGTTGAACCACCGCGAGCCCTCAATATCCTGACCAGTCACCTGCCAGCTTACCTGCAGGATATAGGGAGACTGATAGACGGCGAATATGCCCACCACCGAGGCGCAGATCAAGATGGATGTCACGACCAAAACACCTGCTCTTCTCCACCTTGCGAACATCTCGTGTAGAGCAAAGGCGGCGAACACAGGGGTGGCCCACATCATGGTGTTGGCGCCCAGTAGCCTGCCCACAGTCACCCGCAAGGTGGCGAAGAAAATCAGGACCCACACGGGTCCGCTCACCAGGAAGGGCATGGACAGTGTAAAGAGATGCTTGAGCTCATCGCGACGGCGCCAGAATCCCCAGCCGATAATCAGCAGCGCGATTGCAGAGAGGGCCAGGTATATCAAGTTGTCTCCATACATCTTCAGGACGAGCTCTACCTGGTGGAGGATATCCAAGTGCTGTTCTTCCAAGGTTTTCTCCAGGATTTCTACGTGAGGGACTCGATCTATTTCACCCCGCAGCCAGAATAGGCTTCTGCGAATGGTTGTCCCGAATATCTCGGCGGATGAGATCCAGGTCAGGAAGGTGATAGAGGAAATGAGCGTGGGCTCCAAGGTGATGCGGTCCAGCCCTTTGCTGGCGACCGCAGGTCGCGCCCCCATCCTCAGCCTCCAGATCAGCTTCGCTGCCTCGGCGGCCAGGAAGCTGACGATCAACGCTGCCGCTGTGGCCGGATGAAAATAGGAAAACAGCAACAAGACTATCACAAAAACGACCTTGAATGATACCGAGGAAGTCCGGAAGCCCTCGAAATAGAGATAGAATACCATGGGGAGCAACATGATCGACAAGGTCTGAGGGTAGACACACACATGGTAGTAGTTGAAGAACAGAGCGGTGGTGGCTGCCGCCAACAGCGCCTGACCCTTCTTGGGCATCACGCTTCGAGCCAGAAGATAGCTAAAGAGAATAAACAGAAGGGTGAACAACGCAGGAATGTATTTGTTTATGGCCTCAGGTCGCGCACTGGAGAGCTCCGCAAGTTCCGCCGTCAGGATGTGGATCATAGGATAGCTGTTACCTCGGTGGAAGTGACCTTTCGAGACGACAACATCTGCGAACATGGCGTGGGCCGCGGTATCAGCGGAACCGTACAGGTGATAACCCTTGAAAGCAGGTAGCAAAAGAACAATTGAGATACTGAACATTAGTATGAAGAACCCGAGGAGCCAATATTCGCTCTTGCGGCCAGCAAAGGCCTGGTGGACTATCACGCCCGTTCCGCCGGCGAGCGCGGCGATCAGGCAGATCCATGTCAACGGCGGCAGGCTCTCGTAGACAGATAGCTCGTACCCTATGGCAGGTGAGTTCCCATCAATCAGGATAAGCGCCACAACGATCAATAGGAAGCAGATGCAACTTACTATCTTCAGTCCTCTGTGCTTGCCTTGCCCAGCCTTCAACCAAACACTCCTTTACGCAAAGATGCTCGCGCCGTCAAAGCCGAACTCGCCCTCTACGCCCAACAAGTCCAATATCGTGGGGGAGACATCCATCAGGCCCATTTCCTGTGTCGTGGGTTCCCTGGATGAACCAGAGATCAGGAATACTGCGTCCTTCTTGTGCCCGCCTGAGGCGAGGTTGTGCTCATAAGCTGTGCCGATGAGAGGCGTATGGATGCCCCAGTAGACCCCGTAGCCTTCCTTCAACTCAAAGACGATGTCGGGAAAGTGTGAGATATGGGGCCCTGAATACAACTCCTCTCGCCTGCAGATCCACTCCATCAACTCTTCCCCAGTCTGTGGCTCCTCGATGTTCGCGAGCTCTTCGATCAGTCTGTCACGCAGTTCCTCATAGCCGATGCCGTTCAGGTTCTCCCTTTTGATCTCTATCCCCCCGTGAGAATACGACTTGGGGCCTGCGAAGGAGGAGAGATAGGCTACGGTTCGCTCCATGTCAATGCTGGCCGTGGACATGTACACGTCCTTGCTGGCGGAGGAAAGCAACTTCATCTTGCTCACCTTGAGCAGCCAATAGTCCAGTTCCCTTTGATGGACGAAATCCAACACCTGGCGCTTCAGGCCCTCCATCGCTCTGGGCAACGGATTGAGCCGGTGACCCTTGGAAAACAGGAAACCCCTTTGTCGCAGGAACTCGTTGATGCTCACGGTCACGGGTGGTCGCATCCCGTGTCCGTGGTCGCTCATCACAATGGTGGTGACGTCAGGATGGAGGCTCATGAACTCCCCGACGATTCTGTCTAGTACTTTGTAGGACTCTCTTATCAAGTCCTGTAAGGGGTTCGGACCTGGGTAGGTGGGGTCGTTGTGATCGCCGTATCGCCATAGCGCGTGCTGGATGCCATCCAGCGAGCCGAAAAAGATAAAGAAGAGGTCCCACTCAACGGACTGGGAGATTTCCAGTCCCAGTCGGGCCCTGTGAAGCATCACCTGTTGGTCCTCCTCGGTGCGCGCTTTCAGATTCCTCTCGCCAGGGTGTTTTCCAGACACCGATCTCCTGAAGCGGGATATCCCAAATTGAGCCGCCGCGTCAGCAGGATAGGTGCCGATTTCCCTCTCTGTCTGCCACGGCGAGCCACCATCCAGTCGCCGTTCACTCATCGCCTGGCTGATCATTATGCCGTTGACCTGCCAGGGCGGAAAGGCCACAAATGGGAAAAACACACAGACCTTCTTGCCACTATTGCTGGCGTAGTCCCAGAAAGTCCGGCCTCGAAAGACATCCAGATCTATGTTGAGGATGTCTTGCCACTGGCTCTCGAAGATGTCGAAGACGTAGATCAAGCCATGTCTTGCTGGGTTCAATCCCGTATGGATGCTGATCCAGGCGGGGATCGAGTCGGGGGGGAAGATGGATTTCAGCTTCATCTCAGGGCTGACCTGCCGCAATCTGGTGAAGTTGGGTAGGTCAGCGGCGAACTTTAGTAGCAGCTTGGGATCCAGGGAATCTATGCCGATCAGCAAGACCTTCTTCACTTAGCGTTCTCCTGGCATGTGTTGTAGTACTTTCCTCGCCGCCAGTTGTGCCAGTTCCTGTGGGTCGCCGCTGCCATCGAGGATAGTCATCCCATACCGTTGCGCCATCTGCAGATAGATATCTCTACGTACAGACAGAAAATCGAGTGATATTATGTCATCCTTGCGCTGGTAAGCCAAGGTTTCCGGCAGGTCTATCAGGAATACCAGATCCGGCTCTGGCAGCAAGGCCAGACAGTGGTCGAGCAGGGCCATTGTCCTGTCGGCGGAGTAGTCCAGGAGGACTCCAACAGCGACTATCAAGTCGTGGATATAGCGATCACATATCAAGTTTCTCCCGAATGCCAGGGGCAGCCGGATTCTGAAGAAAACCTGGAATGTGTAATCAGCCAACATGAGATACTGATAGAGGGTGGACAGAAACGAACTCTTCACCACCCGCCCTTTTTTCGTGGACTGCTCCATGTACCTCTCGCCGCGGAATACCGAAGCCTTGGCCACCGCCACCAAGGGCCTGAAGACCGTAAAGGAGTCATTGAATCCCATCCACACGTATCTGCACCGGATACCCTGGGCCTCGAGGCTGGCAGCCAGCGCCTTCGCCAACGTGCTCTTGCCCGAGCCGTCAATGCCCACGAAGCATATGAGAATGCCCTTTGAGTTCTCGCTTGTTGCCATTCTGGTTGGCTGTTCTACTGAAGCGTCGAATTCTCCGACGCTCACGCCGCTCTCGTTTCTGCGATCTCGCCGTAGATCTCCTCGAGAGAACCGATGACGTTATCCCATCCGTAAGGCAGGACTCTGTCGCGGGTTCTTACTTCCAGGCCCTGTTGCGCTCTCGTTAGTTCCTGGAACAGATCGTCCTCGCTGTCAACGAAGACCAGCCCGCCTCCTTCTTCAAGGGCTCTGGGCAACGCCCCGAATCTCGTTGTGATCACGGGTAGATTGCAGGACATGGCCTCCAGGACGGAGAGCGGGATTTCGATGCTGGCCCCCTTGTTCGCTGCTGGCGTCGGGAAGATGTAACAATCGGACAGGGCATACATCTCCTCGATATGCTCCACGCAATCTGTCAGCACCATGCATCCCGCGCCGACGAGCACTTGGTGCAACTGCTTGTCTGCGGGCATCCTGCCGACGATTATGACCTGGTGATTGGCATCCTGAACGTTCTTCAAGAACTCGATATTCCTCCTCTTGATTATGGGGCCTACATGGAGGATCACAAAGACATCTCTCCTGATCGCATACTTCTCTCTCAGTTGCATCTTCGTGAGCGGTGATCCCGGGAGGAACCTCTCCACATCCACACCGTTAGGCACGAATCGAGTATTGCAACCCATCTTCCCGAATGTGCTCTCGGACTCGTACGACTGAACCAATACCAGGTTCGGCCTGAAGAAGGCCCCTAGTCTCCATGACGGTAGATCAGGGTTTGGCGCGGACAGCACCGTCCTTGCCTCGCTGCAATAGAGCGTGAACAGCCTGGCTGCCAGCAGGCCCAACGTGGATGGACCGAGGATGAAATGGATTATCTGTGGCTGGAACGGCTTAGCTCGCCTCCAGGAGAGTGGCTCCCTGATGTTGATCTCGATGGTCTGGTGGCGCTCGGACACCCTTCTGGCTATCTCAAAGCCCACGTGCTTCGTACCTAAGTCTCCTGTATTGTCAGGTCGTGCGGTGTAATGCCCCACGAAACAGATCTTCATGTCTTTGCCAACAATACAATCCCGTCATCCACGGTAGTCTGGCCTAGATACCATCGGTTTGACGATCTTGTTCATGACATTCCATCTAGCGACACCAAGGCCGCGTAGCAATGAGGGAACCGCCTCGCAGGCAACCCAACAGTGACATTGGTCTTGCTCAATGTAGTCCCTTATCTGCGCGGCCCTCGACGATAACCATAGTTGACCGAAGGGCTCGCTTCTTACATTCCCGAGCTTCTCGTCAAGCATGATACACGGATATACATCTCCATAGGGATCAAGAAACAGGGAGTGCACCCCAGAGTAGCACCTGAACATGGAGTTCCTCTTCACTTCATACTCTGGAGCTTTGGTCATGAAACAAGCATAAGGATTGATCAACTTGTCCAGCAGAGGTTCGGTGGCTGCCCTATCCCTGGCCACCTTTTGCACTATGTGTGCGGCCTCGTCCAGGGCGTCGTGCCAATCAAAAACTATCTCTGTATTGCCGTAGTAGAAATCACTGTTGTGGGCAAACCCCGCTATGAACTTAATCCCGAATTCCTTTGACAACTCGTACGCGCTCCACAAGTCTTCCCAGTTCCAGGGGGTGATGGTAAAATCGAATCCCAGGTTGATGTCCGTTTCTTCCTGTAGTGTTTTGAGCGTTTGCAGCACCCTCTCATACGCCCCTTTGACCCCTCTGATTCTATCGTGGTTTCCGGCCATACCGTCCAGCGAGATGGACAAGCCGAGCGATTTTGGACGATACCTGTTGATGATCTCTTTCGTCCTCTTGACTATCAGCCCTGGGCTGAGGCCATTGGTAGCGATGCTGACAAAGGCATCGGGGTATCGTTCGATGAAGAGGCCGGCGAGGTCTACAAAGTCCCTCCTGAGGAAGGGTTCTCCGCCCGTGAAGCCAATCCCTTCGAGATTCTGCAAGTACTTCGACGATAACAGGCTCTCTATCTCTGACAACGACAGTTCCTCTTCAAGAAGGCTCGGGCCTTGCCGGTACTTCTCCCAAATGCGGCACATTCTGCATCTGCTGTTACAGAGGTAAGTCACCGCGAAATTGATCCACAAGATCTGGCTGGGGTTCGGCCTTCTCAGCAACATCTTCGACGCTTTGGCTGCGGTGTCCTTCAGTCCTATTCTATTCAATTCGCGTCCATTCCCAAGTCTCAGACGTCACGGCTCTGTGATCGATGCCCTGCCGTCTCGACTAGTGTGTCCTCAAGCAATCTGCATGCCAGCTTCCAGGTGTATTTCTGGGCCACGAAGCGTCTGCCCGCCGTGCCCAGCCTGCGCCGCAGGTCCTCATCTCGGTATAGCTTCCTGATGCGCTCGGCGAGTTCCTCACTATTTGAGGCGTACAGCACTCGGTCTGCGACAACCTCCTTCACTCCAGCGACGGGTGTCGAGATAACAGGCTTTTCACAGGCCATGTATTCGAGCAGCTTCAGTGGAAAAGCATGCTGGCAGTCCGCACTGTTTGCTATTGGGATCAGACAGACGTCCATGGCCGAAATGTACTCAGGCACTTGAGTGTAGGGCACCGTCCCTGCAAATACTACCCTGTCGGTGACTGCGTACTTCACGGCCAGATCCTTGACCTCTTGCAAGGCTCCCTCCTCGCCCACAATCAGCAGCTTTGCGTTCGCAAACTCCAATTTCAAATGGGCCAGCGCCTTAAGGGGCGGTTCGAGCTCGACCCACTCCCTCAGCAGGCCCACGTAGCCTATGACGAAGTCATCAGATACTCCCAGCCGTTCTCGAAGACTGGCGCCCCGCTGAGGGGCAAACAGTTCGGCGTCCACTCCATTGGGCACGATCTGCGACTTGTTCTTGCCCCAGCCGTACGCCCCGCGCAGCGCCTCAGTGATGACTGTTACCCTGTCGGCTAGGCCCATGTTCTTCCTGTAAGCCCACAAGGCAACCAGCCAGCCCAGGTACTTCAGCGGCCCCGGGACCTGGGGAGACATGCGGGCTCTCTCGGGCAAGTCATCGTAGACGTCAAAGACCGTTGGAATGCCCCACTGTTTCATCTTCCTGCCGACGGCATACCCCGAGATGTGCGTGCCGCAGTTCAGGTGGACATCCATCTCGTGGGCGCCTATGGTATCAAGGACATCCCCTGCACGTCTTGCGAAAGAGATCTCCTGGAGAAAAGGTCTGACGCCTGACTTTGCGAAGTGTATTACCTTGACCTTCTCCTTTAGATCTGTGAAGTATTGCTTGTAGTAATCGTCGCCGTAGAGGAGACTACCATCCGGGCGTGTCATCCACCACGCGTTTAGACACAAAGCGGTGACGTCATGCCTCTTGGCCAGATAGTTGACAATCTCGTGTGTCCTGCTGTGGGTCGTCTTTCTAAGATCGATAATGGACGTCACGAGTATTCTCATCGACTCGTTGCTTACCTGTCTACCTCATCAAATACTGAAGAAATGTCCTCGCTGACTTTGCTAGCCCCTTTAGCTCGTGAAAGCCGTCCCGGCGTAGAACATTTCGCAACGCTATTGGTACGTAGGAAGGGCTCAGATAGTATGATTTCAGTGCTTTGTCAACCCACTTTTCAATGTCTTGGTCGGCAAACTCCGGATATGACACAATGCACCTCTGGAAGCCATCTTCGTCCAGCGATTGCTCCAGGTTGGTCGCCAATAGAAAGCCCTTTTCTGCGGTCCATTCGTAGAACTGAGTGCCGGGCAGAGGAGTGGCCACAGCGAACTGGATCAGGTTTGGCTTCAGTTCCTTGGCGAAGCGTATTGTCTGCCGGACCGTGTCCTCAGTTTCACCAGGAAGACCGATGATGAAGTCGCCCAGTACCATCAGGCCCGCCCTTCTGGCATCTTGGGCGAACTTCCTCATCCGATCGGTGGAGACGCCCTTCTTGATGCCCTTGAGAATCTGATCGCTTCCAGACTCGTACCCCACGTCGACCAGCCGACAACCTGCACGCTTCATACGCTTCATCGTTTCCAAATCAAGATTGGCTCTGGCATTGCATGACCACGTGACCTTCAGGTTTCTGTTCTTGATCTCCTCACAGACCTTCCTTACCCTTTGCCGGCTAATCGTGAATGTGTCGTCCTCGACGAAAACCTCCTTTACACTCGGCAGCTCTTCTGTCACGTACTGCAGCTCATCCACCACGTTACGTACGCTCCGCACCCGGTACTCTCTGCCCATCAGATTCTCCGGCCAAGAACAGAAAGTGCATAGATTGGGACAGCCTCGCCCAGTGAAGATCTGCACTTCCGGATGTAGGGTGTGATCCAGAGCATAGTCCTCAATGTTCAGGTGGTTCCTGTATACTCGCGATACGAAGGGAATGAGGTCCAGTTCCTCGGAGCCAATGAATTCTCGATCTGGGTTGTGCGTTATGCGCCCATTGGCCCTGAAGGAGATGCCGGCGACGTCTTCGAGTGGCTTGGATTCTTCGATGGCCCTAGCCACGTCTCGTAACGTGTAGTCATACTCCAGCCTTGCCACGGCGTCTATCCTATGCTTCCTCAGTATCTGGGCTGCGAAGTGCGCCGTCGGGGGGCCGACCAATACTGTCGTTGCTCCTGGCATCGATTCCGCCAATAGCTCTGCAAACTTACAGTCACTTGTCAGTGTAGAGAAGTTGCTGTCGATAACCACCAACGCTGGGTCAAAACCTCGGACATCGTCCAGCACGCGCTCCTCATCCCACTTCCATGCTGGTGCATCGACCAGCCGTACCTGTCTCCCTTCTCTCTCCAGTACTCCCGCAGCATACGACAGCCAAACTGGATACCATAAGGTGTTGCCACGCGTCATGCTGCCCTGCCACCGCGTGGTGCGCGTGAATCTATGCTTGAAGGGCGGGTTCAGGAGGAGCACCCTCATGATTGCCTTTGACCTTGCGTTCGTTTCTCGCGGCGGTCTCGCTCGCGTCGTTGGGACGTCCCCGTGTTCTCCCCATTGACACCGAGTCTGCAGACTAGCTCCTTGCCGTCTCTGCTTTCTCCCATAGGATTGAGTACCTGCCCGTGACGAAGTCCATCCAGGCCAGCGCGATCAGGTACTCGTTTAGCAACACATAGTACACGATTCTCGGCAGCGAAGCGATGGACACCCCTGATCCTCGCCTCGTCTTACCGATCAGCCTCGCCCTGAGCAACAGGATAAGCCCTAGCAGTAGCCCGAAAGTGGCCAACGTCACGGTCAGGTGTGTGACTGTGATGCCCACGTCCCACGCGATAAGGTACAGAATCGGGATGGACAAGAGAAGAAAGGGAGAGAGCATCGTCAGGCCTTTGTGTGACGGGAATATGAAGAGGCTGTATAGGTCCCGTGGGACGATGAAATAGTCCAAATGCTTGAAAATGCACTGGAGCGTACCGGTAGTGGTCCTTTTCCTCTGCCTGATCTGATCCTCTGCGGTAGTGGCTGCCGGCTCGTAGACCAGGGCTGATGGCTCGTACTCGATCTTGTAGCCAGCTCGCCTGATCTGGATCACTATGTCCAGGTCTTCTGACAAGTTGTCTATGTCCGCTTCGGCCAGCCCCTTCCTCCAGGCGTTTATCTCCCCGTGGAAGAGGCACGCGGAGTCCAAGATCGATTCCCCTCTCCGCATGATGTACTCCAGGTCCCAGTAGAAGGATTCCGAGGAGGTGTGAACGGTGTCAGGGTTGGACACCAGGTACCTACCGCCCACCGCGCCGATCTTGGGATCCTGGAAGTGGGGCATCATTTCTCTCAGCACATCGTCCTCGAAGGTGGAATTGGCATCGGTGACCAGGATGATCTCGCCGTTCGCGTGCTCCTTTCCCAGGTTGATGGCTGAGGCCTTGCCGCGTCTTTCGCCTTCGCGCAGGAGCTTCATACGAGGTGCGGGGTTCGGGTTGCGTGCCAGACAGTCTTGCACCGCTTCGTTCGTCCCGTCGGTGGATCCGGACTCGACGACTATGATCTCGTACCTGTCCTTGGGATAGTCCAGGGTGAGCAGGTTCCCTATCCTTCTGCCGATCACCTTCTGCTCATTGTGTGCCGGTACGATGATGGAGACAAAGGGGGTGTAGCTACGGTTCTTCTGTTTGGGCTTCGCTCTGAGCGCGATCAGGCCCATCAGGACAGGATAGCCTACGAACTGCCAGATGAGCAGAGCGGAGACCACGTATAGCGCTACGACGATGAAGCTCATCTGCTCACCTCGAAGTCCTCGCGGAGTCCGACGCGCCGCTGGGCCTGACCCAGAGGCTCTTGAGCCGATGCTTCACCACCATCAAAGCCACGCCCACCCCATGAATCACTGGGTTGATGCTGTGGCTGTGTGGGTGATAGATGCAGGAAACGGGCACCTCCTTGATCACCAGACCTCTTTGCCTGGCCTGCACGAGCAACTCGACACTGAAACCGAAGCCGCTCTCGGTGATGCGCAGGGTGTCCAGTGCTCTGCGACTGTAGCCTCGATAGCAGCTCTGGGCGTCAACCACCTTGACGTCAGAGCCCAGATTGTAGAGCCAGGTGATGACGTCAATGCCGAACTTGCGGTAACGCCGAATCTCGTAGTCGTTCAGGAAGCGGGAACCGATGACCAGATCTGCCTCTCCGGCCAGCAAGGGATCCAGGATTCGGGGCAGTTCATCCGGCTGGTGCTGGCCGTCTCCGTCCAGGGTGACCAAGATGTCCGCCCCGAAGGAGTGTGCAGCCTCAAAGCAGGATCTGTAGGCTCTTCCTGGCCCTTCGTTCGCGCCGTGCCGCACCACCATTGCTCCGGCCTGTTCCGCAGACCGGCTGGTGCCGTCCGACGATCCATCGTCGACGACTACCACTCGGTCCACATACTTCTGCGCTGAGCGCACGATGTCGCCGATGAACTGCTGTTCGTTGTGGCAGGGGATGGCGGCCACCACCTTGGGCCCATGCGATGCTGTCTGCTGCGTCATTCCTCGTCTCCGAGCACACTCCTCCATTGCTCAACGTTTGCTGATTCTCGAGGCCAACGCTTGCTCAATACTTTTCCATCCAGACTGTGGGTCCAGTCCAGCAAACGGCGGGCGCGTCTTGCACGGGAATCCCACCGTATCGCTTGCTGAAAATACTCTTCGGCCGCATCCAGATGGTCCGTCACACTGTCCACTGACTCCGGGTTAGCCAGGGCCCGGTGGGCTTCCATCACTCCCAGGTTGACATAGAAGGCGCCGATGCTGTTGCGTGCGGTCAAACCCACCATCGCCAGCAGGAGAACCAGGGGCAGTACCACCAACACCATCCAGTTGCGGCTGAATCGCTTCGGGAAAGGCACGGCCTGCGTGGGTGGTTGTTCCACTTGGAGTCGGATCGCCGCGGCCAAGCCAAGCGCCACCCATATGGCCAATCCCGGCTTATGTCCGAGCGTGATGCTGTCCAAGAGTCCGTAGGCCAGCCAGGCCAGCACGACGCCGCAGATCCCGACCAGCAGCGCACGCTGATTGCGACTGCGGGAAGCGCGATAAGCGAGTGCCACAGTATAAGCAAAGGCGGCCAAGAGCGCAAGGAGCGCCACCAAGCCTGGTACCCCCAGATCCACCGCAGTTTGAATCAGAGTGTTGTGAGCGTGCGGTGCGTGGCCTCCGCCACCGCTGTAGAGCCCATCTATGACCGGAAAGGTATTGAGACCGATGCCGGTGTACGGCATGTCGCGGACCATAGCCACACCCCACGCCCCATTCACCGCACGGCTGTATAACGCAAAGTCAAGAGCTTCCGTGGTTGCGGGCGTCAGCCAACTATCTAACACTTGGCTCAGATCCAGGAGATGCCAAGCAGCGAGGATCCCAGCCAAGCCAAGAGGCAGGCTGAGCAGGAACCAGCGACTCCGCCACACACCGATGAGGAACAGTGCGGCCGCGAGGCCCAGCAAACCCTGAGGGGCCTGAGTGAGGAGCAAGACGCCAACCATCACCAGCGCGGTCAGGGCGGAGAGCAAGCGCAGCTTCCGGCCCTGCCCGAAGACAAGGTAGGCCAGGGGGACTGGGAGCAGGATAGCCAGCGCTCCGGCCGTTACCCTGGGGTTGATCAGGTCGTACTCCTCTATCACCCCGCTGCCCGGCAGACCCCGGATCACGGGACCTGGGAGGCGTCCGTAGACTGCTGGCAGTTCGATCAAGGCACCGATCTCCCAATCCGTGCCTAGGAAACTCACCACCGCCACAGTGAGCCCCACCACTACCAGGGCCATCCCCATGTAGTGTATGTGCGCCTCGCTGGGCATGCCGTTGACCATGCCGTAGAACAAAGCCACTCCCAGGATGATGATCGACATGCGGTTGAGGCTGAGGTCGAGAGCGACGGAAGGGATCAGGCTCACGCCAGTCATGATCAGCAGCAAAATGATGGGAACGTCCATCGCTGTCCGGGCAGAGATGTGGCCCGTGGCGATCCAGCGACAAGCCCACGCCACGGCGATCAGCGCCACGCCGATGGGGGTCCACTTGCTGGGGAAGAGGAGAAAAGGCGTCGCTGCAGCGAGCAACAGAAGCTCATAGCGGGCAATGACATTGACTAAGTGTCTCATTACACCACTTTATCCTCGCGGAGCATATGTCACACATGGACGTGCCGGTCAGTGTGCCGCAGGCCAGCACTGGACGCCCTTTGGCCAGGCGGGCAAGTCACTGTGAGACCAGGCCGTCCTGCTAGGTTCATATTATATCCAGTGTCTTTCGTCGATTCAATCCCTCGCTCTGGCTGACCTTCGCTGCTGGTGCGCGCGAGCCGCTGTGGATCCGCCTACCGAAGGTGGACGATCAAGAACGTGGCCAGAGATCAACCTTGGCGCGGTTGAGTGACAGCTCTGAGGCTATCGAAGGCGGCTTGTGCGATCAAGCGGAGATAGTAGAGTGGCACGAGCCAAGGATGGCGAATTGAGTACCGTGCCATCATGTAGTCCCGGTCAGGAAGGAGGCGGGAACGGAGGTACTGAACCCTTGCTGAGATGCCCTCGACGGCAAGGAAATCGAAGAAGGTCTTGCTGGCCGAGCTCCGGGCCGGGGACAGGCAGAATTGGTAGGCCTTTTTCTCCAGGAACCCAGGTTGATGGGTGAGCAGCCTTTGTCGAACGTGATCGGAAAGGGGGAGATCAAGGAGCCTGGAGCAGGCGAACAGCATGGAGCCGGCTGGCAAGGCGATCTTGAACTGTATCAGCTTGTCTGCGAGGGTCTCCCAGTTGATCTCACGCCGTTGCGAGATCTCCCTGATATCGCAAAGCCACAGCAGCGTTCCGGCGGTACCCACGTGGTCCAGCAGGTGCAGACAAGAATGTGCAATGGCCCGTTCGGGTGAGAGCATCAGCGCCGTGACATCACCGATGGCAGATTCACTGGCGTGTTGCCAGAGCCACTCGTCGGGAATCGTTCTCCTGTAATAGGCCGAGGACACAATGTGGCGATGGACTTCGATGTGAGCACGCGTACCGTTGCTTTCGCCGGCAAACGTGGCGTGTCGGAGGTAGGGGTGAGCATGGTCACGAACCTCATACCCGAGTTCCACGAGCAACCTCTCCGCCCTCGACATCTTCTCCTTCCTCACCAGGAAATCCAGGTCACTCATGGGCCGCAAGGCAACGTTGCCATACACCTGCTGGGCCAACGCAGCCCCTTTGAGGAGGATGACAGGTACCTCGGCTCTGTTGAAGGCATCGACGATCTTCGCCAGTCGCTCATAGAGAAGAGTATTGTGCAGGGCGGTGTGATAGTACGCCGTCGCCAGTTTCTCCTTGACGTGATCAGGTAGGATGGCGTCCTCCTCTTTGAGGGCATCGTGGATCAGGGGAGCCACGGCGTGTCTGGCGGCTTGGTGCAGGAATTCGTCCCAGTCCACGGCGCACTCGTGCACGATCCTTCGGGCCTCGTCAAGCTGTGTGAGATCCCAACGGGCCTTCACGCACGCCAGTAGCAGTCTGTGCTTTGAGGGGTCGATCATTTGTCTGGATTGTATCGTCTTTGGGACGTGTGGGCAATGACCTGCTGTTGTCGCGCAGAGGTCGCGGACGGCGGGCCAGAGGCCAGAAAGGATCGATTGCTCGGGTTATGCGTCATCCGCTCGAATTTGCCATGGAGTTGTCCGGAGAGTATAATAGAGCGTCTTTGGCGGATTCAGCGAAACAGCCAGACGAGGAGTCTAGTTAGACGATGATACTCACAACAGTAGTGACCGTTGTGGCGGTGGTGCTCGTTTTCAGCCTCATGGTGCTGGTCCATGAGATGGGGCACTTCGTGGCGGCGAAGAAGGCGGGAGTCAAAGTCGAGGAGTTCGGCCTTGGCTATCCGCCCAGGCTTCTGACCATAGCAAAGCGCGGTGGCACGGAGTTCACAATCAACGCCATCCCTGTGGGTGGCTTTGTGCGCATGGTGGGCGAGGAAGATCCGGAGGAGCCGAATAGCCTGGCCAGCAAAAGCAGACTGGTCAGAGCCGTGGTCCTCTCGGCCGGGTCCATGATGAACATCGTGCTGGCCATCGTCCTGCTCAGCGCGGTGTACATGATAGGCACGCTGGTTCCAGACGAGACTATGCCTGGCGCTGGCATCTATCAGGTGGTACCTGACTCACCGGCTGAGGAGGCCGGCCTTCGGGCAGGGGATACGGTAGTGGCGGTGGATGGACAAGAAGTGGAGGATTATGAGGCGCTTCAGGCCTACACCCATGACCATTTGGGTCAGCAACTCAGCCTCACGGTGGTCAGGAACGGAGCTGTCCTCGATCCGGTGGAGGTGACGCCGCGCACGGATCCGCCTGAAGGTGAGGGTCCCATGGGCGTAGCGGTCGGACCAGCTCTGGTGACGAAATCCTACCCGGTGTGGGAGGCCATCCCGCGCGGGATCTACGAGACGTTTCTGTGGATGTTCGCCATCTTCCAGTGGGCCGTGGCGGTGGTAAGGGGACTGGTAGCTCCAGAGGTCGCTGGCCCGATAGGCATTGTCCAGGCCACGAGCGAGGCGGTGCGTTATGGCCTTACGGACACGTTGCGCTTCGCAGCGTTTCTAAGCACGCAACTGGGCATCATAAACATGCTTCCTTTTCCCGCTCTCGATGGGGGGCGGTTGGTCTTTGTGGTGCTGGAGGTGTTGCGAGGGGGCAAGCGCATCTCGCCGGAGAAGGAGGGCCTGGTTCACGTCATCGGCATGGTGATTCTCCTGGGTCTCATTCTGGTGGTTTCCTACTTCGATATCCTGCGATTAGCCAGCGGCGGTTCACTATTGCCTTGAGTGAAGAGGTTGCTTAGAGATGGATTGGAGGATAGTGGCCAGCACTTTTGGTCTGATATTCCTGGCAGAACTCGGAGACAAGACGCAGTTAGCGGCCATCGCCATGACCGCCGAATCCAACAGGCCCCTGTCGGTCTTCGCTGGGGCGGTGCTGGCCCTGGCTCTGGTCACACTCCTGGCGGTTGCCATCGGTGGGACACTGACCAGAGTCATCCCAGCCCAGTACATCAGGAAGGGAGCGGGAGCCCTTTTCATCCTGGTCGGGGCTTTCATGCTGTTGTCTAGAGGATCGTAGTGTGATGCAGAGTTGCAGATGGTGTGGTGCTCAGGTCTCAGAGAAAGACGGCGTCTGCCCTCGCTGTGGCGCTCGTCTACGAAGGGAGAGCATCTCCTGTCCACGTTGCAAGAGGGAGATACGGGCTGGTCTGGCCGTTTGTCCCCATTGCGGTGAGGAGTTGGGCAGAAAGAGAATCCCTTGGAAGATCATCGGGTCCTTGGCAGTGGTCGTCCTGGCTGCGATAGTGATCTATGCCGTTTCGACCATCGTGCCGCTGCCGGTCGACGTTCCTTTCGTCGCCGGCCCTCCCTCGCCCACGCCAACGGAGGTCATCCTGCCTCCCACGGCGACGGCCACGGAGACGGCTCGACCACCGACGGCCACACGAACAGCGACGGCGACGTTCACGCCGGTGATAACGGCGACCGCTACGCTCACGGCCACAGCCACAGCACCGCCTTCCGAGTCACCGGCTCCAACAGAGACACTGACCGCGACACTTGCTGCGACTCCTGGCGTCAAGTACGCAGCGCCGCAGTTGATCGAACCTGAGGATGAAACAGGGTGGGCTCCAGACGACCCGCTCAAGTTCAGCTACGGCGCTCTCATCGAGCTGAAGTGGGAGCCGGTGGGAGCGCTGGCCGAAGACGAATGGTATGCCGTTGGTCTGAGCTACACGGATCGAAACGGCGAGCTTGGCCTGTGGGGTGCCTGGACCAAGGACACCGTATGGCGCGTGGGGGACGATCTGTATGATCAACTCGGCGGAGATCGGACAGTGAACTGGAGCATAACGGTGGTTAGTGATCCCGTTGGAGCCGGTCAGGGAGTACCAATCAGTCCAACCAGCGAGACGTGGATGTTCCGTTGGGGATAGGAATTTGACCAAATCGAGAGTCTATGGTAAGATATGAAAGTAGTCTGAGGGGGCGTGGTGTAGCTTGGCTAACATACCTGCCTGTCAAGCAGGAGATCGCGGGTTCAAATCCCGTCGCTCCCGCCTGTGACATCTTCATACTACCACCAGGGGCCAAGTTAGCAGACTGGTGGGGTAGCAGCCCCGGCTAACTGGACCCAACGCAGAAGAAGACCCCATCGTGAGGTGGGGTTTTCTTTTTCGGCTTGAGTATGTTTCATGCCCAGAGGTTTCAATGTGCGCGCGTTAGAATCCCCGGGGGAGTACTTCCTACATATGCTCTCGAACTAGAGTTCGCCTAAGCCTGGCTTTGTGCTCCGTATCAAGACAGTCTCGACGGGCCAATCAGATCGAGCCTGTCGAGGCGGATTTGAGCTCCGAGGGGGGTGCGGAGATCTTTCAATGCCATCAAGACACTGGCTTGGGAAACGTGACAACTGCGCATCAGGATCATAGCACAGTGGCTAGCAAGGCCTATGAACCAACCGGAGACTGGCAATGGGGTGTGCCCAGTCTGAGAGGAAAACGAGGCAAGTACGCCGTTTCGCGCGCTGGACTTTCACGGGATAGGGAGCATTGTGGCCGCAAAACCACGCGAAAATGCAAACATGAGGTGATGTCCAGGACCTAGCGGCCGCCACGGTCTACCCAGCACAACCGAACGGACGAGCCACAGAGGTGCTCCGCCTCTGGTCTCGGGTAGTGTTGAAGCCAGAACGAAGTATCACTCCAATGGGCTTCCGGTTCGTTGGTCTCTCCCCCGTAGACCGTCATGGCCTCCGACAGTGTGCACCAGCTTCTGAGGGCTTTGATCTCCGGTGTGTCGTCCCCAGCTTGCTCCCACATGCGCTCTGGGCTACCATGGCCCCTGAACAGGAACTGCACCCACCAATAGCCCAGAATACCAACTAACCATGACGTTTCTAACATCAAACAGTTGGTCGATGTCAGAGAACCTCGAGGGGATTTTGTGTGTGCGAGCCCTGCCGCGTGCCTTACAGGAGGTGTACTGACGCGCCTAGAGCAGCAGAGTCGCGGAGGGCCAGTCTCGGGGAGGTCCACCTCGAAGGTACCGACTGGACCACTCCTCTACGAACCGCCATAGCCCATGCAAGCCCTCCAGCGGGCGTCGTGACGACTGACCAGCAACATGCGCCGAATGGCCACCCATCTTTCGTGCTGTTCCTGCGCGAAGCGCCAGACGACGGCGGGAGGAAGTAGTCGTATTCTTGGGCTGTCTCACCCACAAGTCGAAGCGCTAAAGATCGAAGCCTAGACGGGCAATGGCGAAGTCTTCGTGTCCAGAGATCTCTGCCTTTGTGAGTGCTCCGTTCACAACAGCGATGACTTCCCGAAAAATGCATTGCCCCATATCGGCTATCGTCTCCCGTCCTTCCAGGATCCCTCCGCAGTCAACGTCGATATGCTCCGCCCCTATGCGCTGGCAAGCGTCACTGTTGCTCGATACCTTGATGACTGGGGCAATAGGAGATCCTGCGGGTGAGCCCCTTCCCGTGGTAAAGACAACCACTTGGGCGCCGCCTGCTACCATAGCCGTAACGGACGCAGGGTCATATCCGGGGGTGTCCATGATCACGAGCCCACTATGAGATGGGTGGACTGCGTACGGGACGACTTCTCGGATTGGTGAGGTGCCCCCTTTGCGAATTGCTCCCAGTGACTTCTCTTCGATGGTGGTTAGCCCCCCAGCCATGTTCCCCGGTGTTGGCTGAGCGCCGCGCAGGTCAACGCCTGCGAGTCTGGCTTGTCTCTCTCGCTGCGCTACGAGTCGCACTATGCCATCGGCCACGGTTGCATTCCTTGCTCTTCTGGCCAGCACGTGCTCAGCCCCGATGAATTCTGGTGTCTCCGACAGAATGACAGTGCCCCCGTGACCGATAACCATATCACTCGCCAGCCCCAGAGCGGGATTGGCTGTCAGTCCCGAAAGGGAATCCGAACCACCACATTCAGTACCTATGACCAGCTCATGCAAGAAGATAGATTCCCGAGGCTGCAACTGTGCTTCTTGTAACATAGCGTTAGCCCATTCGACCGCCTTCTCCACCGTGCGTTTGGTTCCGCCTTCCTCCTGCACTATTAGGTGCCGGACGGGCTTGCCACGGTTCAGAACCTGGTCATGTATCTCTTGGATCGGCATGGTCTCACACCCTAGACTCACGAGTACTACAGCAGCCACGTTGGGATGTGTGGCAAAGCCCAGAAGGACTCTCTTGGTCTGTTCCAGGTCGGCACCGAGTTGTGTGCACCCATATGGGTGCGCAATCACGACGACGTCTTGCAGGAGCCGACCGATTCTGCCAACTGTAGTATTTACGCAACTGACAGTGGGCAGGATCAAAATGTGGTTGCGAATGCCTACTCTGCCATCGGGCCTTCGATACCCCATCACTGTCACCGGCTCAAGCACATCAGGCAGAGGTGATACTCGCCCAGAGCCAAAGGGAGTCGGCGAGAAGCCACGGTCGCTGGCTGTCAGCTGCAAGTACTCTTGGCTCACATTCCCGGCGTAGGTGATTGACCGATACGACTGCACGTTGTGGATGTGTGTGTGATCGCCCTTCTTGATCGCGGATGTGGCCCACCCGATGGGCGCGCCGTACTTGACTACCGGGTCCCTAGCCGCTATCCGGCGCAGCGCGAACTTGTGTCCGACGGGAACGGAGGTGTTCAATACGATGACCTCGTCATCGATCCTTACCTCGGTCCCCGCAAGAAGATCTCGCAGCGCGGTGGCCACATTGTCCCGGGGATCCAGTCTGATGGCATTGCTTTGCATGCGTTCCTCCCACCACAAGTGGTTACCCAGCATCTGTCCTACCTGGAGCACGACACTGCATCCGTTGCTGCTCCGGTGACCCAGTGCGCGATGGCCCGTTAAGGGAAATGTGCCCCGCCCCCGGGCCATCGAAGAAGGAAGAAGCTGACGATTGGGATCGTGCAGGGCAGGGTTCGGCCAACGTGAGGACCCTGCCGCAAGGAAACGACGGCCCCGCGCCTTCTGCAGCAATCCACAGTGGATTCGGATGCGGCTGGCAATCACCTAATCCTAGCCTACTTCTTCCGCGCCTGCCACTGTTTGCCTCACGTCCGCTGACGACAGGTGGGCCAAAGATCCGAGGCACGGACGATGCCGATCGGTTTGAGATTCGCCTGGGATGCCCGATTTTTCGGCAAGACTAGTTGATGCACTACTACTCCATGCTGGTTCCATACTGCTGGGCCACACGAGTCAGATCCTGTCTCGAGGGAGCTTGGGGTCTTGTTGTCCCTGGTCCCGAAGGTGTGGCATGACGGCGGTCGGAAGTTGGACAATCCGTGCGGCGCACAGCTAGACCCCAAGGAATCTACCAGTTGTGTGCTGCGCACCGGCAGACTCGGCCTACTTGTCGGAGTTCGATAAGCGACTTTGAGCACACCTGCATCAGACCCAGTGTTCACTCCCTGCAAACAAAGGATCTGCGCGCACACCTAGTGGGAAGGGAAAGCTGCATACCCCTCGGGGCCTTGCGAGGATTGATTCGCTGTGATACAGTTGGTAGGGGGACATGGGCACTGCGTGCACGACCACGCAACTGTACGCAGTCTCGCAGACCCTTCAACCACCGCCTGAGCGTGCTGAATGCGAGACTGAGCAGACGATTGGGGAGCCATCGTCATTCGTGCACTGGCAAGGGCATTAGCCTACTGAGTGGAGGAAATCAAAACGATGAAGAAGGTTGACCTTGGGGCAGGACCGTTCCTGTATCCGAAGCCCGTTGCGCTGGTGGGATCCGATGTACGGGGCAGGCCCAACTACTGCGTGGCGGCGTGTGTTGGGATTGTGAACATGGAGCCCCCGACACTCTCGGTGTCGCTGAACAAGACTCACTACACGACCATCGGGATCAGGGAGAGCGGCACGTTCAGCGTGAATACGCCATCCGCGGACATGGTGGAAATCACCGACTACTGTGGGCTGGTTTCCGGACATAAGGTGGACAAATCCGACATGTTCGACACGTTCTATGGTAAGGCCAGCACCGCACCCATGATCAGACAATGTCCAATCAATCTGGAGTGTCGGGTTGTCCAGACCCTTGACTTTCCGGGCGAAGTGGCTTTCATAGGGGAAATCGTCGCGGCATACGTTGACGAAACCTGTCTGACAGACGGTAGGCCCGACATCAAGAAGATAGACCCTCTGCTTTTCTCGTTTCGTGACAACCACTACCTGCGCGTGGGCGAGCCCGTTGGCCGTGCGTGGAGCGTGGGGAAGCGCCTGATGCAGAAGGAGACATAGGATGGCGTCATATCTGAAGAAGTCAGAGGCGAGACCTGTGCAGGATCTGCGCGAGGTCAGAGAGGTTGTCACAGAGATTCTGGACCGCGTTTGCAGTGAAGGCGAGGAAGCCGTACGTTACTACTCCCGGAAGTTCGACGATTGGGATCCACCTAGCTTTCGAGTCACAGAAAAGGATATCGAGGAAGCGCGTGAGAAGCTCCCGCCGATCGAGCGGCAGGATATCGACTTCTGTCAGGAACAGATCCGCAACTTCGCGAAGAAGCAAAGGGAGACGATCATAGATTTCGAGATCGAGACGCTGCCCGGTGTGCACCTGGGACAGAGAATCATACCCATTGCCGCAAGTGGCTCTTATGTACCGGGTGGCCGCTATCCGCTCCTGGCTTCCGCCCACATGACCGTAATCACACCAAAGGTGGCCGGAGTGGACCGCGTGGTTGCGTGTACGCCACCGGTAAGGGGTGAGGGGATACATCCGGGTACTCTCTACTCCATGGTGGCCGCCGGAGCCGATGAAGTATACTGCATGGGAGGTGTGCAGGCGCTGGCCGCCATGGCCTTCGGTATGGATGGACTTGAGCCCGTCGACATGATCGTGGGCGCGGGCAATGTCTATGTGGCCGAGGCCAAGCGTCAGCTTTTCGGTCAGGTGGGGATCGACCTGCTGGCCGGTCCCACAGAGATTCTGGTGCTCGTGGACAACACTGCTGATCCCTCCATTGTGGCGGCCGACATACTGGGGCAGGCCGAGCACGATCCCAACTCACGGCAAGCACTGCTCTCCCTCTCACGTGAGATTGCCGAGCAGACCATGGCTGAGATCGAGAACCAACTCGTGGACCTGCCGACCCGAGAAGTGGCTGAGGTCTCATGGAGCGACAACGGAGAAGTCATTCTGGTCAGTTCGCGTGAAGAGGCTGTGGAAGTCTGCGATGCGTGGGCGCCCGAGCACCTGGAAGTCCAGACGGGCGACTGGCGATACTATCTCGACAACCTGAGCAACTATGGGTCTTTGTTCTTGGGCGAGGAGACTACCGTGGCTTATGGGGACAAGTCCATCGGTACGAACCATGTCCTGCCAACGATGCGAGCAGCAAGATACACTGGAGGGCTCTACGTCGGCAAGTTCCTCAAGGTGGTCACCTATCAGTACGCGACTCGTGAGGCCTCTGCCGGGCTGGCGGGGATCTGTGAACGAGCATGCAACTACGAGAACATGCTCGCCCATGGTATCTCGTGCAGAGTGCGAGCGGACAAGTACTCTGCCGAGTCCTGACGCCTGTGCACAACTCCTCCAGGAGAAGCCCGGGTGGCTTTTGTGGGGGGCGTTCCATCGGGACCAGTCGTGGCGGCGGTAGTCGTGTGCGATGCCCCCGGTCTGACACCAAGGTTGTGCGAACACGCATGAAGCGTGCTGCAAGCTCGTTGACATCCTATGGACAAAGTCATGCAGAATGGGGCAGGGCAGTTGGATCGACTGGCGCTCAGACTCAAGGACGACATGGTGCACTGTGTGGAGGATGCTAATGGAGAACGCAGTCAAAGCTGTTGTGGTCTATCATAGCCAGTTTGGGCACACGGAGAAACTGGCCAACGCCATCGCCGAAGGGGCCAGGGAGGTGGAAGGCACAACCGTGCAAGTGGTGTCAGTTCGCGATGCCTCACACGAGGATCTCCTCGAAGCAGATGTGATCTTCTGGGGCTCCCCGAACCACTTTGGCAACATGAGTGTCGCTATGAAAAGATTTGTGGACGGCACCGTGGTTCTGTTTGCCGAGGGTAAGCTGGCTGGCAAGGTTGGCTCTGTGTTCAGCTGCAGCGAGGCTCTGCACGGAGATCAGGAATACGCCCTCTGGTCGCTGTTGATTCCCATGCTCCAGCACGGGATGGTGGTGGTCGGCCTCGATCCCAGGGAACCTGCCAACGACAAGTTCGGGTATCACTTCGGTGTGGGTGCGAGTTCCCTTGGGCGCGAGGCAGATGAGAGACCGGACACGGAAGAACTGGCTGTCGCTCGTGCTATGGGGCGCCGTGCTGCAAGCGTGGCCAAGGAGTTGACAAGAGGGCGGGAGAGGCCATAGTTGGGCGAGTCGACACGCGCACTCGGGATGGTCTGCTGGGTAGGAATCGGGCGCCCTGCATGCGAACGGTCTTGGTCCCTCCAGAGATCGGGGTGACGTAGGATGCTGCAGCTTTGCTGCGGGATGCTCGAGATCCGCTATGTGACTATGACCACGGGCGCGTCACCCATGCTAAGCATAGGTGCTGGTCTGAGTGCAGGCTGCAGCGGCACACAGAATCCGCTCTGTCAGTTCCATCTGTACCCCGCTGTTGCCCCTCCGTCGACCACTAGCGTGGCGCCGTTCATGAAAGAGGACGAATCGGTAGCCAGGAAGAGCGCTGCCTGAGCTATCTGCTGCGGCGTTCCTATGTACCTCAGCGCCTGTGGCGTTCCGTCTCCTGAAGAATCCTTCACTCGCAGCTTCATTTGCTCCAGTTCACCCTCGAGCATGGGCGTATCCACAGCCCCCGCACAGATGCAGTTGATCCGAATTCCCTGGGAGGCATGGTCTATGGCCATTGCTCTGGTGATCAACACCACACCTCCCTTGGACGCGCAGTAGGCAGCGGCTGAGTCACCACCAACGAGCCCCAAGTTTGACGCATTGTTGATAATGACGCCGCCTCTCCTGGCGATCATTCCTGGGAGAGCAAACTTGGACATCAGGTAGGTGCCCTTCAGATTGATGTCCAGTGTGAGGTCCCATTCCTCCTCGCCGCATTCAAGCACTGTGCCTGAGTAGGAGACACCGGCATTGTTGAAGAGTATGTCCACAGGTCCGAGGGTGCGAATCGTCTCCTCCACTGCTCGGCGACAGTCATCTGCAGAGCGCACGTCCATACGGAAGAATATGGCGGTTCCTCCTTCCTCCTCGACCTTCTTTGCGACCTCCTGCCCTCGTGGCTCGTTCCTCCCAGTGAGGGCCAGGCTGGCGCCCTCAAGCGCGAAGAGGAGGGCGGTCTCGCGCCCGATGCCAGAGGTACCGCCGGTAATCAGAGCGACCTTGTTCTGTAGACGCATAGACAAGCTGCCTCCCTAAGAATTGACCCGATACACGATCATTTCGTTGTATCCTGTGACGACTTTCACATAGCCAGTCAGCATCTGGTCCAGAGAGGGATCGCCAGTATCCACCAGGAATGGCTGACCGCGCAGCGAGTGTATCTTCTCCTTGGTTCCGACAATGGTAATATTGCTCTCGCCCACTCGAGTAATCACTTCGTGGCTCAGTTGCTGGTTTCCTCGGCCGAAGATGTAGCCCTGCCCACCAATAGGGGTCACGATGATAGTTGCTGGTCTCCCATCCAGTAGATCTAGGAGCCGAGACTCGTTTGCATCTGACGCTACCACTCTCCCATCCAGCACCACATCCACGCCAATGAGTGTCTTGGGCACCCCCAGTTCGGATGCTATGGCCCTAGTCGTTGTGCCAGGACCGATGATGTAAAGGCACTCCCTGCGCATGTTCTCAACGATGTGGCATGCTATCGCCCTCATGGTCCCGGCCTCGGTTGGCCCGCTCGCTGCCTTCGCTCCCTGCACCAGTCGTCTCTGAAAAGGGATCCTCAGGAATCCATATAGTCGTGCCGAGACGATACCCGCTCTGATTGCGTCCTCATCTATGTCCATCACCTCGGCTTCGCGCAGGCTCGTGATGTCGCCTGACAGAAACAATGCGGCCAGAGCCCCTGCTGCTTTGGGACTCGTTGCGTAGGCTCCGGAGTGGATCTTGACCCCGGCTGGGATGCCTAGCACCGGGATGCCATCGCCAACAGCATCGTAAATATCCCTCGCTGTCCCGTCTCCTCCCGCGAACAGCAGTAGCTCGACGTTGAGCTGTTCCAACTCTTGAGCCGCCTTCCTCGTATCGCTCGCTGTCGTGCTGCCCAGCTGGATTGAACCAATCACCGTAGGCTGAAAGCCGGATTGCCTGGCCGCATCCTCCCCCATTTCGCCAGGGTAGGTGATGATTTCGAGCTCTGCGCCCAAGGCCTTGATGGCCTCGAGAGCGCAGACAGTGCGGGTCTCCGCTTGCGGCACAGCGCCGAGCTTCAGGGCTTGCTCCTGGATTCGGACCCCATCACTTCCCTTTAGCCCGACCCTCCCGCCTATTCCCGCGACGGGATTCACGATCAGTCCGAGCCGCCTAAGTGTCCTCTCTGGCATCCCAGCCACTCACTGTCCTGGAGGTCCTTCTTCAAGCTTCAGCATGTTGCGGGCTTTCCTCAAGTACGCCCTCCAGCTGACTGCCCACTGCGACGGATCATCTAGAGCTGTGGGATCAACGGCGTGTATCGTGCTCTCGTGAGGCGCGGTCTTCACCAGAGCGGGGTCGGCATACGATTCGTCAGAGATCTGGGCCATGATCGCGGCGTATTCGTCGAGCTCCTCGCGCGTATATGACTCAGTCGGCTCCAGAGTGCAGGGCTCGGGTACGACCCAGGGGTGATGGCTGGCAAAGTAGTAGGAGCCAAAGTCGGCTGCTCGCCTTATCACGTCATCCGTGCCGACCCCCGTGTCTTTGTTCAGTTGCTCCCAGCTGTATCGCACCTGCTCGATTCTGTGCTTGCCCTCGGCGTACGGTGCACTCATCCCCTTCACCTTCAACAGCTTGTTGAGCAGGTAGTTGTTGTTGAGAACAGAGATCTCTGCAACATCTCGAAGGCCGTCAGCGCCAAGACTCATCACCCAGGCATATGACCTCAGAACAACGGGAGGGACTCCATAGAACGCCCGAACCTTCCCAATTGAGTCAGGCCGATCGTAGTCCAGAGAATAGGTAGTGCCGTCGAATACGACGACTGGCACCGGGAGGAACCTGGACAACATTTCCCTGACGCCAACTGCACCAACCGCCGGCCCGCTACAACCGTGTGGTGAGGAGAATGTCTTGTGCAGATTGAAGTGACAAAGGTCAAAACCAGCGTCGGCTGCTCTGGTAATGCCCAGCATTCCGTTGGCATTAGCCTGATCGTAGAAGCACAACCCGCCCGCTTCGTGGACCACCCTCACGAATTGTGCGATCTTGGCGTTGTAGATGCCCGTATCCTCAGGGTTGGTTATCATCAGCCCAGCGGTTCGCTCTGAGACCGCCGCTTTCAGCGCCTCAAGATCAGGATAGCCCTCGTCATCGGGATAGGTAGTGATGACTTTGAAGCCGGCCGTCTTGGGACAGGCTGCGTCAGACGGGTGAGAGAAGATAGTCGTGAGCATCTCGTCTCGCTGACCCAACTCACCTCGAGATTCATGGTAGGCGCGGATGATGGACGCAGCGGTGTATATGGCCGCCGACCCTCCGCCGGGCTGCAACGTGAACTCGAGCATCCCCGAGATCTCTTTCAGCATCTGCTTGAACTCGTACATGATCTCCAAGATGCCTTGAACAGTGTCCACATTCTGGAGAGGGTGGATGTTTGCCATCTCAGGCATTCGCACAAACTGCTCGTTTATTTTCGGGCTGTACTTCATCGTGCACGTCCCCAGACCCAGATCGACAACCAGGTCAGTCCCCAAGGTCTCTTGCGACAGCCTCAGGTAGTGTCTTAGTACCTGAGGCTGCGACAGCTCCGGCAGTCTGGGCGGCTCGTGCCTCCTAAGGCTCTCGGGCAAGGTCTCCAGCGGATTCCCTACCTCCTCCGTAATGCCCTCGTCTGTCGCCGGCAGAAGGATGCCACGTTGCCCCTCATTGCTCAACTCGAAGATGATTGGCTCATCCCACCTAGCTTGATGAAACCGTCTGGGCCACTTCTTGAGGTTTGTAGCCTTTCTCTGACTTGCATCCTGGTTCATTCTATCTAGTGACCTCCTGTAGGGCATTCACTAGCCTGTCGATGTCTTCCTTGGTGTGGACCTCGGTCACGCAGTATAGGGCACCATCGATCAGCTCGGGGAACTCTTGCGACAAGCTCTTGCCGCCGAAGATGTGCCGCTCGAGCAGACCCTTGTTCACTTCGTCGACGGTTTTGCCGGTTCCTTCAAAACTCACCACGAACTCCTTCAAATGGGGTGCCTTGAAGACTGGCGCCTTGATACCTTCTATCTTGTCTATCTGCCTCATGGCATAGTGCGATCTTGACATCACACCCTCACCAAGATCCACCATGCCCTGGGGTCCCATGAGTGCCAGATAGACTCCCGCCGTGATGCCCCACAATGCTGCAGCCGTCCCCACCCACTCCTTGCCTTGCTCTCTTACCGCGAAGTGGGTTCTCTCGAAGGCGACGTCGCCGAAGCCGTATTCTCCTTCTACCGAGGTGGGTGTGATGCCAAACAGCCGGGAGGGGTACTCCGCGATGTATCTCTCGTCGTCGTGAGTGGCGATGAAGCCCGCCTGTCCACCGCCGAAATGCATATGTATGCCCAAGGTCTGAATGTCGCCACAGGCGATGTCTGCCCCGTACTCGGCTGGGGGAGTGATTACTCCTAAGGACGACGGATCCACTCCCACGACGCAGAGAGCGCCCTGCTCGTGCGCTATTCTGGAGATCTCCTCTCCTTGGGTCTCCATGAAGCCCAGATAGGCAGGATTCTCGAAGTACACTGCCGCCGTTCTTGAAGAGACCTCTCGCGCAAGCATGCCGAGGTCCATTTGGCCGGTCTCCGGATCATAGTCCACGGTCTTGATATCGATGTTGGGTCTGCAGAAGTCCCTGAGTTTGAGTCTCATATCGGAGCTAAGAGCTCTGGTCAATATAATCTCGCGCCGACCCGTGATTCTGCACGCCATGCGGAGGGATGTGGCTGCGGCCTGAAGACCATCGTAGGTGGGCACGTTCACCACCTCCATGTTGAGAAGCTCGGCCATCATGCTGGCGTACTCGAAAAGAGCCTGATACTTGCCGTGGTCTGTATATGGTCCGCCCTCATAGGCGGTCAAGAACTCACCTCGCTGGTTCACCTCATCACACACAGCAGGGACATAGTGCTGATAGCATCCCGCTCCAAGGAAGCTCAGATTCGGCCCACACGGCTGGTTCCTCTTGAGGATTGTCTCCACATGTCTCTTGAGGGCAGCCTCAGACGTGATAGGCTCGGGTAGATTCATCCTGCGCTTAAGTCGGAGTTTCTCAGGCACGTCTTCGTAGAACTCTTCGATAGACTCCACCCCAATCTCTTGCAGCATTTGCTCTGCTATGGACGGCACTGAATTGGGGATGTACGGATGGACCTTCTTCTCGATACTCTTCATCTTCTGCTCCTTTAGATCGAACGTCTATCCTCTCGGTGAGGGGTGTCGCGCAGCCCGTCACCGCTTCAAGATTAGGCAAGGACATGGGATCCCCGCTGGGCATTGCAGAGTGCCGGAGGGCGCTACCGTGGCCCCGCCCACTTGTGCCCGATCCCGTGCACTCGTGCAAACGCGCGAGCCACTGACCCCTTGGCTCGCAGCGCTCTGTCTCCATTGCTTGTGCCGGAACTACGCAAGGTCGGGACTGGAGACACATCATGTCATGGGCGCCACAGTTGCGGTACCGCGGCACCAGTCTCCGTAGTCAGCAGGTACACGAAAGACCGGCTCCTAGGGGCAACTATGCAGCCGTCGCGACCGCCCAACGGCTGTCGGATCAACGCTGCACTAGGTGATTGCCAGACCAGCCCCAGCTTGTAAGCAAGCCCGCGGCATGAGGGTCCAGTCGGCAAACTCACGCTTGGGTGGTCTCAGCGGTGACCCCAGCCTGCGGCACGTTCTCGCCAAGATCCACCGCAAGTTGCCTGACAGATGGCTGTCTCGTCTGGTTTGCGGCAGATCAAGGCACGGCAACAGTTGCGAGCCTATGATTCCTCAGGCAGCAAGCCCATCTGGCGCATGTACGTGGCGTTGTCATAGTAGCAGGCATGGCGCTTGATTTTGCCGCCCTCAAGCTCATAGATGTCCGCAGTAGGGACGGCGAACTTCTTCCTTGCCTTTTCGCCGGAGGGAAGCTCAACCGTCTCAGTGCCCATCATCATTCCCTCACTGGCTGCCCACCCCTCGCCGACGAAGACTCTCTTCACCTCTCCCTTGAAGTCAGGAAGCTCCTCGAAGGTCTCCTCCAAGTGCGCCTTGATCTCCTCCTTGCCGCGAAAGACGATGCCCTCTCCCATGTCTTCGTGCACAAAATCGTCGGTCACGACAGACAGTAGGTCCTTGGGATCACCTGTCCCCCACGCTGCAACATAATCCCTCACCAACTTCTCTACATCGCCAACCATTCTCATTTCTCCTTCCTTGCGATATCTCGTTTGGATTGCGCCCTGATGGAGCTCTGGTATCAAAGCTTCTTCGGTGAGTACGCCAGCTATGCCGTCAGTTGCTTGACGGTTGTAAGAGATCGGGGTGGCAGGCCACGAAGTGGCCACCTCCCACATCCATCAATCTGGGCACGACCTCGCTACAGTCGTTCTTGGCCACTGGACAACGTGGATGAAAAGCGCATCCCGCAGGGGGATTAGCGGGATCTGGAACACCTCCGCCGAGCATGATGCGCTGCCGGCGCAGCTTGGGGTCCAGTTCGGGTGTCGCTGACAGCAGAGCCTGGGTATAGGGGTGGAGAGGGTTGCCAAAGATCTCGTCGGAGTCCCCGCGCTCAACGATTCTCCCCAGGTACAGAACAGCAATGACATCGCTGACATGATGGACCAGTGTCAGGTTATGAGAGATGAAGAGATATGTAAGCTCCAGATCCATCTGCAATTGCTTGAACTGCTCTACGATCTGTGCCTGCACAGAGACGTCCAGAGCAGCCGTGGGCTCGTCCAGTATTAGGAACTTTGGATTCAGTGCCAGGGCGCGGGCAATGGCTATCCGCTGCAACTGGCCGCCGGAGAACTCGTGTGGATAGCGGTAGAGGAAATCCCCGGAGAGACCTAGCTGCTCCAAGAGTTCCACAACCCTATCGCGCATCTCAGCCCCACTCATGGACATATGTGTGCGAAGCGGCTGCGCGATAATCCGATGAATGCTCATGCGTCCATCCAGGGACGAGTAGGGGTTCTGGAATATCATCTGCATGTCTCTTCGCCGGCCTCGCAGCTGTCGAGCGGAGAGCTTCAGTATGTTCTCCCCTTCGAGAAGTATCTCCCCCGACGTTGGCCTTATGAGGAGCAATATGCAACGTGCAAGAGTTGTCTTGCCGCAACCTGACTCCCCCACGACCCCAACGGTTCTCCTGCGCTCGATGTCCAGAGATACTCCGTCCACGGCCCTCACCACCCGCGGGTTCCGATCGATGAATCCTCGATCTTGACGGAAGTGCTTGACCAGATCCTTGATCTCTACGTGCACGTTGTCAGCATGCCTAGTCTCAATGCCGTGGTTCATCTGTCACCTGGCTCTGCGTATAGGAAGCAGGAGGTCGTGTGGTTGTGGCCGACAGTCATCCTTGGAGGGGGCTGCTCACATCTCTGCATTGTGTGGGTGCATCGAGGGCCGAAAGCACATCCCTGCACGGGATTGAGCCCGCTGGGAACTGCGCCCGGGATGGGTTGGAGCGACGTGCCACGGCTACCACGGCGTGGGCTCGCCTTCAGCAGGGCTTGTGTGTACGGATGTTTCGGTGCGAGCAACACCTGGTCTACGGGGCCCGATTCCAGTGTTCGACCCGCGTATAGCACCGCTACGCGCCGGCACATCTCGGCGACGACCGCCAGGTCATGGGTGATCATGAGGATAGCTACGCCCTGTGTTTCTCTGAGTCTTCGCAGTAGGTCCAGGATCTGGGCTTGCACGGTGACGTCGAGATCTGTCGTGGGCTCGTCGGCGATCAGCAACTCCGCGCCACAGGAGAGAGCCATGGCAATGCATGCTCGCTGTTTCATCCCCCCGCTCAGCTCATGAGGATACGTATCCAGAATCCTTGCTGGGTCCGGCAATTCGACCATCCGGAGGAGGTCCACTGCCCGGTTCCGCATCTCTGCCTTGCGTGCTGGTTGGTGCTTGCGCATGATGAAGCCGATCTGTTCACCGATGGTGAACAATGGGTTCAGCGATGTCGCGGGGTTCTGAAAGATCATTGCGATCTGAGCGCCCCGGATCGCTCCCAGGTACGATTCCGGCTTGCCAACTAGCTCCTCGCCTTTGAACGTGATGCTGCCTGACACGATCTCCCCACCCTTGGGCACCAAGCCCAGAAGTGAGAGTCCCGTCATCGACTTGCCGCAACCCGTTTCGCCAACTAGACCCACCACGTCTCCCGCATAGATCTGCAAGTCAACGCCATTGAGCGCCTGCACAACCCCGGCGTAGGTGCGGAATTGGAGGCGGAGATCCCTGATGGTCACGAGCGGTTGATCCATCTATCCCCTCCTCCTGGAGCGCGGGTCAAAGACGTCCCGCACCCCATCGCCCAACAGGTTGAAACACATTGACACGATCAAAATGGCCACACCGGGACAGATGGCGAACCATGGGGCCTCCACGAAGTACAAGCGCGCCGTAGTCAGCATGCTTCCCCAATCGGGACGGGGAGGTCGCACTCCGAGCCCAACGAAGCTCAACGCCGCTCCCATCAGAATCGCTCCTCCGATATCCATGGTACCCTGCACCAGAGCTGGAGTAAGCACATTGGGCAGTACGTGCTCACGCACGATGGTCGGAGCGGAGGCTCCGACGCAGCGCGCGGCCTCAATGAACGTCTGTTGTCTGAGAGCCACAGCCTGTGCTCGAGCTAGACGGGTGTACCAAGGCCACCAGGTCAATGCAATGGCGATCATGGCATTGACCAAGCTCGGACCCAACGCCGAACTGATAGCTATGGCTAGCAGCAGTGCCGGGAAAGACAGGAACACATCGGTGATGCGCATGATGGCGTTGTCAAGCGAGCCGCCGAAGTAGCCGGCCACTGCCCCCAGAGGCGTTCCAATAATCATGGCGATGGCAACAACTAGGAGTCCGATCCCCAACGAAGACCGACTGCCCAGCAGCATCCGGGAAAGGACGTCCCTTCCTAGCTCGTCGGTGCCCAGGAGGTGTGCCGAGCTGGGCGCCTGGAACTTCTCCTTAACGTTCGCCTTCCCTCTCCCCTGAGCGGGGTATGGTGCTAGCGACGTAGCGAAAACGGAGGCCAGCACGAAAGCCACAATAACCACTAGACTGATAACCGCCAGGCGATCCCGTCGGAAGGCCCGCCACATCAGACCGTACTCTCGAAACCTCGCGTGCCAGGCGGTTTCCCCGGTCCCCGAGATCCGCTCTAGATTCTCACTCATACTCATCCCGCTGTCTCCGTTGCACTACTCCAGGCTGACTCGGGGATCGATCGCCGCTTGAAGCAAGTCAAGAGCCAGGTTGGTCAAGACGTAGAACACGGTAACCACCAGGGTCACCGAAATCACGACGCGGAAATCGATCACTCTCACAGCGTTGAATAAGTATGTTCCCAGGCCTGGCCAGAGAAACATGATCTCCACTAGCATGGCACCGGTCAGACTCCACACGAACGTAAGTCCCAACACTATGAGCGTTGGGACGATGGCGTTCTTGAGAGCTAGTTGGAAGTACACAGTACGCCGGCTGAGCCCGGCTGCCCAGGCGGCGGTGATGTAGTTCTCCTCCAGGACCTCCACCATGTTGGCCCTGGTCATGCGAATGGTAAGTCCAATCCCGTAGCTTGCCAGGGTCAAGCTGGGCAGGATGCTATGCACCAGAGCCTCGCGGAAGTGCAGCCAGCTCCGGGATAGGAGCGCGTCCAGCAAATAGAATCCAGTGATTGGGTCCAGGGGTGAGAAGACGGCGATGTCTCGACTCACGCGCCCGCCGAGCGGAAGCACCCCCAGTTGTCTAGCGAAAATCATCTGCAGGATTAGGGCCAGCCAGAACACTGGAACCGATACGCAGATCACTGCGAACACGCGGCTGAAGTGATCCAGCCAGCTGTCCTTCCTGGCGGCCGACAGGACACCGAGCGGGACACCGATGGTAGCGGTGAAGAACATGCTGAAGAAGACGAGCTCCAGCGTCGCTGGCAGGTATCTCTTTAGATCATTCACAATGGGCATATGGGTGAGGACTGAGATACCAAAATCGCCTCGCAACACTTGGCCGACGTATAGGAAATACTGTTGATAGAGCGGCAAATCCAGACCGAGCTTGGTTCTTGCGGCTTCTATCTGATCCGGTCGAGCACGAGGGCCAGCCCACAGATGAGCAGGGTTGGAGGGGACCAACCGTGCGATGATGAAGGTGACCACGGATACGCCTACCAAGACGAGAATCGCCAGTAGCAGGCGCCGGACTATGTACTGGATTCTTCCCAAGATGGTACCCCGCAGGCTCAGGTAGGGACCGACCGACTGCAAGAGTGGTCGGTCCCTACGGTGGGCAACACGCCTATTACCGGGTCACGAGCCCCGGAAGTTGACGGGCCGAGCCGCCTCGCCTTACTGCTCGACCCTCAAGTCGTAGAAGAAGACCTCCCCGGGGTAGGCTGGGTTGTCCTCGAAGGCGGTAATGCGCGAGCTGACCAGCCACATGTACGGAGGGTCGATGACGGGGAAGCCTGGCAAGTCTTCCATCAAGATGTGCTGCGCCTCGATGTACTTCTCCGCAGCGAGCTCCAAGGACACGCCGGAGAGCTTCATACCCTCGTCCAGGAGCGCGTCGAACTCCGGGTAGCACGCGTACGTTAGGCCCCAGAAGACCTCGTCTTCGCAGGCGAACATGCTCAACAGGGGATCGTGCGGTGTAACCCAGGTGGGCCACCACTGCTCTGGATAGATGTCTTGCCTATCCTCTTCTGGTCCTTTAGCCCTTGCCCAGACAGATTCAAAGACTCCGGGCTCAAGAATGAGGGTGATCCCCACTTCGGACAAGTGATCAACCCACTGCTCCATAGGCCATGCCACCGACGGCCAGTCGGGCGTATAGGTCCCAATCAGCGAGAAGCCACCGTCCGGGTATCCAGCCTCGGCCAGCAGCTCCCTGGCCTTGTCCAGATCCTGATGGTACTGCATGCAATCTGTGCAGTTGCCCCACATGATCAGTGGCACAAAGCCCCGCGATAGTTTGTAGTTCCCCTCGGTCCTGTCAATGACCTCCTGGTACGGGAAGGTCCAGGCCAGTGCCTCCCTCACACGTTGGTCATCCAGTGGCGGACGCTTGGTGTTCAGCAACATGATTGTATGCTGGTAGGAGTCCGTGATCCTGGAGTTCAACCCCTCTGTCTCTCCTAACCTGATCACCGTATCGGGAGGCGCGCCCAGGTAGAAGTCACCCTCCCCCGCCTCCATCATCTGGATGGCCGTGGGAGGATCCATCACGATCTCGAAGACAGCCTTGTCGGGCTGGCCCTCTTCCCAACCTCCCCAATAGTCGTCATTGCGGGTCATGATCATGCGCGAGCCCTTGGTGTAGGACTCAATCATGTACGGCCCTGTACCCACACAGTTGCCAGCATTGAACCACTCCTCATCCTTGTCCAAGATGTTGGGGCTCATGATGCCGGCGGCGTACGGCGCGGTCAACACCAAGTCCATGGGCTGTGGGTACTTGCAGATGAACTTGACGGCGTATTCATCCACCACCTCGACCGACTCCACCCCTGCATACACCCAAGAGTAGCCACCCCCACGTTGGATGACGTAATCGAAGGTAGCCTTGACCGCCTCGGCGTTGAAGGGAGCCCCATCCTGGAAAGTTATCCCCTCACGCAAGTAGAACGTCCACTCCGACGCGTCTTCGTTCTTCTCCCAGCTGGTTGCCAGCCCAGGCACGACCGCCTCGTCGCTTCCGGGCATGGAAGCCCAGACGAGATTCTCGTAGCACATGTTCTGGAACACAGGCTCGATGGAGTACGAATCGGCAGGATTAAGGTTAAGCATGTCCTGCTGCAGGAGGAAGGTGACCACAATCGGCTCCTCAGGTTCCGGTGTAGCTGCTGCAGGCTCCGTGGCAGCCGGTGGCTGGGTCGCGTCCGGGGCCTCCGGCTCGGCTGGCGGCGCAGCGGGCGCACAGGCGGACAGCACTAGCACAGCCAGCAACGCCAAGCTGAGCGCAAAGTTGATTCTCCTCGACATCTTGTCCTCCTTCTGGTACTAGGCTTAGGCCTTCTCATTCCAAGAGCGTCTGATCTGATCAGTGTTCGATGTACTCACCCCCTTTCCGGGTAGCCCGAGAACCTGCCGACGATGAGGCAAGTGTTGCGCATAGTATAGGGTACGCTGTACTGGCTGTCAAGGAAGCCGCTATGCGTGCCGTTCGCTAGGCACTGGTGATTCATAATCAGTATCGACTAGTCCCCGGACTCGGCACAGATCCCTCAGCTCCGACCCCAAGGTATCTGCCCAAAGCGCCCATTCATTATCCACGACCCGCAGCGAGGCCCGCCTCAAGTCCTGGCCCGCACCACTATTCGCGCCCAGCTTTGCGCTCGATTCGTGGCTGTCCAACGATCCTGTCACTGTTGCGGTCAGCCTGCGACACATTCTCGACAAAGCGCGAGGAGGCTCAAGACCTCCAATGTCTCGGCTTTGGGTATTCCAGTGTCCACGTCCCAACCATGCAGCTCGTAATACTCGTCCAGCATGCCATCCAGTGTTGCGTGGTCGGTCACAAGGCCCTGTAAACGACCTGAGGGTACAGGCTCGTTCATCATGCGCCAGGGTAGCTTGTCATGCTCACGACGGGCGCCCTCGCGCACGTTGAAGCATCTCTCTAAGGTCACGATGCGTCGCCCAGCGGTCATCAACTCGTCTTCGCTGAACCTGAGGCCGAAGGCATGACCGAGTAGCTGAGCCATGGTCTTGGGATGAACGCCATAGGCCGCGGTCGTACTGAAGGCACAGAATCCCAGGGCGTCGCTCGCTGCGTAGCAATCCTCGTGCCAGCGCACGATTTCCGCCCTCTTGTCGACGAGAGTAGCATCGGCCCATTTCTCATCTCCGGTGATCTCCCTGACCAAGGCCCGGGCCTCGTCCGTGGCTCCAAACTCAGCAAGGCACTCGGTCATCAGATGGTCTGGACCTCTGGGATTCACAGCGAAGGCCAAGGCATATCCTTTGGCCATCCGCGTGTCTATGGCTGATTGCTCCAAACCCTTGGCTTGGACAGCCCATTTCCACGAGTCGACACCTACCGCGTGGGCGGCCTGACGGGAGCCGTTGGCCAGCAAATCACCTAGCCCTTTCTGTCGCAGAGCTATCCGTCGGATCAACTCCAGTTCGCTCTCTACATTGCCGAACCGCAAATCGAGGCCATCGGCTAGCTTCTCCTCAAGCAACCCCCTTTCCTGGCACTCCATGGCCCACGAGATGACATGGCCTGTAGAGATCGTGTCCAACCCATAGTCGTTGCACAACTGGTTGGCCTTAATCACGCCCTCCGTGTCTACAGTGCCGCACTGCGCACCCAAGGCACACACGCTTTCGTATTCCGGCCCCGCATCCTGAACCAGCCCGTATCGATGCTCTTTGGTGCGGACGTAGCGGTGGCAGGCGGTGGAACAAGAGAAGCAGGACAGGCGCCCGATGAGATAGCCTTGCTCTTCAAGATACTGGCCGCCGATCCTCTCCGCCCCTTCAATGCCAATCCGGCCAAAGTTGTACGACGCCAGTTCATCCATCTCATTGGCCGGGGCTACGTCGCCGGCGGTGCCCCATCTGTATAGTCTCTCCGAGGTGGTGTCCTGACCCAGTTCCCTCCGCATGCAGGCCGCCAAGTCGAAGAACTCGTCTCCCTCGCAACTCCGTAAGCCTCCCCTGCCCCGCACAGCGATAGCTTTGAGGTTCTTCGACCCCATCACTGCCCCGACGCCTCCCCGGCTGGCTGAACTGAAGACGGAGAAGGTGATAGAGGCGAATAGCACGCCGTTCTCGCCTGCCGGTCCAATGAGCCCAGTCTGAATCTCCTGGTCGCCCAGTTCCTCCTTGATGAGGTGATCTGTCTCCCGGGTACCGAGTCCCCAGAGATGCCGGGCATCACGGATTGCCACTTCACCATCGTCGATCCACAGGTAGACGGGGTGCTCAGCCATGCCGCTGATCGCGACGTAGTCATAGCCAGCGTATTTCAACTCGGCACCCAGATGCCCACCCGCGCTCACCTTGAGGTAGAGATTCGTAGCAGGCCCTTTGCACGTTACACAGCTACGACCGGAGGAAGGCGCACTAGTGCCGGTCAACGACCCTGTGCTAAAGATGAGCACGTTTCCGGAACTCAGCGGGTCTGTGCCTGGCGCAAGCCGTTCGTACAACAGCTTGGCGGCAATGCCTCTGCCGCCCAGGAAGCTGAGCAGGTCATCGCCGCGAACCTCTTCGACGCTCGTCTCTCGGGAGGTCAATTCCACATGGAGTATTCGCTGCTCGCTAAGATCCCTGATCATGTTTGTAGTATCAGCGCAGGCCCTTGCCCAGCCCGTAGGTCTAAGCGGTGACTCTACGCTTGTGCTGCGCAACGTCCCGAGTTGGGACAAACTTCAGCGCTCCTTGGATACAATTCGTCACACATGCAAGCTCGCCGTCGCAGCGGTCGCAGATGATGGCTATGCCCTTCTCGTAATGCACATTCGCAGCGCCTAGCGGACAGGCCGTGACGCACTCTCCGCAGTCGGTACACGTTTCCTCATCGATCCCCCGCACGACGGGCACCGTTCGGTCAAGGTGGGCTGCCTGTGAGGGACAGGCCTGTACACAGGCATGGCAGGCCTAGTTCGCACAGACGATAGGGACATTCACACCTCGATCCATCAGACGGACTATGCCTACGCGTGACAGCTCGGGTGCATAGACCCCCTCGTGCACGAACGAGCAGGCCAGTTCACACGCCCTGCATGCGGTGCATTTCTCTGCTTCGACGCTAAGGCTAGTACTCATGACTCGGCCAAACTCACAACTCGGCGGAAGCGAGTCGGCTCAAGAATGGCCCGAAGTTGCCATCCTTGACCAGCATCGCACGACACGCAATACCGCCAGCTTGGACAACCATCGCCACCTGGACAACACGCTTGCCCAGACTCATCGCCGCCGCTACAGCCGCCTGCGCGTCCGGGTCTCCCTCCCTATACAGGCGGAGCAGGCCGTCCTTCCGGAGGCTGTTGCGAGTCCATCCGGCCGCCCCCAGATAGGACTGCCATTCATCTCCGGAGACCGGCAGGCAGCTCATCAGAACCGCGTGATTGATCAGATAAGACATGACCTGCTCTTGGCCAGCGAAGACACAACCACCCTGCACCGCCACTCCGACCACCTTGAGGTTCTTGGCATCAATGGCCTCAGCTCCTCCGGACGCGTAGACCATGCTGTTGCCCAGCCTGTCTATGAACGACTTCAATTGGGCAGGAATCCCCATGTTGTACACCGGCACAGAATAGATGATCGCGTCTGCTACCAGCCACTTGTCCCGCAACTCCTGGAAATCGTCCTCGATAGCACACTTGCCGGTCTTGCTGCAGCGATCACAGGCAATGCACGGGGCAATCTGCTTTCCCGCAAGTGAGTACACCTCGTCATCCAGGAGGTCAGGAGCGACGTCCCTGGCGCCTTTGATGACCCACTCCAGTAGGTAATTGCTGTTACCTTTCTTCCGTGGACTACCACAGATGCCCAGTAGCCTGATCCTTTGCTGCATCACAACCTCCCTTATCTACCAATGTCCCTTCTCGGAAGCAGTTCCCCTCGCTTGGCCGGTCCATTGCTCATCGGTACAACTTCCAGTGCTGGTCTCACCGACCTGACCCAACAAGTCAGCGCGGATGCTCAAAGGGCCAGTGACAGAGCAGCCATCCTTCGTACATTGCCTCTAGCTCGCACCGGACAGTAGGCCAGGACGCTTTGTAGACACTACCTCCCTGAGTTTCTCAGCAGCCCGCCTTTGCTTTGTCCCGCGGTGTTCGGCGACCTCTGCGTATCTCAGGGCTCCATAAACACAGAACCTGACGCACAAGGGATCGCCGTCGCATAGGTCGCACTTGAATACTCGGTTGTGTGTGTTGTCGAAAGCCATCGCGCCGAAGGGGCAAACAGCGATACACATCCTGCAACCGATGCACCTTTCGTAGTCGATGGTGACCGTTCGTAGTGATTGATCACGCGAGATCGCACCTACAGGGCAAATGGATGCACAGGGGGCAGACTCGCACTGAGCGCAGGTGATAGGTATTCCTTGACCCTCCATGTCCCATTTCACGATGGAGATTCGACTTTGACTCGGACTGATTGCTTTCTCGTGTTGGATGGAGCAAGCCATCTCACAAGTCCGGCAGCCAACACACTTCTCATAGTCGATGACTAGCTGTTTAGGCATCGCTTGGTACCTGCTCTGAAGAGTACTCATTCTGCTCAAGTTGGCGCTTGAACGTTTCCCATTCTGACGAGAGGTCTAGGCTATGGAAGGTCTCTTCTTTTGGGACTCCCTCCTCATCCCACCCACGGAGCGAATAGTACTCGCTGAGCATTCGCTGGAACTTTGTCGCGTCTAGTCGCTCACCTTCGAACCGCCCGCCTGGCACAGCCGTCTCAAAGAGGCGTCTTGGAAAACTGTCGTCCGTTCTCCTTATGCCTCTTACGGCGTTGAACGCCCTCTCTAGGGTCTTCACCCTCCGGGCCGCAAGGAGCAGCTCGGCCTCTGCGGTATTCTGTCCAGTGGCTAGGGAGAAGAGCTTCGCAGGTACCTCTAGCGAGCGCGTAATCGCCCAGGGGATAAGCCATTGGCACATCCCCAGCAAATCCACGGCGATGCTCCGATCCTCGTAGTCCACGACCATTGGAGCCTTCTTCTCGTAAGACGTGGGATCTAGCACCTGGCTTGAGCCGTACTGCTCCTCAGCCCAACGGGCCACACCATCCTGGTCGCTCCACAAGGCATAGTCGGCGGCTCCTCCCTCTGCCTGGTTTCCTGCGTTCACAGCCGCAGCAAGCGCCATCGATTTGTATGCCCGCACATCATACTGCTCCATCTCCACACCCTTCACCACCATGGCACATTCCTCGGCTTCGCTGCCCATTTCGTGGGCTGCGGCACGCACCCCGTTCTTGAAGAGCTTCCCGAAGCCTTCTTGCCTCCCTATCTTGTGGATTGAGGACAAGATGGCCGTCTCGTCGCCTCTCTCCATGGCGATGCCATCTGTGTCTTGTGCAGTTATGATGCCTCTGTGATAGAGCTCCATCAGGAAGGAGATGATATTCCCCGTGGCTGTGATGTCCAGCCCATAGGCGTTGCAGAGATAGGTAGCGTGAAACATCACCTTGCGGTCATTGTTCCACACATTGCTGGCAAACGACCCCCAACCGTTGCACTTTGTCACACCATGTCCAATCCCGGGAACATGGAATGTGTGGAAGTGATTCAAAGGGCACCCAAAACAGCCGTACTGCCGAACGGCAAAGCGCTCGTAGAACTCCTCTGGAGGACCGAAGGAGCCCACCTCTTCCCAGCTGGCATCGTCCGCTTCCCAGTTGCCGAGGGGATCCTCGTTGAGATCCGAGCCCAGAGTGTACATATCGCCCACGCCGCCCGCTGCCTCGCGGCGCATACCCGGATGCTCTCGCAGCCATTTCTGCGTCTGTTCGCACGCAGCGGTGAACTCCGCCGGTTTGGCGAGCTTGATCTGACCCGTCCCCCTGATGGCGATGGCCTTCAGGTTCTTCGAACCCATGATGGCCCCCAATCCGTAGCGTCCTGCCGCACTGCCCATTCCAGTGATCAAACATGCGAAGCTCACCAGGTTCTCACCGGCCGGGCCTATGGACAGAATCTCTACGGGGTCGTTCAGCTCCTCCTGTATGAGGCTAGCCGTCTCCTGGGTGTCCTGGTGCCACAGGCGCTCGGCATCTCTGATCTCCACCGATTGGTCTTGGACGTGCAAGTACGCCGGTCCTCCAGACCTTCCCTCGACAACGACGCCGTCATAGCCAGCATGGCGAATCGCGGCGCCTAGAGATCCTCCGATTCCAGCGCTACCCATGAGGCCATTGGGGGACATGGCCATCACTTTCGTCCGTGAAGAAGAGGGTGCCAGGGTTCCGCTTAGAACGCCAGGTCCGAAGCAGAGTCTGTTCGCTGGATCAAACGGACGGACTTCACGGCCCACCTCATCGAACAAGATCTTGGTGCCTATGCCCCTACCGCCGACCCATGACTTGGTGTAGGGTTCCGTGTCCTCGGTCCACCATTCACTGCGAGACAGGTCTACCCTAAGGATCTGCCCAGACCATCCGAACGGCATGTTTCTCTCCCAGCTTGTGAATCTCTCACCGACCCTCTTATTGACACAAGGACCCCCAGCCTGTGTGCCAGTTGCCCCCGAGCCTGCCACTCAGCAGGGCCCTTCTCCTCTCACCACGGGTTCGCTCATGGGCACTTGTAGACGAAGCGGGCGTGCCCTATTCCCGCGCAGTCGGCTCACAGTGGGCATACGTCCACCGCTTGACGTGATGTGCCGCCGTCACGCCCCTCAACCTGTCGGCAGCCCGCCTCTGATTCGTGCTGCTGTGTTCGGCGACCTCTGCGTATCTCAGGGCTCCATAGACACAGAGCCTGACGCACAAGGGATCGCCGTCGCATAGGTCGCACTTGAATACTCGGTTGTGTGTGTTGTCGAAAGCCATCGCGCCGAAGGGGCAAACAGCAATGCACATCCTGCAACCGATGCACCTTTCATAGTCGATGGTGACCGCTCCTAGTGATTCATCACGCGAGATCGCACCTACAGGGCAAATGGACGCACAGGGGGCAGACTCGCAGTGAGCACAGGTCACGGGCAGTGCCTCACCCTCCATCTCCCACTTGATGATGGAGATTCGGCTCTGGCTCGGACTGATCGCCCCCTCGTGTTGGATCGAACAGGCCATCTCACAGGTGCGGCACCCCACACACTTCTCATAGTCGATAAACAGCAGCTTAGCCATCGGTGGGCACCTGCCCTGAGAACCTCTCGGCTGGTTCGAGCTCGCGCTCAAGGGTCTCCCACTCAGCAGAGAGGCCAAGCTTGCGGAAGGTCTCCTCCGTAGGCACGCCTTCTTCGTCCCAGCCGCGCAGCGCATAGTATTCGCTGAGCATCTGTTCGAACTTCTCCCTGTCCAGTCTCTGACCTTTGTGCACCCCATCTGGAACCGCAGTCTGGAAGAGCCTGCGAGGAAGTGTGTGGTCTTTGCGCAGTATGCCTCGCTTGACGTTGAATGCTCTCTCCAGCGTCTTGATTCTCTGCGCCGCTGTCAAGAGGTCATCTTCACCGAATTCCTGTCCTGTGGCCATGGACAACAGTCTTGCCGGGAGTTCTAGCGATGTGGTGATTGACCATGGGATCAGCCACCTGCAGGTGCCCACGATATCGACTGCTCGGCAGAGGTTCTCGTGATCCCAAACCGAGATGGCCTTTCCCTGGTACGATGTGGCGGCGGGGACAGTCTCCGATCCGTACAGTGCTTTGGCCCATCTCTTCAACTCTCGTTGGTCGACACCTCCGAACAGAGAGTTGTAGTCAAGGGCAACCCCCTCGGCCACGCCACCGCTATCTATCGCTGCGATCAAAGCCATGGACTTGAATGCTCTGACTTCGCACTGCTCCATTTCCTCCCCGTTGACCACCATCGCGCACTCCACTGCACCCTTGCCGATTTCCTGAGCCGCACCCCATACGCCATTCTTGAAGAGCTTGCCGAAGCCCTCTTGCTTCCCAATCTTGTGAATCGTGGAGAGAATAGCGCTTTCGTCGCCTCTCCTCATGGGGACGCCGTCAGTATCGTCTTCGGCGATCATTCCTCGATGATAGAGTTCCATCAGGAAAGAAATGGCGCCGCCCGCCGCAGTGATGTTCAGACCATAGAGGTTGCACAGGTAGTTGGCACGGAACATCAGCCTCCGATCATTGTTCCACACGTTGCCGGCGAACGTGCCCCATCCCCAGCACTTGGTGGTACCGCTGCCAACACCTGGCACATGGAAGACATGGAAATGGTTCACTGGACAACCCAAGCACCCATACTGGTGTGTAGCATACTCGTTCCAGAATTGGTCTTCTCCCTCGAAAGCCTTCTGGAAGCCGCCGAGTTGATCCCAGTCTGCATCCACGGCTTCCCAGTTCCCTATGGGAAACTGGCCGATCTGCTGGGCATCGCCCAGCCAATGCCGGTCCCCACCATATTCGTGGGCCTCCGGCCGCATGCAGGGGTGCTCTCTCAACCACCTGTGCGCTTCCTCACAGGCCGCGGCGAAAGCTGCTGGATCTGCGACACGAACCTCCCGGGTTCCACCGATCGAGACAGCCTTGAGGTTCTTAGATCCCATGACGGCACCTAACCCGTGGCGCCCGGCTACGCTTCCCATGCCAGTCACGACACATGCAGATACCACGAGATGCTCACCGGCTGGCCCTATGCACACAATCTCCACAGAGTTGCCTATCTCTTCCCTTATCAGCCGTTGTGTCTCCTGCGTGTCCTTGCCCCACAGCTGGGCGGCATCCTTGAACTCAACGCTGTCATTCTGGATATGGAGATAGACCGGCTTTGCGGCAGCGCCTTCAATCATCAAGCAGTCATAGCCGGCCCGTCTGATCGCTGCTCCTGCGAAGCCACCAATGCCAGAGTTCGCAATCAAGCCGCTCGGAGCCACGGATGTGATCTTCATTCTAGCGGTAGAGGGGGCAAGAGTCCCCGTTAGGACTCCTGGGGCAAGACAGAGCAGGTTCTCTGCGTCAAAGGCCAATGTTGTGGGAGCGACTCCGTCGTACATGGCCTTGACGCTGATGCCTCTTCCACCAATGAATGAGCCCGTGTAAGGCATCGAATCCTCAGTCCAGGAGCGGTTTTCCGACAGATCCACTCTGAGTATCTTGCCTGACCATCCCAATGGCATGAACTACCTCTTGATCAGCGCGCAGTCTCCATCAGATAGCGACCGCTTGACCCAGAGCGGCCCCATCGATAGGCAGCGGCAGCTCACCGAGAATGCTTCCACATCCGTTTGGACAGTCCTCAAGCATTGCCCAGTGATGAATCGTGCCCGTCATCACCCCTACCGAGGACGTCAAGCACCCTTTCTCTTCCATTAGTCACATGCTCTCGCAGTCGGACGTTGGCCAGCTCTGAGTCCCCCTTCTCGAGAGCGTCGATGATGGCATTGTGCTCGGCGATGGATACGCGAGCGCCGCCAGCTGCCTCGTATGCGGGATAGAGAAACCGTGCCAGGGCACTTTGTATCTGCCCAGTGGAGTAGACCAAGTACCGGTTGCCGGTACACTTAGCGATTGCTGTGTGGAACTCGACGTCCAACTGGGTCAGCTCGTAGCAGTCCGCATTGTCGCTAGCCTCTTCCTGGCGGGCAACCATTTCTCGTAGGCGTTCCAGTTGTTGCGCCCCAATCCTGCTGGAGGCTCGTGCGATACACGCGGAGCCGATGTCATTCATCGCGTCATGTATCTCCTGGCAGTCCATAATGCTGAGCGATTGAATCAACACGCCCCTTCGGTGTGGCAGCGTGAGGAGATACTGATGGCTCAGTTGCTGAAGAGCCTCTCTCAAGGGCGTTCTGCTACAACCCAGCATCTTTGACAGGCGGACCTCGCTCACCAGGCCGCCGGGGGCTAGCTCACCTGTGATGACCATCCTGCGCAGATCCCGAGCAATGGCGTCACTGGCTGGTTTGCTCATCCCTTGCCGCCTCTTGTATCCTCACTACGCAGCATACACTGGGGGCATCGGTGATACTCGGTGACGTTCTCCCACTTGGACATCATCCATTCCATTTCGAACGGCTGAAACCCGACCATTCGCCTCCTCGCTCTCTGTCTACGCTGGTGCTCCAAGGCATTCTCAACCCGCGGGGGAAGAAGCTGCCAGACGGAGATTGGGACTAGCTGTTGAAACGAAGGAGTGCAGTGCTCACAGCGCCGCCGCTAGCTAGGCCTGTCAGGCTCTTTCCTGATCATGGGCGAACATCCGCATATCGAAGAGACGATCTGGAAGAAGTGCCGTCCCAGCAGTACGGCACTATGAATGGTCAGTGAGCTAAAGATCACATGACCGCGCGTACTTTGTATGCATAGAACAACACGACAAGTATACACGAGAACTACACGTTTGTCAAGTTCTTGCCCGATGCCTTCCCCACAGTGGAGCCACTTGCACCGTTGTGTGACGCCAGAGTCGCTGCTCCAATTGAAACGGCGCCACGGCCCGTTTTCGACACTCCTTTGTCAACTCAGCACGGGCCGCCCTCAACAAGCGGTTCGCTGGCCCAACGGCAATGTCGCACTCAACCTCTGACATGGCCTCGTCGGTCGGCAACTCAGGGCCAGTGAGGCAGACTTCTTCGCTGGGTGGAGCATTGCGGAATGAGACCGACGGACTACTTTGCTACAGAAGCGCCGTCTCTAGAGGTTCTCGATAATGACGGGCATCACAGGGTCGGAAAGCTCAAAGCCGAACACCCTGGAGTAGAAGTACAGCTCAGCATCGAGCGAGCGCTGGATGTTCTCGGCGCGCTTGAAGCCGTGTCCCTCTCCCTCAAACGGGATATACGCCACCGGAACCTTATTGTCGCGCAGTGCCTGGACCATCAGTTCAGTCTGGTTGGGCCTTATCACAAGGTCGTCAAGACCTTGGAAGAAGATGACTGGGGAGGTGACTTTGTGGGCGAAATGGATTGGTGAACGATCGCGGTAGAGATCCTTCCGTTGAGGATAGGGTCCGATCAGGGCATCCATGTAGCGTGATTCCAGTTTGTGGGTCTCCTCCGCCGAGAGCTCGAGATCGCTGTCGCCATAGTAGCTCGCACCCACCTTGAAGATGTCGAAGCCGATAAGAGCCCAGAGCGTACACGTCCCGCCGGAACTGGCCCCTCTGATACCGAGATGGTTGGAGTCAACCAAGCCCGATCAACTAGGTACGTAGCTCCGTTGACGCAGTCGGCGACATCAAGGACGCACCACTGACCTTTCAGTCGCTCTCGAAACGCGCGCCCGTAGCCAGTGCTACCCCCGTAGTTGACGTCGAGCACCGCGAAGCCACGGCTCGTCCAGTACTGGATATCCAGGCGCAGTGTCGTCCAGGTGGAGGCCGTCGGCCCTTGGTGGCTGATGACCAACAAAAGGGGTAGTTCGTCGGCAGGGGCGGAGTAGTCAGGGTTCTTGGGTGGGTAGTAGAAGGCATGGGCCGTCAATCCGTGGTCGGTGGGGAACTCGAGGGGCTGGGGAAGGGATACGTACGCCGGATCGACGTACACATCGGTGGAGCGGTGGAGTACTTCGAGCTCATTGGTCTCCAGGTCAAGCTGCACGATGGAGGCTGGTTCGGTGGGCGAGCCGGCGGCGAAGATGGCGCGGCCGGGCGCTGCCCGCACACTCCAAATGTCCGTGTATGGCGTCTCGATAGGTCCGAGATGGCCTCTCTTCGTGTCCAAGCTGGCTAGATGCCAGCTGCCGTCTCGTGTGTATGCGCAGACGATGCGATCCGATGACTCGAAGGCATAGAGGGATAGGCCGAAGACCCATTGAGGGACTCCAAACTCGGCTTCCATTTCGCACAAGGCTTGCGTCTGACCATTTCGCCAACGATAGAGGTTCCACCAGCCACTGCGATCCGAGACGAAGTAGGGGGTCCCGTCGGGTGACCATTCTGGCTGGAAGATGGACTCATCTGCGCCCCCTGCGACAAGCTGGCGCTTGCCCACAGAGCCATCTGGCAGAAACTCACCGACCCAGAGTTCGTTTCCGTCGAAGGGCATGTTGGGGTGACTCCAGGTGAGCCAGGACAGCTGTGAGCTATCGGGGCTTAGGCGTGGTGAGGAGTAGAAATCGTTCCCAGAAACAAGGACCTGACCGACGTCGTCGGCATCGAGGCTGATGCTGACCAGGGTGTTGATTGGTTCGCGACCCTCCACGGTGTGGTCTTCGCGCACGCAGATCAGCCGATGTCGGGTATCATCAATGGCGAAGTCCGCGTAGCGCAACCCACTGTCGGATGTAATCGCTCTGGGAGGGCGGCCCGGGTCTTGACGGTAGACCAGGTTGTCGGTGACGTTGGAGAAGTAGACTGTACCCTCGCGAACTGCGAATGCACCCCCGCCAATCTCATGTACGCGCGTGCTCGCACTGAACTCCGCCGGTGTCTGATCGGCAGCATGTTCTTCGGGGGTCATTCGCACGATAACACGACGCCCTTGCTCTCTTGGGCGGAGCTCGAACCAGTACACGTCCTCGGCATCCAGAGCGATCTCACCAAGCCCGATGTAGGTATCCAAGACGCCTGTGGTCTTGGTTGCAATGAGCTCTGAGGTTATCGGCGACCTCCAGGATCCGTATGGGGCTGTAGCGAGCTTGAGCACAGGTTCCTCCGTCTCGGCCATGCATGGCCGATCCAAATCCCGGGGCATCACATCCATAGGCTCGGCCGCGCCAGATGCTGTCGGCAGACGGTACGCTACAAGTAGCCTGATCGGCTGCCTAGAGCGTGACAGCGACGTTGTTACAGATTCTCAATGGTGATGGGCTTCACAGGATCGAGAAGTTCGAAACTGAACACCTTCGAGTAGAAGTACAGCTCAGCATCGAGCGAGCACTGGATGTTCTCGGCGCGCTTGAAGCCGTGTCCCTCTCCCTCAAACGGGATATACGCCACCGGAACCTTATTGTCGCGCAGTGCCTGGACCATTAGTTCAGTCTGGTTGGGCCGCACAACCTCATCCTCCAGCCCTTGAAAGAAGATCACAGGGGACTTGATACAATGCGCCGAGTAGATCGGCGAGCGCTGATCGTATACGTCTCGCCTCTCGGGGTAGGGTCCTATGATGCTGTCGAAATAGCGTGACTCGAACTTATGGGTTTCCTCTTCCGAGAGCGCCAAGTTGCTGTCTCCATAGTAGCTCGCGCCAGCGGCGAAGATATCATGGAACGCAAGTGCACACAGGGTGCACGTGCCGCCTGCACTGCCACCCCTTATTCCCAGGCGGTCTCCGTCCGCTAGGCCTTGCTTGACGAGGTGGAGTGCGCCATTTGTGCAATCGGCGACATCCACAATACACCACTGACCTTTCAGTCGCTCTCGAAACGCGCGCCCGTAGCCAGTGCTACCCCCGTAGTTGACGTCGATCACCGCGATGCCACGACTAGTCCAGTACTGGATATCCAAACGCAACGTTGTCCAGGTGGCAGAGGTTGGCCCGCCATGGCTGATGACCAACAGAGGAGGTAGTTCGTCCGCAGGGCCGGAGTAGTCAGGGTTCTTCGGTGGGTAGTAGAAGGCATGGGCCGTCAATCCGTGGTCGGTGGGGAACTCGATGGCATCGGGAAAGGATACGTACGCTGGATTCACGTTCACATCGGTGGAGCGATGCAGCACTTCGAGCTCATTGGCGCGCAGATCAAGCTGCACGATGGAGGCTGGGTCGGCGGGCGAACCGGCCGCGAAGATAGCGTGGCCGGGCGCCGCCCGCACACTCCAGATGTCCGTGTATGGCGTCTCGACAGGTTCGAGGTGGAAGCCCTTCGTGTCTAAGCTACCTAGATGCCAGGTGCCCTCTCGTGTGTAGGCGCAGACGATACGGTCGGGTGATTCGAAGGCATATAGGGACAGGCCGAAGACCCACTGAGGGACTCCAAACTCAGCTTCCATTACGCACAAGACTTCTGTCTGACCATTCTGCCAACAATAGAGGTTCCACCAGTCACTCCGATCCGAGACGAAGTACAGAGTCCCATCGGTGGACCATTCTGGCTGGAAGATAGACTCTTCTGCGCCCCCTGCGACAAGGTGGGACTCCCCGACAGAGCCATCCGGTAGCAACTCACCAACCCAGAGCTCGTTTCCGTCGAAGGGCATGTTGGGGTGACTCCAAGTCAGCCATGACAGTTGCGAGCTATCAGGGCTCAGGCGCGGTGAAGAATAGAAATCGTTCCCAGAGACAACAACCTGACCGACGTCGTCGCCGTCTAGGCTGATGCTGGCCAGGGTGTTGACTGCTTCCCGACCCTCGACGCTGTGGTCTTCGCGCACGCAGATCAGCCGACGCCTGGTATCATCAATGGCAAAGTCTGCAAAGCGCATGTCCCCATTGGATGTGATCGCCTTGGGAGGGCGCCCCGGATCTTGACGGTAGACCAGATTGTCCGTGAAGTTGGAGAAGTAGACTATGCCGTCACGAACTGCGAATGATCCCCCGCCGTATTCGTGGACGCCGTTGCCAGCGTCGAACGGGAGGGGCGTCATCTCGCTCTTGTGGCCGCCCGCTGCGTAGCGAACGACCACATGACGTCCCCCCTCAGCCGGGCGAATCTCCAGCCAATAGATGTCTTCGCCATCGAGTGCAATCTCCCCAAGGCCGAAGAAGGGTTCGAGGGTGCCGATGGTTCTAGTGGCAATGAGTTCCGACGTAATGGGCGATTTCCACGAGCCAAATGGGGCCTTCTTTGCTGCGGACATGAGTCGTCTCCTTTCGTGTGCAAGACCTGTAGCTCCAGTACTGGGTGCATCGCGCATCGCAGCCAGTACAGTGTACGACCGTTTGCCTGCGGCTGTCAAGGTCCAGATGGGACTGATCCCACAGAGGTGTGCAGGCGGTCGATAGAGGCCGCAGCAGGAGGCCAGGTTCACGTTTCAGAGGGTTAAGGGACAGTTGCACCCTGCGTTGGGATTCCAAAGCGGTGAGAGTCGCCCATCGGCAGAGGCTACGAGCTCCAGGTTACGCGAAGATGCTAGACCTCCCCAGGCAATCATGCTTGGCCAAACCTGACGCGGCCAGAACGCCACGTTGGATGTGTTCACCAGAAGGCGCGCCTGCCACGCAGTGGATCTGTTCCACTGGAGAAGGAGACGCCCATCGTCGAAAGCAAGGAGTTCGTTCACCCTGTCATCGTGGTTGTCTACTGACGGTGGCGATTGTATAATCCCTAGGAAGCGCATGTAGCCGCGAGGGGTCGAGCATGCGCTGGTACCCAGTAGTGCTCACCACACGTGTGGTGGGGAAGGTTTCCTAATCCCGGACTGCATTCGTAGGGAGCGGGACGGAGGTAGCAGCGTCAGGGGAGATTGCTGCCTCCGTTGTGAACGCACACCGTGAATCATGTTGAGGGCGACAGAGGGACCGGAACGTCGTTGTGCGGGGTATTGCCTGGCGAGTGATGATGGGAGGTTTTCGACTTGAAGACCCGGTATGAGACACGCTTGGTGAAGAACTGCCTCATTCCCATGTCAGATGGTACCGTCCTGGCTGCGGACTTGTACCGCCCTGTGGTGGATCACGAGATTCCCACACTGGTCAGCATGTATCCGTATCATAAGGACGACAACCAGGGACCGGGTTTCTTCGAGGGAGCGCTGCGATCTCTGGCACAGGCAGGGTATGCTTGTCTCTTGGCTGATGTCAGAGGAACTGGCAATTCGGGTGGTTCCACGTCTGAGCTATTCTCCGACCGCGAGCTTCGCGACTACTACGAAGTGGTGGAGTGGGCAGCTGTGCAGCCCTGGAGCGACGGTAACGTCGGAGCATGGGGCATGTCCTATGGTTCCATCAACTCTCTGCTTCTTGCCGAGCAGCGTCCTGCGCATCTCCGTGCGCTAGCCGCATTTCACGGGGCGGGCGATCCGTGGGACTATTGGCTGCTGTTCGGGGGGCGTCTGGCTCTGCTGCAAGTAGTCGCGAATTGGGCCGCGTGGATGGTTGGGCAGAACTTCATGCCACCCGGGTACCGGGACAGCGATGGACGTTGGCTGTCGGTCTGGCAGGAACATCTTGAGGCGAATGAGCCCTATTTGGTGAGTGTGCTTGACCGAGCAATGTCGGATAGGGTGCCGCTTCGAGGCTCCTGTGTAGAGTTGAGGTGCATTGACACGCCCACCTATCTGTGGGCAGGCTGGCACGATCTTTTTGTCAAGCCCATGATTGAGGCTTACGGGATGCTCAGGGGACCGAAGAAGCTGACCATAGGCCCATGGGCACATGCAATGCCCGACTCAGGTCACGCCGGGCGCATCGACTACGTGCACGAACTCCAGCGTTGGTTCGACTATTGGCTCCGCGGTCACGACACCGGCATCATGGATGAGCCTCCGGTTGCCGTATGGGTGCAGGGGGCAGATGAATGGGTGTGGAAGCAGGACTTCCCTCCGAAGGACGTCACCGAGGAAGTCCTACACTTCGGGCCGGAGGGAGTGCTGTCTGGCACGGAATCGATCCGGAAGGGCAACGACAGTTTCAGACACGATGCCACATTGGGGACTCGCGGCCGTCTGTGGGACCTGATGGGCACCCCAGGTTTGCCAAGGGACCAGCGTCCAGATGAGTTGAAGGGCGTGACATACACCAGTGAGCCTCTTGATCAAGATGTTGAGATATCCGGTGTTCCTGAGGCGCTCATCCGGTATACGTCGACTGTCAGAGAGCCGCTGTTGGTGGTTAAGCTCTGCGATGTGGCGCCGGATGGGAAGTCCACTTTGATCACATCGGGATGGGTCGACCTCAGTTGGGTGCGGAGCCACCGAACGGGTTGGGGGGACTTGTCGGAAGACGGCTCAGGGATACGTCTTAACCTCATCCCCACGTGCTATCGGGTACGACGGGGACACAGAGTGCGAGCCTTCGTTGCCGGTTCTGATTTTCCACGCCTGTTGCCAAGCCCCGGCCGAGGTGAGTCGACCGTCAAATGGGGAGACGGTCAGGCGTCATGGGTGAAGGTGCCTATCAGAGCGTCTCGCGGCGCACCACGAAGCCCAGCGTTTCGCGCCGCAACGGACCTGGCGCAAGGTCCCGTCCGTCCGCCGATTTGGCGCATCGAGGAGAATCCAAGCACAGGTATCGTGAACGTACGACTCGGCTGCTCCGTGAGCCTGACCGTCGACGGAGGCGGGGAGCCGGCAAGGGTAGCCTTTGACCATCGCTGCTGGGTCACCGCCAGCGAACTGGGTGAACGTCAGCCCAGTGCCCATGCCGAGAGCGTAGCTTGCTGGGAAAGCAGTACGGAGGCTGTGAAAGTGCGGACCGTGATGGCCTTTCGGCCGGTGGGACTCGACCTGAGTGTGCACATCACGGTCAACGACGCGCCCTATTGGCAGAGGCGATGGGTGCGCAAATGGCCGCTGACGCCCCAAGACGAGAGCCTTCCCACACGATGATCAACCTGACATCTCGGTGATGCCAGCGTGCACCGAGGGTGAAGACTCCATGCGTTCGACGGCCTGCATCGTGTATGCGTCACCCCCCACGATCTTGGCGGGAGATCTGCTGCGACCACGCCAAAACCCATCATCGCACCTGACTCTCTTTCGCTGGTCAAGCTAGAAACCGGCGGCAGTGAGCGGCCGAACTGACCACATTGGCCATGACTTGGTCGTCCTCTCTTTCGAAGGCATAGACCATCTCAAGAAAGCAGGGAGCCCTGTCTAGGTCTGCCTCACGGAGTTGGTCCGCGAATTCTCCAACGTCGAATAGGCCGCCGGGAGCGGGCCAGCCCCAGTGCGGGTCGCTCTGGAAGTCGCTGTTCTGAAGGTGGAAGGCCTCTATGTAGGGCGATAGAGGACTCAACCAGGCGGGCACGCTGACGTCCGATCCATACAGAGGCTTGTACATGGCATGGCCCACGTCGATCAGCAGCCGGACCGGAACTTCAGACCGTCCCTCTAGTTCTCTCATCATGCGCTGGGCCTGCTGGACTGTGTGCGGAATCTCGCGAGGAACTGGGGTGATCTCGACCAGAAAGGTGTCGACCCCGACGGCAGAGGAGACGCGGGCAAGTTCTTCCAGGGCGTCGAGCAGTTGATCATACAGCTTAGCCTCCTTCGCCGAGTCCGCGGCGTCCTCTACACTCATGGCACCTACGGCCCCGCCGGTTGCCTTGCAGCCCATCGCAGCCGTCAGTTCGATGGCCCGCTTCCACCATTCGAGCGCGATTCGTCGACCCTCTGGGTCGGGGTGCAAGAGCGAGTTGAAACTGTACTCAGCTAGTCCGGTGAAGGTGCTATGGATGTGAATGCCCCAGTCGTCTGCGGCCTCTCGGACCTTCTTTGCCATCGAATTCGCCATCGGCTCGGGAGACAAGGGATCCAATAGGTCAAAGGTGAACTGGACGAGGTCCAGCTCCAGTTTCTCACGCACAAAGCCGGCCCAGACCTGCGGCTCGGGCCAACGCTTGACCGCAAAGCTCAAGTTGATCCCCAAACGCATGTTTTCGCTCCTTCAGGCACGCATAGGTTCCTGCCTATGTGGATAAGTCTGTCATCGGGCGTTGCGCAATGCTGCGAACCGTGTCACGCTGTAGATCTCAGCGGTTTGATTAGCAGGTTCACGACACTTGGTTCGTGGATCGCGCACGGATAGCACAGTTCTTCGAGATTGTGGATGAGCAACTGTGACATGTCCACCGGTTCACACTCTATTAGTGCGACGCATGCGAGTTCTGAGCGTGAAGGGCACGAGCGACGTATCGCTTCAGATGAGATTGGACACAGCCACATCTCGCCACGAGATCGTCATTGTTCCCTAGATTGAGGTTGGTGCCCCAATGCCAGCCGCGATAGTGTAGAGAACTCAGGCTTCAGAGAATCATATGCGTTGCGGTACACACTGAACAGCTCTTCGTAAGTATCATGCGCGTCCTTATCTGGCTCTATGACACCAGCTACATTGACGAAGTGCTCTATGTCAGCCCAATCACCGAACAGCCCAACGCCCTTGCCCGCCACGAAAGCAGCGCCAAGCGACGATCCCGGGTGATGGGCAATCTCCTCCAGCTCCAGTCCTAGCACATCAGACGTAATCTGCTTCCATAATCCCGAGCGCGTCCCACCGTTGCTGACGCGACAGCGGGTCACTCCTAGGCCCCGCTCCTCGAACACGGCGAGATGATGGCGGAATCCGTAGGAGATTCCCTCCAGAATGGCCCTGTGGATGTGGCCGCGCGTGTGGGACAAGGTGAGTCCCAGGAGAACGCCGCGGGCTAAGGGATCGTTGAGGGGGGTCTTCTCACCCAGGAAGTAGGGCAGCAGAACAAGGCCCTGGCTACCCGGTGGCACCGTACTGGCCTCTCTGTCAAGTGTGCCATATTCGGCGTCGGGAGCGAAGTTCTCCTTGAACCATCTAATGATACTGCCGCTCGAGGCCATGCAGCCATTGATGAGATACTTGCCAGGGATGACATGGTAGTCCAGATACAACCGTGGATCCACCATCACTTGGTCCAGATCATACAGAATATCTCCTGCGCCTCCAAGCTTGACCAGGAGGTCGCCGCGAGACTTGATGCCGGCCGAGAACGCAGAGGCGATGTGATCGGCGCTGCCTGCCACAACCGGAGTACCGGGTGCCATGCCGGTGTGTTCGGCCGCTTCAGTACCCACCTCGCCCACGATATCGCTGGGCCAGTGTACCTTGCCCAACCAATCGCGCGAGACGGTGCCAAGACGAAGCAAATCGTCGTCCCAGTCCTCACGGTGCAGATCGAAAAGGCCACTCTCCAGGGCCCAGTTGCGTTCGCACGAGTAGCTCCCCGTAAGCCTGTGCACGATGTAGTCGTAGGAGCCCATCACGCGAGCTGCGCGATTCATCACCTCGGGCTCATGGCGGCGCAGCCAGAGCAGCTTAGGGCCGATGCTTTGTTGGGTGATTGCGCTGCCGGTCTTCTGCAAGACGCCGCCGTGGTCGACTTGGCTGCTGAAGTCGTCAATTTCCCGCTGGGAACGGGCGTCATTCTGCTGGATGGATGGGCGCAAAACGTCGCCTTGCTCGTCCAAGAGGATCAACGTGGGCACCATTCCGCTTGTACCCACGGCAGCGACATCGGACGGTCTGATCGCAGCCCTACCTAGACACGTCTGTGTGACCTCCGCCACGTTGTCCCACCACTGGAGTGGATCCTCCTCGGCCCAACCGACTTGCGGCGACCGCAGGGTGGAGGCAGCCTCCGCCTGGGATACAATCCCACGCTCCGGATGCAATAGAATGCCTTTGGTGGCCGTGGTGCCGATGTCGATGCCTAAGATGTAGCTGGCCATGCAGCGATCCTTTCCACGCCCGGTGACGGAAAGTCCAAGGACTGGCGTTGGGGGTCTACCGTGTCGCTACTCTCTGGTGCTTCGTACTTCATCCATGAACGCTTTCACTCGCTCGGGATCTACGGGGTTCCAGGTGTGCCCAGCCACCTTGAGACTTGAGCCGACGATCACCCCGTCAGCAACAGTCAGGAACTCGGCTATGTTGTCGACTCGGGCACCGGTGTTAAGAAGTACGGGCACGGAATCTCCGACTGCCGCCTTGGCCTCGCGTATCAAGCGCATGTCCGGCTCACTCCCGGCCATGGGTCCCGCTATGAGTATGGCGTCCACTAGCGAAGAAACGACTGCGCTCCTCGCACGCTGCCCCACGCTGCGGTTGCCCAGAGGAGAGGCGAATTCTGGTGTGACGTTGGCGAAAACTCTGACATTCTGGGCATCAATGAGACTCCGATAGCGGTAGAGGGCAGCCGCATCTGGGGCCCAGACCCCCATGTCGCTTTCGTACACGCCGGTAACGACTTCGCGGATGAAGGCGGCGCCTGTAGCCTTGGCGATGGCAAGAGGGGCCTTCGGATCCCAGAGGAAGTCGACGCCAAAAGGGAGGTCCGTTGGCCGCATCTCTGTCACAACGCGGGTCATTACCGCTATGGCCTCGAAGTCAGCGTGTAATGCATAGGGCCGATCATCCTCGTTGCAGAACAGGATAGCATCAACCCCGCCATCTAGCAGATGAGAGACATCTCGTCGCACCGAGGCAAGGATACCCTCCACCCCGAGAGATGAATCGTACCTGGGGCTGCCAGGCAATGCTGGTAGGTGCGCCATCGCTATGACTGGCTTATGGCATCCAAACAGTTCGTGCAGCAAATCCGGCATACTGTCCCCCTCGAAGAACGATACTCCACCTACAGTGACACCGAGCGTCATCGGCCGCAATCCCTATGCACCACAGTGGATTCTCCCGCTTGGCACGGTGGCTCGACAGGCAAGCATTCACTGGGCAGTCCTGTGGAGGCACAGATCCTCCTGACTTGTCTTCCCCGCCGAATCCCCGCCAACCACGGAAGCCACCAGTCCGGCCTCGTATGTCAAAGTCCTAAGGGCGATGCGTCTCCGCCGGGAAGCTGCGTTGATAACGTCAAGCCCACGGTCGGAGTCATCACGCACCATCTCACCACACGCCATCCCCACCAAGTCTGCTATATTGTACAGACCGACATCTGCTAAGTCAAGCTCGCGTATTCACTCACCTATAATGTTACCGAAGAGGTATAGTTCACTCAAATGATAATGTTACCGAGGGAACTATGCCCAACGAAGAGAGGATGACGTTGAACGAACGCAGGAAGTATCTCCGACTGATCAAGA
>JAUWLF010000108.1 GCA_030613785.1 Chloroflexota bacterium | reverse complement strand
TCATGCGGCTCATTTGAAACGGATGACCCCTGGCGGACATGTTCCGAACCGCGCTCTTCCCTAAGAAAGGGGAAATACGTCACTTCAGGAACACTTTTAAATAATAAATTCGACTACAAGAAACGTAAAGTGACGCTGGTGTTACCTATTCCGAAATGGCTCTCAATTGAATTCTAACGACCAAGCTCACCTGCCGCTATGAAGCGCAGCGGAATAGCGGTCGGGTACAGCGCTTTGTTAGGTTTTGTTGTTATGCTCCAAAGTTATTACTACTTTTCCTTTGGCGGGTCCTTCTCCAAAATACCGGAGAGCTTCAGGAACCTCACTTAACGGGTAACGTCTATCTATGACAGGTACTACTTTGCCGGCTTCAAAAAGCTCTATCAAAAACACCAAATCTTTTTGGTTTGGTTTCGCCATCACGGAACCCAGTTTCTTACTCCCCATCATTGAAATCAATGGTCCCAGGAGCATAGCTTGGAAATACTGAGCAAAGGAACCTCCGGCACAGACATAAATCCCCTCAGGACTTAATGCACGCTTATAATCGAAAATCGAACGATATCCCCCAGCAGCGAGAATCAGGTCATAACGCTGCTCATTCTGGGTGAAATCTTCTTGAGTGTAATCAATGACCTGGTCTGCCCCAATCGAGCGCACCATGTCCAATTTCCTCGTATTGCACACGCCAGTCACTTCAGCCCCGAACGATTTGGCAATCTGCACCGCAAACGTGCCCACACCACCAGACGCACCATTAATCAAGACCTTTTGCCCCGACTGAATCTGTCCTTTATCGCGAAGACCCTGCAGGGCGGGGAGTGCCGCTACGGGTATGGCCGCTGCTTCCTCAAACGATATATTGGCTGGCTTTGGTGCTAAATAGTCTTCAGTAACACACCTATACTCGGCAAAAGCGCCAGAATCGCTTATTCCGAATACCTCATCACCTGGCTGAAACTGCTTTACGTTTCTGCCAACCGCTTCAACCCGCCCGGCTATGTCTGATCCGAGTATCTTGTATATTGGTTTTAGAGGCCACCCGATTTGACACAAGTGCTATTTCCGGGTATAATTGTTGATGTTGGTCAAGTTAATCGGTTTGGCGTCTTATACCGTTCCGATTCACCCAATCGGAGCGGTGTTTTTATGCCACTCTGGACCAATTCACAGGTACTATACCTGAATCTATCGCAGAGTCAAGAGTGCGACTTGGCTCAATGCAGTCAAGGAGCACTGAACTTGAATTTCGAACAATTCTCTTTTGATCCGCGCATCAGCGCCGGCATCAAGGCGCTTGGGTACACCACGCCCACCCCAATTCAGCAGCAGGCGATCGGCGTCGTGCTTGAAGGGCGCGACGTGCTGGGGACAGCCCAAACCGGCACGGGGAAAACCGCGGCCTTTGTCCTGCCCATTCTTCAGCGCTTGACCACAGGCCCATCGGGTCACGTGCGCGCCCTCATCGTGGCGCCCACGCGCGAGCTTGCCGAACAGATCCGGCAGGCGAGTGTGGATCTGGGCCAGGAAACGCGAGTGCGCAGCGTCGCCGTCTATGGCGGCGTCAGCAAGCAGCGTCAGGTTGAGGCCTTGAGGCGCGGCGCAGAGATCGTCGTTGCCTGCCCGGGCCGCTTGCTTGACCTGGCTAGCGACCGTAGCATTGACCTGTCGCACGTCGAGGTATTGGTCTTGGACGAAGCCGATCACATGTGCGACATGGGCTTCCTGCCCGACATTCGTCGCATTCTCAAGCTCGTGCCGGCGCGACGCCAGACGCTCTTCTTTGCGGCCACAATGCCCGAGGATATCCGCGAACTGGCCGACAGCATTCTCAAGGACCCCGTCACCGTGCAGATCGGCGTGATTGCCCCGGCCAAGACCGTTTCCCACACTCTTTATCCCGTATCGCAAGGCCTCAAGAAAACGCTGCTGCTGGCTACCCTGGAACAGACGGCTACGGGCCGCGTACTAATCTTTACGCGAACCAAGTACCGCGCCCGCAACCTGGCCCGCGACCTGGAAAAACGAAGGTACCGCGTTGCGGCGCTGCAAGGCAACATGTCGCAGAATCGGCGCCAGCAGTCGATCAATGGTTTTCGGGACGGCAAGTACGACATTCTCGTCGCCACCGACGTTGCTGCGCGCGGCATCGATGTTTCAGATATCTCGCACGTGATCAACTTTGATATGCCGGACACCGTGGACGCCTACACGCACCGTATCGGGCGCACCGGCCGCGTCTACAAGACCGGTGAAGCCTTCACCTTTGTGACTCACGGCGATGAGCCGCTGGTGCGCCAGATCGAAAAGGTGCTGGGCAAACAGATCGAACGGCGGCGCTTGCCCGGGTTCAACTATGGCGGTTTTGCACGGGAAAGCCAATCGCGAGGGAACCGCCCGAACCACGCGCAAAAGACACGATCAAACCGCAAGCACAACCGAGACCGCAGTAGCCGCTACCCTGGGCGGTAGAATCAAAAGAACACCGCTGGTTCTGACGGGTTCCAGGGCCCTCGCGTCACGACCGAGAGCTGAGCCGCCGCGCGGCTTTGCAACGCACATCACTGTGTCAGACTCACTGCAACAACGAAACAAACTTCGAATTCGGCGCAAGATAGGGCGGTCAGGTGCAGCGACTGTTATGCGGCCCCTATCAAATCCCCGCCCAAGCTCTCTCGCCTACAGTCTTACCAGGCTTTCTCAAGGAACTCCCCAACCTTTCGATATTCTCCACTCCAGAACATGAGCGGTTGATCCCGTGTGTACGTATCATCAACGTGCACTGCCTGAATCTCTCCCACGAACCATTGATGCGTGCCTGTAAAACCAACCTTGTGCACGACTACACATTCTAGGTTCACGGGACACTCCTTGATCAAATAGCTCTTGATCTTGGTACCCCGAAAAGGTGTCACCCCCGCCTTGCTGTATTTGTCATCAACGTCCCTGCCCGAGACCGAACCACAAGTGCGTACAAGCGCTATCTGTTCCATTGTTGGAATGTTAATACCAAACTCGTTCTCTCTGTTGATGAGTTCATAGGTATACTTCTTAGGTATGATTCCCACCATAACCGAAGGGGGCTTGAACGAGTAGAAATGGAAAGCGCCTGCTGTCATGATGTTGCGATCAACCGTCACCAGTACCACGGGGAATGGTGGTAGAGTCCAGATACCCTTTGATAACTCAGCTACAAGTTCTTTCATCTTTAGCTATTCTCCCCCACGAGCATCAACGTGTCGTGTAATAGGGCCGCATAACCGTACGCGGATGAGCCGCCTTGCGGGTTATGCTACGTTACTTGACTGAAAACCAGCCTGCGGAAGCACGACTACCAGCAAAATTGAGCACCGATATGGCAAGGTCGGCTGCAACCGCTGGTTAGGCTGCCCTCGCCACTTTTAGCTGACCTCCCGCGCTACCGCAACCAGTAGAAGGATCAATCCGGCACCCCAATAAGCCAGGTCTTGTATTCGTGGATTCCAGTTCTTTCCGTCAAGTCGGCTTACTCTCCAAAGCCCTTGCTGTCGCCACAACGCCCAGTCGCGTGAGGCTTCATACCCTAGTGTGTAGGCAAACAATTCACTGAAGCCCGTTCGCGTCCAAAGAACAGAAATGGAGAAAGGAACTGGTGCACCAGCAAACACAAAGGAATTGGTGCCCAGTAGCAGCCCGTAGATGATCCAGAATACTGGGAGGACGTATAGTCCACCAGGCCACTTGCCCACTCTGAAAAGATTCATAAACTGGACACCGAGAAATCCTGCCAGGAAGTTTGCGAGAAATACTCTCCAAAATGTGAATTCTCCTACAACTGCTGAAAAGCGGCTGGAAAAGAATGATCGGAGAACTCCCTCGGGTAAGAATGTCGCGCTCAAATACCATGTGCCGAACATCAATGTAGTAAGCACCACGGCCAGTCTAAGGAAAACGATGAAGCGTTTCACCAATGCCCCCTATTCTGAATCACACGGTCAGACGACTACGGGCGGCATAACGACCAGGAGCTCAGCCGCCAGGCGGCTTTCGCAGTAATGCCAAACTTGACCTGAAATGCCGCAAACCAAAAACCGGCAACAAGACGACTCTCGATAGCCTGGTCGGCTGCACCGACTTGTTAGCCGCCTGTACAGATGCGCCTAGCCATTCTATCCTACGATCTTTTTCAGAACCCCATAAGAGATGATGTCGCTAATGCTTTCGACGAATTTGATATTCTCCGGTATGCTGCTGGCAAGTGACCCTCGTAGAATGATGGGGGTCAGATCAAGATCCTGGGCGCCTCGATACGTGGACAGCACGCAATACTCGGCGCAAAAGCCGGTGATGATGACGGTGTCTACGCCAAGGTCTCGTAATTCCTCCTCCAGGGGTGTTTTATTGAAGGAATTTCCATACGTCTTGTGGATATGCAAGTCCGAGGGCAGTATGTCTAACTCCTCGGGCAATTCGAATCCCTCCTCGCCTGGTACGAGCTTCTCCTCTTCATCCATATGTTGGACGCAGATGACCGGCAGGTCCTTTTCTCTGAGCAGCGCGATGGCTGCGTTGATGTACTCAGTAGCATCGTTGAGAGATTGTGCCGTTGTCGGACTGAACTTGAAGAATTCCTTCTGGACGTCAATAGCTAACAGGGCCGGGTTCATATGAACCTCCTTAATGTGCTGAGTTTTCGCTCACCAGCGATTGCTGCTTTTTCGTCCAGGCGGCTAATGGCACCCGTATAACCCGCCGGGCCGGATAGGTGAATGAGCTTCTGCCACAGGACCAACTACAAGTGCGTGTGACCGCCGATGTGCGCGGGCCGATAGGCCCGGTCGGGTTCATGCGGTTCTTGGGCGGCATGCACCTGCACACAAACAACTTCTCCTCATTCTACCATTCATCAATATGAATTCCTTCTTCCAGATTCATCTTGATCTGCCTGATGCTAGGCTCTTTCTTCGGATATCCTAGTGGAATGAAAGTAGCAATCTCACAATCATCAGGTATGCCGAGAAGTCTCTTTACTCTGGAAGTCCTAAATGGAACCATCGTTACACCATAAAGCCCCTCTGCTGCCATTGCGAGAAGGACGTTTTCTACAACCAGCCACGCTGAAGCGAAGTTGTTCAATTCGAAAAGCCTCTCCCACTCAGAGAGGGGTTTCTCCATACGAAAGCAGACAATGAGTGTTTCAGGCGCTGTTAGAAGCATTCTTTCTTGTAATGGAACCGAGTAAGAGTAGATTTCCCGGTGGTATGGGTTGGTGATCTTGCTGAGGCTCTCATCAAGAAACTTCCGATCAGGTGCGCGGCTGAACGCTCCCTCCGATTCCAGAACTGCCTGTCTCTTGTCGTGATCCTTTAGGAAGACAAAATGCCATTCACGCATATGATTGTGTGTAGGAGCCCTTACCCCTGCTTCGAGGACACGATGCAATGTCTCTTGTTCAATGGGCCTATCCTGAAGACTCCTTACAGTACGTCGCCTTCTAACCACTTCGTAGAAATCTTGATCGGTTGTAGTCATATACATCTCCTTCGAATTGAAGCTCAACTGCGAAGCAACGGACTTTCTACATCCAACGGCGGCGAGTTCACCCGCGCGGCGACCCATGCTCAGAGCGCCCGCAAACCAGAGCAAGGCCGGGCAAGTGCCCCACCTTTCATCGCGGCGACAGCCGCGTCGGCTGCAACCGCTCGTTACGCGCTCTTGCCCTCTTGCTCGCCATACTGTGCCTGAATTGCTCGCCAAAGTTCTTCTGCTCTCTGCGAACCTATCAGCAACCGTTTGCCATTCAATAACTCTATCTGCACGCCACGATCACCACTCACATTGTATGCCTTCCCTTTGCACCCATATCGGATGCCCCAACCGCCATACTCTCTGATAGGGCGGTAAGTCCGTACTTTGTATTGTTTCACTTCTGTGAAGGCTATTTTGCGGAAACTCCAATGGAACGGGAAAAAGCAGATGTAGATTCCATCATCGCGCACTTCGGTGACAAGTCGGCCGAAGAAGAATAGCGCGGGCAAGCCAATGCCAAAGATGAACCAGTTAATGACCAATGGAATATCTGCCATCGGTCTACCGCCGAATGGACGATGTAGTAGAAGCTGCGTCACCGCCGCATACCACACCAACCCAGCAAGGGCAGATACAAGAACCCAAATCCAAACTTGCCGAAACTGCTGAACTTCACGATAAATGGGACTTGTCCCCTTCCGTTGGTTCATATTCCTTTTGTCTCCTCTGGGCGTCTAACGGGCCGCGCATGAGCCGCCTGCGTGTTTCGCAGTAACACCACCCGTGAAGCCAAACGCTGCAAGAACGAAACCTGGCAAGAAGAGGACACTCGATTAGCAGGTCGGCTGTATGCGCTTGTCAGGCGCGGTTTCTAGCTGAAAGAACCGCTAACTCAGGCTTCGACCAATTTGAAGAGCCCGCTGCATTACCTCTGGCTTCTTGTCAACACTGTCATCTTCAGTCAAGCCTACTTTGGCAACAACCAGCCTCTCGATGACCGGAATCTCCAACACGTCCATCACCACATTGATTGGTTCTATCGTTTCTTGCAACTTGTCGGTGCAGCCTTGCACAATGATGATGGACTGCTTGCCCTCAGGCACCCGTGACGATTTGGTTACCTGCCCCTCTTTGTTCACTTCCCAGACTAGTTGACTGTTGCAGAACCGATCTAACCAGTTTTTCATGTAACCTGTGACTGACCGGGTGGAGGAGGGTGTTGCTACGATCAATATGTCGGCTTCGAAAATCTGCCTGAGATGCTCCATGAAGCCATCATCAATGGGGCAAACACCAGGCGTAGCTTCCCAACATTCTCCACACCAATTGCAATAGTCCAGGTGGAGATCTACCAGATGAACCACTTCGCACTGGTGGTTGTTTTCACGAACTCCTCGGAATATCTCGCTGATTAGCTTGAACGTATTCCCGCTCTTGTGAGGGCTGCCATTGATGCCCAATATCCTCATTTGATCTCCCTCTGGGTGCGTGATTCTCTGTACCTAACGATGGCGTTTACCTGCCGCCCAACACATACTTCCACAGAACCTTTCTGCACAAGCAGACCGAATGGGTGATCATTAGGAAAGGGTCTCTAGAGGCACCCTCATTTCTACCTCCGACGCGGAAGATACTCGTCGCGGCCATACGGAAGGACAAGGAGCGCCCCTTTTCGTCGTTGAACTACTTCGTACTCTTGACAATCTCTTTCGCCCAAAGGGCAGCACGCTCAAGTTCACCCTCCCTCAGCGGACCTTCGGTGCCTTCGACGAAAAAGCCTTCCGCTGACCCTATGAGAGTCCCGCCCTTTTTCTTCAGAGTGCCAGCGATTCTTGGTGCGGCATAGCCAAAGATTCGGACCCATTTGGCCGGCAATCTGGTATCGAACGCAGCTACGTTGGTGCCCTGCAAGGCAATCCCCGGCACTTGGTCAAGCAAGTCTCGAATCGCCTGCGTGGGCCTGCCTCTGTGGGTCGGACCACCGACGATCAGAAGGTCAAACGTTTTCAATTCGGAGGAATTCACTTCACCCGCACGGAGAACTTGAACCTCACCGGTAATAGCATCACCGATACCTTTGGCTACTCTCTCCGTATTCCCATGGACCGAGTCATAGACAACCAGAGTTTTCATTGCATACCTCCGATTTCGTGTACGATCATTTACTGAGTTGGACTTGGTATTTTGGCGCCGAACCCGTAGTCTGGCGGGATCTGGCATGAATATACGACGGAGTTCGCCTTAGGTCAAGATACGAGAGGGTATTCCACTGGAGCAACGTCCCAAGAAGCTACTCGATGAGGCTTCGATCTGACCTCAGCCGAACGGTTGCGCGCTGCCATACGGCGCAAGCGCCGGTCCTACGACACCGAGTCGGGCAACCAGCCGAGATGACGAAGGACAGCTACTGCCTGTGGGGAAGGAAGTTCTCGCCGGAACTGGCCAGGGTTTTCTACTGATCCTCTCGGTATGCTACTTCTTCCCGTATCCGATGGTTTGGACAGCGACTTCGATCTCGCCGAGGGTGGCGGGATCGTCTATCGTGGAGGGCACTCGGTAGGTCTCCCCATCGGCGATACTGCGCATGGTGCCTCGGAGGATCTTACCCGAGCGGGTTTTTGGCAGGCCATCCACGATCACCGCACTCTTGAAGGAGGCGATGGGGCCCAGTTGCTCTCGCACCATGCGGATGAGTTCGCCCACCAATTCCTCCTCCTCGCGATTCGCGCCGGCCTTCAAGACGGCGAAACCCACGGGGACCTGCCCCTTTAGATCGTCGTGGACACCCAGCACCGCGCACTCGGCCACGTCGGGGTGTCTGGCCAGGATCTCCTCCATTCCCCCGGTGGAGAGTCTGTGGCCAGCCACGTTGATCACGTCGTCCGTGCGGCCCATGACCCACACGTACCCGTCCTCGTCGATGAACCCGCCATCGCCGGTGAGGTAGTAGCCCGGATAGGGATCCATGTAGGATTCCTTGTACCCCTCGTCGTTCTCCCACAGGGTCGTCAGATTGCCTGGCGGAAGGGGCAGTTTCACCGTGATGATACCCTCGGTGTTGGGTTCCACCGGCTCGCCCGTGATGGAGTCGAGAATGGTGACGTCGTACCCGGGCATGGGCAGCGAAGCAGAGCCCGGCTTGGGCGGGAAGAACTCCAGGCCCCGGAAGTTCCCGGTGATAGCCCACGCGGTTTCGGTCTGCCACCAGTGGTCTAGGACCGGCTTCTGAAGCAGGTCCGTGGCCCAGTGATAGGTGTCGGGGTCCGTCCGTTCCCCCGCCAGGAACAGGGTGTCGAATCCCGACAGATCGTACTCCTTGAGGTATTCGCCTCGGGGATCCTCTCTCTTGATGGCTCTGAAGGCAGTGGGGGCGGTGAACAGGGCCTTGACCTTATGCTGTGAGATCACCCGCCAGAACGCCCCCGGGTCAGGGGTGCCGACAGGTTTCCCCTCGTAGATGATGGTGGTGGCGCCCTTGAACAAAGGGGCGTAGACGATGTAGGAATGGCCCACCACCCAACCCACGTCGGAGGCGGCCCAGAAGACGTCTCCCGGATCGATGCCGTAGATGTGCTTCATCGTCCAGTTGAGGGCCACGGCATGGCCGCCATTGTCGCGGACGACGCCTTTGGGTATGCCGGTGGTGCCAGACGTATACAGGATGTACAGCGGATCGGTGGCAGCTATGGGAACACAGTCCGCTGGCTCGGCCTTCTCCTCCAGTTCCATCCAGTCCAGATCCCTGGGAGCGAGCAGTTCCGCTTCCACCTGGGGCCTTTGCCAGATCACACACTTCTCAGGCTCGTGTTCGGCGATGGAGATGGCCTCATCCAACAGAGGCTTGTAGGGGATGACCCTCTTGACTTCGATGCCGCATGAGGCCGACAGCACCACCGAGGGCTTGGCGTCATCAATGCGTATGGCAAGCTCCCTGGGGGCGAAGCCGCCAAAGACGACGGAATGGATGGCCCCGATGCGTGCGCAGGCCAGCATAGCCATGGCCGCTTCGGGAATCATGGGCATGTAGATCACCACTCGATCCCCTTTGGAGACGCCGAGGGCGGTCAAGAAGCCGGCTATCTTGGAGACGCGATCTCTCAGATCGGAGTAGGTGTAGGTCTTGATGGTGTCGGTGACGGGGCTGTCGTAGATGAGGGCCGTTTGGTCCCCTCGCCCACTTTCCACGTGGCGATCGAGGGCGTTGTAGCAGGTGTTGAGTTCTCCACCCGCGAACCAGCGGACAAAAGGAAGGTTCGACGCATCGAGGACGCGATCCCATTTCTTGTACCAGGTGATCTCCTCGGCCGCACGGGCCCAGAAGGTCTCGGGGCTTTCCAAGGATTCTTTGAACGCTTCCTTATATGTCATAGGGACTCCCTGTACTGTGGGGCACCCGAGAGAGCGCCCGACGAGCTAGGATTACCACCAGTACTTAGTATACGGTAGGGGCGCTTGGGTGTCAATGGGCAACTGACACAGGACATCTTCCTCCTTAGTGGGTGGGTGGCGGAGACGTGGGTAGCGGGTGGGGGGCATAAGAGACCTCCGAGGTCTCCGAGACCTCGGAGGTCTAGGAGAAGCAACCCCTCCCATCGAGGGAGGGGAGTCAACAGTCCTCCCGTCGGCGGAGCAGAACCCAGGCGGGGAGCGTCCTCCGCCTTGATGGGGGAGGATTGATGGTTCGACAGGCTCACCACAGGGGTGGGGGTGTGTGCAGAAACCCGCGTCCCTCGATACGCGCTTCGCGCTACTCGGGATGATGTCGAGGCTTGAGCTGCGCCTCGAGGGGCCAAGAGAGCCGTTTGCCGGCATCCTGAGCGTGCCCCGAGGTCAGTCGAAGGGTGCGATGGCCACGTTGGCTCCAATCACCCTCCCCCTGCCCCTCCCCTCAAGGGCGGGGAGTTAAGCGTCGTTGAGCCTCTCCTTTCCCTTGGTGGGTGGGGCGGAGACGTGGGTAGCGGGTGGGGGGCATAAGAGACCTCGGAGGTCTAGGAGAAGCAACCCCTCCCATCGAGGGAGGGGAGTCAAGAGAAGCGCCTCCTCCCCCTTGATGGGGGAGGATGGAGGTGGGGGTGTGTGCAGAAACCCGCCTCCCTCGATACGCGCTTCGCGCTACTCGGCATGCTAGTCGAGGCTTGAGCTGCGCCTCGAGGGGCCAAGAGAGCCGGTTGCCGGCATCCTGAGCGTGCCCCGAGGTCAGTCGAAGGGTGCGATGGCCACTTTCGCTCCAATCACCCTCCCCCCGCCCCTCCCATCAAGGGAGGGGAGTCAAGAGGAGCCTCTCCCCCTGGCCCTCGCATCGAGGGAGGGGACTCAACAGTCCTGCCGTCGGCGGAGCAGAACCCAGGCGGGGAGCGTCCTCCGCCTTGATGGGGGAGGATTGATGGTTCGACAGGCTCACCACAGGGGTGGGGGTGTGTGCAGGAACCCGCGTCCCTCGATACGCGCTTCGCGCTACTCGGGATGATGTCGTGGCTTGAGCCGCGCCTCAACGGGACAAGAGAGACCGTTGCCGGCATCCTGAGCGTGGCCCGAGGTCAGTCGAAGAGTGCGATGGCCACGTTGGCTTCCATTAACCTTCCATCGATGGAGGGGAGTCAACAGTCCTCCCGTCGGCGGAGCAGAACCCAGACGGGGAGCCTCCTCCCCCTTGGATGGGGGAGGATAGAGGTGGGGGTGTGTGCAGAGGCCCGCGTCCCTCGATACGCGCTTCGCGCTACTCGGGATGATGTCGAGGCTTGAGCTGCGCCTCAAGGGGCCAAGAGAGCCGGTTGCCGGCATCCTGAGCGTGCCCCGAGGTCAGTCGAAGGGTGCGATGGCCACTTTCGCTCCAATCACCCTCCCCGTGCCCCTCCCATCGAGGGAGGGGAGTCAACAGTCCTGCCGTCGGCGGAGCAGAACCCAGACGGGGAGCATCCTCCCCCTTGGATGGGGGAGGATGGAGGTGGGGGTGTGTGCAGAAACCCGCGTCCCTCGATACGCGCTTCGCGCTACTCGGGATGCTAGTCGAGGCTTGAGCCGCGCTTCAACGCGACAACAGAGCCCGTTGCCGGCATCCTGAGAGTGCCCCGAGGCGAGTCGAAGGGTGCGATGGCTATGTTGGATTCAATCACCCTCCCCCCGCCCCTCCCATCAAGGGAGGGGAGTCAAGAGGAGCCTCTCCCCCTGCCCCTCCCATCAAGGGAGGGGAGTCAACAGTCCTGCCGTCGGCGGAGCAGAACCCAGACGGGGAGCCTCCTCCCCCTTGGATGGGGGAGGATAGAGGTGGGGGTGAGTGCAGAAACCCGCCTCCCTCGATACGCGCTTCGCGCTACTCGGGATGATGTCGAGGCTTGAGCCGCGCCTCGAGGGGCCAAGAGAGCCGGTTGCCGGCATCCTGAGCGTGCCCCGAGGTCAGTCGAAGGGTGCGATGGCCACTTTCGCTCCAATCACCCTCCCCCCGCCCCTCCCATCAAGGGAGGAGAGTCAACAGTCCTTCCCTCGGCGGAGCAGAACCCAGACGGGGAGCGTCCTCCCCCTTGATGGGGGAGGAGGGAGGTGGGGGTGAGTGCAGAAACCCGCCTCCCTCGATACGTGCTTGGCGCTACTCGGGATGATGTCGAGGCTTGAGCCGCGCCTCGAGGGGCTAAGAGAGCCGGTTGCCGGCATCCTGAGCGTGCCCCGAGGTCACTCG
>JAUWLF010000091.1 GCA_030613785.1 Chloroflexota bacterium | reverse complement strand
ACCTATGCGACGTCCGCCAAAGGCAATTGGACCCTCAGCTTTCCGAATATGCTTTCAGGAAGGCCTCCAGCACCAGCGGATCGAACTGCTTACCCGCTTCTTCGCGGAGATGGTCTAGCACGGTCTCGGCATCCAGGGCCGGTCGGTACGGACGGGCGGAGGTCATGGCATCGAAGACGTCGGCCACGGTGATTATTCTGGACCCCAGCGGTATCTCTCCCCCCTTGAGTCCATCAGGGTATCCGCTCCCGTCGTAGTCCTCGTGTACATGCTTGATGTAGGTGACCACGTCTTTCAGAGCCGCGATGGGCTCCAGAATGCTGGCGGCGACCAGTGGATGTGATCTGATGTGACTCACCTCTTCAGCAGTCAGCTTGCCAGGCTTGTCCAGTACGCTCTCCTTGGTACCCACCTTGCCGATGTCGTGAAGGAGGGCAGCCAGACGGATGTTCTCCACCTCTTCCCCTGGTAGTGAGAGTCTCTTGGCGATGGCCGTGGCGTGAGTGGACACGCGCCTGGAATGGTCCTCTGTGTACTCATCTTTGGCGTGTAGCGTGAGAACGATGCTCTCGATGGTGCTGATGAAGAGCCGCTGCATCTCCTCGTTCGTTTGCGCCAGTTCTCTAGTTCTCTCCTCGACCTTCCGCTCCAGATTCCGCTGGTACTCTTTCTTCTCCAGCAGCAGTTGGCGGTTCTCCAAGGCCCTCTCTACACTGATCAGTACGTCTTCGAGGTGGAAGGGCTTCGTGATATAGTCATACGCCCCATACTTCATGGCCTCGACCGCGACCTCCCTGTTGTCAACCGCGGTGACCATGATCACGGCTATCTCATCGTGGAACTCCTTGATACGCTGTAGTAGCTCTAGGCCATCCATGCCTGGCATCCTGATGTCACACAGCGCGAGGGCGCATGGCTGCTGGCTCAGCTTTTCCAGAGCTTCTGGACCGCTCTCAGCGGTGACACAGGAGTAGCCCATCTGAGTCAGATACCGCTCCAAGATGGCGTTCACCGGCCGCTCGTCGTCCACCACCAAGATGTGTATGTCTGCCCGATCCTCGTTGTCAGTAACCATTAGAGACCCGCTTTGTGGTACGGCAGAGCCAACTCGCCTGGATGATACCCCAGAGACCACGTGTTGTCAAAGTGAACGTGTGGAAGAAAGGTTCCGAGAGCTGGGAATCCCGCGATAGCATGAGGGTGTTGGCGTTTCTTCACGTGCTACCTGCCGTGTTCGCCAGCCCAAAGAGGTGTGGGGTCTCTGCCACGAGGCCACGTCAACTCCGTAAACGCACGGCACGTCGTGCGCCTAGGCCAACATCGCTGTTCGGCGCACTTCCCAGCCGTTCATCGGGACGGATCAGAAAGTTGTCGCCGTTTCGTGCTGCACGATGCTCCTCCCACGCTTCCTGATCCACAGAGCCTCTTTCAACGCTCTCGTCACAGCCACAGTTGACTATGTCCGACAAGCGGTATAAAATGGGTTGCTTTCTGTAGGGAACTGGACGAGCGTGAGGTGCGCACGAGGTGGAACCATTACAGCGGCTCTATGAGCACTACGGTCTTCAATTGTGGCTAGGCTTGTTTGTGCTGGTCATCGTCCTAGGTGTTTGGTTGATGCTGCTTCATAGAGAGACACGCCAGTTGCGCAAGAGCTACGGGGCGTTGCTAGTGAGCAGTGACGGGAAGGACCTGGGAGAGCTTCTTAGCATGTATGTCGAGCAAATGCGGCTGGCGGCCTCCAAGGCCGATCAGTTGACAGAGACCTCGGCAGAGATGGAGAGGAAACTCGAGCACAGCATACAGCGGTTGGGGCTGGTGCGCTTCAACGCTTTCGACGGCACGGCTGGGGAACAGAGTTTCGCGGTGGCTTTCCTCGATGCCCAGGGCAGCGGAGTGGTGGTCAGTGGTCTTCAAGGACGTGCTGACAGTCGGTTGTATGCCAAGCCGGTAAGCAAATGGGGATCTAGCTACAACCTCTCGGTCGAGGAGAAGGAGGCCATAACCAAGGCCCGTCAGAGCGAGGTTGACAAGAACTCTCAGTTATAGTATAGTTTTTGGTGGTTCCTACCACATCCGTTGGGCTCCGCCATGGAGCCGATTCCGGCCACGGAGCAGAAGCTGTCCAGAACTCCGCCACGAGCCAGCGTTCAAGGAGACAAGGCATAGTGACACGCAAGAGAGAGACGCGATCGTTGACGTTGATGATCGTGCCTCATTCTGAGCGTCCTCCTCTGAGCTTTCGTATTCCTCTGTGGGTCATTCCAACCGCGATAGCCTTAGCGTCGTTGCTGGTCTTCGGTTTGATCTACCTTGCCGCCAGTGACTACAGACTGAGTAGTCGACTCAAGGAGTTGGACCGGAGGCAGGCTCTTCAAGAGGCTCGAGAGCAGGACATGCGGCGGACCATCCTGACTCAGCAGGAGGAGGTCATCAGTCTGTCCGGCTCAGTGGAACGATTCAGAGCGGGGATGCTGGAACTAGAGAGTTTGTCTCGCCAGATTCGCGAGCTCATAGGGATGGAGGATGTGGTCATCACCGCGACGGCCACCGTCGCACCAGCGTCATACAACATGCAGGGGGGGCAGGGCGGTTCCGAGTTCGGGGACTACAGCATGTCGCTGGCGGTGGAAACCAGCAACGAGGTGGAGGCGATGCAGTTGTTGTTGCCCGGGACCACCCAGGAGTTGAACGTGTTGCTGGACGCGCTGACTGCGAGAGTGGAGAGGATCGCTCCTGAGAAGAGGGAAGATCCCGCCGCGCTGGAGCATGAGTTGCGTGTCCTGGCGGCCGCGCCCATGAGGTGGCCGCTAGAGGGGGAGATCACCTCCGGATTTGGCTATCGGGTGCTACCTGAGAAGGGTTATCTGGAGTTCCATAGAGGATTGGATATAGGTGCGTGGTATGGGACGCCAGTGAGCGCGACCAAGGCGGGGGAGGTTGCGTTCGCCGGGTGGCGGCCGGGCTTGGGTTGGACTATTGTCCTAGATCACGAAATGGGTTTCTCAACCGTCTATGGGCATAACTCCTGGTACTTGGTGGACCCCGGTGACATGGTGGAGGAGGGGGAGGTGATAGCTCTATCCGGTGACTCAGGCAGGAGCACAGGGCCTCACCTCCACTACGAGATTGTTCTAAACGGCATTCCGATGGATCCCATGATCTATCTGAGTCTGGGCAATCCATGACAACTCGGGAGCATGAGCCATTGCCATACGCCCCATGACGGCTAAGGAGGGTTAGCTTTGGTAGACGTGATAGACAGTCCGGCCAGTGACAGAATTGAAAACGTTGTAGGGCCTACTGCCAGCTTCATTGGGGACCTGAAATGCGACGGTGGAGTGCGCATAGATGGCGTGTTTGAAGGCAGCGTGGAGACAATGGGGAACGTCATCATCGGAGAGACGGCCAAGGTAGTTGCTGACATAGTAGGCCGCAACGTCTCGATATCGGGAGCAGTCAAGGGAAACGTCAGTGCCACAGGACGGTTGGAGATACTATCTACTGGACTGCTATGGGGGAACATTGAGGTGACTTCATTCCTGATAGATGAAGGTGGTATCTTCAGCGGTAGAAGCGAAATGCCGGTGGAGTTCGAGCCGCTGCTCATAGCTGGGGAGAAGGAACCGGAGAAGCTTCCAGAGGGCAAGGCCGACGAGGGCGAGGATGCAGCCATAGGCTGAGACAGTTGCGGTGTGACTAAAGGGCCAGCCCTGGGTAGGTTGGCCCTTCTTGTATGTCTTGCCTTTTACCTGTTGGCGATATGCTGCAGGCCCTCTGGGTCAAGAATCTGTATCCTCTTGCGACCCGTTTCCACCAATCCCTGCGCCTTGAACTTGCTCAGAGCCTGGGTAGTCGTCTCTCGATGGGTGCCAATGTCATCCGCCAGGTTCTGGTGGGTCAATCCAAGAATGGTGTCTCCCTGATCTTTTCTCAAACGGAGCAGCAAAGAGGCCAGCCTGCCCGCAACCGTCTTGAACGCGATGCCCTCGAGACGGGCCTCAACTTCCAGAAGGCGTTTACCGATGACCTCAAGAGTCCGCAATGCCACCTTGGGCTTCTCTAGGAGTAACCGTTCCAGGTCAGCGCGGTCCATCTTGCAGACCGTGCATTCCTCCATGGCTTCAGCAAAACTGCCATACATCCCTTGGCCGATCAGCGACATCTCGCCGAAGATGGTTTCGGGAGCCAGAGTGCTGATGACCAGCTTCCTGCCGTCTGGGGAGATGCGGTAGAGCTGTACTTTCCCTTTCTTCAGGATGAACAGGGCCTCGCCGGCATCTTCGGGGGTGTAGAAAATCTTGCCCGCTGAACAAGGGATCATGGAGATCGAACGCTCCAGGGTCTGCAACTCCTCCTCGCTCAGGTCTTGGAAAATGTCGACCGTCTTCAAGTAGCCCACCTTGGTGCCTAGGTCCGTCGCCATATCGTTTACTCCATGCGCTGGCTTGGTCTTCGCAGCTTCGCCAGCCGGCATCATTGTACACCACGGAACAGTAGCAAGCAAGACAGTTGGCGCGCCGGAGGTCAGGGATTCCCCAACACTCAGGCGACACTTGTTGCGAGGCCCTTGGTAGAAGGGATATAATTGGCTCCGACAGTCACATAGAAAGGAAGGAATCCTTGCGAAGGTTTCAAACCTTCGCAAGGGTCAGGTAAGGCTCAGGGCAGAGGTTTGAGGGTGACAAGTGCATCCGGCAGGTCACAACTATCACGTCTACAACCGGGGATGCAATCGCGAACGCATCTTTGCGAACGACGGCAATCACGTGTTCCTGTTGCGGCGTGCCAAGTCGTTCCTGGCAGACTACCCCCTGAGCGTGATCGCGTACTGCCTGATGCCCAATCACTACCACTTCCTGCTACGCCCGGAGGCGGACGGGACGCTCTCACGGTTCATCCAACGCCTGTTCAACAGCCATACGCAGGCGTTCACCAGGCAGCAGGATTGAGAACCAAAGCATGACTCTCCTGAAAGAACCCCAAAGTGGCGAAGCTGACAGGGACAGCGCCCCACTTACCACTCTGAGACGGGGGAACTTGGGCGCAGAGCCACCAAGCGAGGCGGCCCACAGCCAAGACTCCCCACCAAGTAGGCACGAGACACCTTCTTGCAGTAGAGTCACGTAATTGGCTCGGACAGTCACACGGAAAGGAAACATGAGAGTATGGACCCTATAGCGTTCAGACTGCCCATCTTGGGCATACCGATCTACTGGTATGGCATCGTAGTGGTGACTTGCATACTGATCGGCTCCTACGTGGCGACAATCGAGGCTAGGAGAAGAGGAGAGGATCCGGACCACATCTGGAATGGGTTGATTGTGGTCATCGTCTTCGGCTTGATCGGCGCTCGTCTATATCACGTCATCTCGAGCCCACAGGGGCTGGTTCGGGGCTTCGAGTACTACAGTCAGCACCCGGTCGAGATCTTCATGATCTGGCAGGGCGGGCTGGGGCTCTTCGGCATGGTGGCCGGAGGGGTGCTGGCGATCTTCTTGTATGCTCGGTGGCAGAAGCTCGATTTCCTGATCTGGTTGGATATCGTGGCCCCGGCCTTGGCCCTGGGACAGGCCATCGGACGGTGGGGGAACTTCTTCAACCAGGAGTTGTACGGCTACCCCACCACCGTGGCGTGGGGTATCCCCATTGACGTGCAGTACCGGCTGCCACAGTTCACCAGTCTGCCCGAGACAGCGCGTTTTCATCCCACTTTTGCCTACGAGTCAATCTGGAACTTCCTCGTGTTCCTCATACTGATGTATGTGGGGCGGCGCTACGAGGACCGCCTGCTGAAAGGGGACGTCTTCCTGATGTGGTGCATCCTGTATCCACTGGGACGCTTCCTTGTGGAGTTCCAGCGCCCCGATGCCTGGATGCTTGGCCCCATGGCGGCGGCCCAGGTCGTTTCAGTCATCGTTATGGTTACAGCTCTTGCGATCATGGTCTACCGCCATCGCTTCCGACGACCCGCCGTGGAGCCAGAAGAGGTATCGAGCGAGGCAGCGTGAAGCCTTGGGATGGTGGACTTGAGAGGCCGCCAGAGTGCCTTGTGGGGGCTGACAGGTAGCCAGCAGGGTGCCTAAAGGAGGAAGCCTTGTTTAGGTCAACTTTGAAGAAGGTACACCAACGGTTGTCTGGCCACATAGCCAAGGGTTATGTGGCCGATATCATTCAGTATCACCGTATCCAGGCCAGCCCTGGCTTTCGCCAGGCAGCGCAGTACTGCCAGCAGCGCCTTCAAGAGTTCGGTTTGCAGGCGGAACTGCTGGCGTTTCCCGCGAAGGAGGGCGTTTCTCAGTGGGCTATGCCCATGTTCCAGGAATGGGAGACCAGCGAAGGTGTGCTGCACCTGATCGAACCCGAGGAAGCCAGCAGAAAGCTTGCCGATTACGACGAAGTGAAGATCAGCCTGATACAACGGAGCGCTTCCTTCGAGGGGGAGGCCGAGGTGGTACTCCTGGAAGACGGTGAGGAGTGGGCTGAGTATGAGGGACTGGATCTGAAGGGCAAGGTGGTGCTCAGCAAGGGCGACAAGGATCGGGTGCACTACCTGGCGGTGGAGAAACACGGCGCAGTGGGCATCCTCTTCGACGGGATGAAGGAACTGCCTGACCTGCGTCACGCCATGGATCTGCCCGACGCGCTGCAATACACATCCTTCTGGTGGCGCGAAGGGATGAAGAGGTGCTTTGGCTTCGTCCTCTCGCCCAAGGAGGGAGCGCGGCTGCGCGCTCTGATCAGGGCCAGGGAACGGGAAGGGAAGCCGCCCGTCAAAGTACGCACCAAGGTGGTGAGCAGGTTCTGGGATGGCGAGTTGAACGTGGTGTCGGCTCTGATCCCTGGCCAGACCGAGGAGGAGGTCGTGGTCCTCGCCCATCTGTGTCATCCTCAGTGGTCGGCCAACGACAACGCCTCAGGGGCGGCCACGGTTCTGGAGGTGGCTCGCACGCTGCAAGGGTTGATCGCGGAGGGAGAGGTAGACAGGCCCCGGCGAGGCATCAGATTCCTTCTAGTTCCGGAGATATTCGGCACACAGGCCTATCTGGCGAACCACGAGGAACGGTTACCTCACATGATCGCTGGCCTCAACCTGGACATGGTGGGGGAAGATCAGGATCTGTGCGGCAGTTCGCTGCTCGTAGAGAGCCCTCCTGCGGCGGCAGCTAGCTTCGCCGCTGATCTGGCGGAAAGATTGCTGGAGGAGTTCACTGTGGAAACCGGCAGCTTCTCGGGTATGGGAGGCTACGCTACCTTCAGGCACGCAGTGACGCCCTTCTCCGGGGGGAGTGACCATTACATTCTGTCGGATCCCAGCGTGGGTGTGCCCTGTCCCATGATCATCCAGTGGCCCGACAAGTTCTACCACACAAGTGCAGACACGTTGGAGAAGGTGGATCCCGCGATGCTGGGGCGCGTGGGGAGCATCGCCGCCACCTATGCCTACTTCCTCGCTGAGGCCGGGTCGGATGAAGCCACGTGGCTGGGGGAGGAGATGTTGTCCCGCTTCAAGGCACGCCTGCTGAGGGTGGTTCGAGACGGAGTGACATCGGCCATGGCTGGCGAAGACTTGCCCAGGGACAGAGAGTTGCTGGTCAGAAGGATAGGATTCCTCACCGAGTGGAACGATCGGGCGCTGGCATCCCTGCTGCGTCTGGGTCCGGTGGAGGTGGCACCTTTGCAGAGAGAGGCGCACTCCTTCGCCGAGGCAGAGTTGGCCAGAATCGAATCGCTGATTCCATATTCCTCCAGCGAGCCACCGACGGGCCCGTGGGAGGAAGCAGCGGCGGAGATGGTCCCCCGTCGCCTCCATCGAGGACCGATAGACGTGCAGAACTATCTGAACGCGATGGACGAGGAAGATTGGGAGACCTGGTGGCGCGTCTACAAGGAGCATCCCGAAGCTACATGGGTCTACCAACCTCTGCTTCTCTACTGGGCGGATGGGCAACGCACTCTGCAGGAGATCAGCGACCTGATAGAGTTGGAGACGGGGAAACGGGCGACGGAGATGCTGGTCATCTTCTGCCAGCTGTGGGAGCATCTGGGGCTGGTGGAGTTGTAGCATCGCGTCGGCCGCAGCCTCGTGGCGCACACTAGTAGGCGCAATGTACAACACCTCTTCTGTCCGACATCTCGCATTGTGCTCCAGCAGACAGCAACTTTGGCCAACAGGCACAGGGACGCTCGCAGCAATGAGTGAGGGGTGCGACCCTGACTAATGGGGCTACAGTTGTGGGGATTGGCTTAGGAAGGCGGCGGCACAGGAGACAGAGGGATGCCCTCGGCAACGATGTTCCTGTATAGACTGAAACGGTGTTCCTTCATTCGCTCCCACCGCTCCTGCCCGATGACCCGCGGCCCGATAAGTACGTCGTACTTCAGGGAGACATCAGCAGCGAGGTTGCTGATGGTGTGGCTGAACCGCCAGTCGTCGTGGTCTACAATGATGAGGATGTCTATGTCAGACTCATGACTGCTGTCACCTCGGGCCTTCGACCCAAAGAGCACCGTCTGGAGCACACGCTCTGGGTGATGCCGCTGCAGAAGGTCGAGAAACTCGGAGACAGCTTCTTGCTCGTTGGGTTGCAGGCGTTGCTTCACAGCCAGCCCTCCTCTTGAAGAAAGCGCTCGACCCTTTGGACGAAACGCCGAGCATCCTCTGTGTCGGTTCTGGCGCGCTCGGGCTCTATGAATGCTTCGACGTCGTAGTCACTCACATGCCTGTCGTCCATCACGCGCTCGTAGATGCGGCTGTACCCGACTTCTATGTGCCCGGTCTTGACAAAATGCTGTCGAAACGCGGCGATCACACCTGAATGCTTGCTGCGGGCAAGCCCTTGGGTCGCCAAGAGGCCATTGGCGGCATAGAAGATAGCGTAGTAGGCGCGATTGATGGCTGACTCATGGTGGCCCTCGGCCGAGTTGAGGGCGGCCACATCCAGCATCTCATGGGCGTGTTCGATGTAGATGCGAACTTCCTGCCTGGCAACATGCTCTCGTTCGGACATGGATATCTCGCTCCATCAGTATAGCCGGGCACGACGAGAACGGCAAGATGCAAGCGACGACCAGACTATGGACTCAAGTCCAACGCGCGCACGTCATCGAGCAGCGTCGCGCCCCCCTGCATCGCAAACGGAGCCCACGCCTTTCTCTATTCGCTAGCGACCCGCTCCAGTTCGCTGGCTGAGGCAGCGTAGCAGATCGAGCCCCTTGAGCATTCGTAACTGGGTATCTAGAGAACTAGTGGAACAGCTAGCTCTGCCCCGGCCGCCGGATACGATAGCGGCCGGGTTCGACGATGGCCAGAGCCCTATTCAGCATATCAGGCTCTATGTCAGAAATGAACGTGCTGAGGATATCGCGAATCTGCGGAGCTGTGAAGGTCGAAGGCACCCGCAGGACTACGATTCCGGCGTGTGTCCCCAATGGGTAGTTGAGGAGGTTGCCGAACCCAAGATCGCGGGTGATGATGATCCAACCCTCCTCCTGTGCTCGGGCAAAGATGATTTCGTCGGGCGCTCCCTGCAGGCCGACATCCCCTACGTGGCGCGCGCGGTGTCCCGGTTCTCGTAGAGCTGCAGTTGCTGAAAGCGGTATGTTTTCGTCCACCAGAAAATCAAGCATGGGCGGCCAGGGACTCCGACTCGAGAGGGAAGATGCGCTCTTCGCTCACCGAGCGCGCTGCGTAGCCCAAGCAGGCCAGGATGTCCTCGCGCGTAACGCCGTATTCTGCCTCCACCTCTTCGAAAGTCATGCCGCCTGCGAGAGAGCCCACGACAATCGCCACCGGGACCCGCGTTCCATACACCACTGGCTGGCCATGGACAATTGTGCGATCCACCACAATCCTTTCCACGTTGTCACCTCCTGTCAATGCCCAGTATAGCGTATCTCCGTGCGCGTGCCAAGTCAGGCGTCGGGCACTTGTGCCGCTCATGCACAGCCCTGGACGGGGAAGAGGATGACGGAGATGCTGGTTGCTGGTCACGTTCTGCCGGCTGTGGGAGCACTTGGGGTTGGTGGAGTTGTAGCGTCGCGTCGCGTGCGCTCTTCAGTGCGATAGAGGCAAAGTAAAGGAAAAGGTGGCCCCCTCGCTTGCTTCGCTTTCGGCCCACACTTCTCCCCCGTGGGCTTCCACGAGTTGCTTCACGATGGCCAGACCCAGCCCGGCCCCCCCGGTGCTGCGGGAACGGGCCTTATCGCTGCGATGGAAGCGCTCGAAGATCAGGGGGAGCTCGTCGGGGTCCAATCCCGGACCCTGGTCCATGACGTCCACCTGCACCACCTCATCCATCCTCCTGGCCTTGATTGTGATGGTGCCTCCTGCTGGGGTGTATCGTAATGCGTTGTCCAGCAGGTTGAACAGGACCTGTGCAATCCGTTGGGAGTCTACGTTCACCAGGGGGAGGTCGGCGGGGAGGTCTGTGACTAACCGGACATCCTCCTTCTCCCCTCGCGGTGACACACTGCTGACAGTTCGTTCGACCAATGAGGCCAAGTCCGTTGGCTCGCGCTCGATTCTCAACTGACCCGCCTCGGCCATGGCTAGCTGCTGTAGGTCGTTCACCAATCGGGACAGAAGCACCGTTTCCTTATGGATGGAGGCGATGTTCTCTTCCGTGGGTTGGAATACGCCGTCCAGGATCGCTTCCAAGTGTCCTCGCATCACCGTCAGCGGAGTGCGTAACTCATGGGCTATGTCGGCCACCATGTTGCGGCGTAGGTTCTCTGCCTGTGACAGGCTTTCGGCCATGTGATTGAAGGCCTGACCCAGTTGCCCTAGTTCATCCTTGGACTTGATATCCACCCTCTGACTCAGGTCGCCCCCAGCGATGCCCTCCGCCGCGGAGGTCAACTTGCGCACTGGGCCAGTCAGGTGCCAGGTGAGGAACAAGCCAAGGACGATGGCTATGACGCAGGCCAGAATGCCCACCGGCACGATCGTTCGACTGACCTGCCCTAGAAAGGCCAGTTCCAGGTCACTGAGACTGTCCATTGAGGGGCTTGGCAAGAGGAAACCGATCGTGTGGCTCTCCACCTCGAGAGGTATGCTAGCAGCCACTTCATCCGGGGAGAGCTGTTGGCCTATCTCGACGCTTCGTGAGGGAGCGATGACCACACCATTCTCGTCGGCGAGCTTGAAGCGCCATTGTCGGGTCATACCGGGCATCATCCCCGGCTTCCCGCCCGGGCCCATTCCATGGCCGGCCGAGCCACGGAACCAGAACATCACAGAATCCACACCTTCCCAGCTTCCTTGGCCCGAATAGTATGTCACGAGTGCTTCGGCCAATCCGGTTCGCTCTTCGGCCCGGCTGCTGAGGACGAAGCTCTCAAAGTTCCTGACGGTCACGAGGCCAGGTATCAGGACGGACAACCCCACTCCTATCAAGGTCACAATCACCAGAGCGGCCGTCAGTTTGAACCATACGCTCCTCATGAGATCACTCCTCGAATCTGTAGCCTACCCCATAGACAGTTCTGATGTGTTGAGGGTTGGTGGGGTCGGTTTCGATCTTCTGGCGGAGGTTCTTGATGTGAACGTCAATGGTGCGTTCGTAGCCCTCGTAGGCGTAACCCTGGGTCTGTTCCAGCAGTTGTGAGCGGGTGAAGGTTCTCCCTGGATCCTGCATCAGGGTCGCCAGCAGGTCAAACTCGGTTGGCGTGAGATTCAAAGGCTCGTCGCCAACTGTTACCGCATGTCGAGAGAGATCTACAGTGATTTCACCTCGCGATATTCTCTCTGGCTTGGCGGGCATGCCCTCGACCCGGCGCAGGACAGCACGCACTCGGGCCACCAACTCCTGGGGGGAGAAGGGCTTGGTCACATAGTCGTCGGCGCCTAGTTCCAACCCGATCAATTTGTCCGTGTCCTCGACTCGTGCCGTCAACATGATGATGGGCACGTCAGATTCCCTACGCAGAGCACGACATACGTCCCAACCGTCCATCTCCGGCAACATCAGGTCTAGGATCACCAGATGTGGCTTGTCGTGCCGGGCGATGTGCAATGCCTTCTTTCCGTCGTAGGCCACCAAGACTTGAAAGCCCGCCTTCTCCAGATAGGCTCGCACCACTTTCACGATTCCGGGGTCGTCGTCCACTACCAGGATTGTGGTCATTGGCTACCTCCAACGGGCTCAGTGCTAGAGCATTCTCCGGCAGACCAAGCATACTTCATCATCGGGGGTCTGTCAACGGGCTTACGGGCTTGAACGTAGCACCCGTCGTTCGTGGGCGACACTCTGTCATGGGCCCCACGAAATCACCCTTTCGTTCTCCCCATGGTACTGAATCTCGAACTGCTGCGTGACCTCTTCCAGAATCTTCCTCTGGTTGCTGCCATCGGCGTTCATCACGTAGAACTCCCACCGGCCGCCCCGATCCGAGAGGAACACTATCTGCTCTCCATCGGGACTCCACCCTGGCGACACGTTGTTTGGCCGGGGCTCCACATAAGCGGAACTGCTGGTCAGAGGCCAGCGCCCACTCCCGTCGGCGTTCATGATGTAGATCTCCCAGTGGTCGTGCTGCCAGTGCATGAAGGCGATGCGAGTCCCGTCGGGAGACCACACTGGGAAGTGGTCATGCACACTGTTGGTCAAAACACCGTTGTTCGCCCCTTCTACCGTAGTCATGCACAACCCGTGGAGTTCGGATGGGGTTGCACCGCTATCACCACCATCATAGGCTATCCATTCTCCATCGCCAGACCAGGTGGGGGAGAAGGAGAAACGGTCATTGTAGGGCTGGTGAAAGTACCCGTCGGCTACGTCTACGACACCGATGTGCCACTCGGTCTGAACCCTGGGGGGCATCGTTGTGCAAGTGTCGCTCATGCACACCTTGTTGGACGCTGTCAAGCCCTCTGTCTCGAAGTAGAAGGCTATCTGGGTTCCATCGGGAGACCACACGGGCGCTCGGGACACGTTGGAACTGAACAACAATCTCTCGCCGCTGCCGTCGGCGTTGATGGTGTAGATGCCCCAGGGGGTTGTCCATCGAATGAAGGTTATCTGGCTGCCATCGGGGGACCAGTCCGGATCCACGCCGTCGGTGAGACAGGTCAGGTTGCTCCCGTCGGCGTTCACCGTATAGATGTCGCCGCCGCTAGCTACCTGAAATGCGAAAGTACCCTCTAGTTCATTTGTCGGTGATTGCTCAGGCGTCGGCGTCGATTTAGCCGGCATCTGCGCAGCAGCAGCGTCCGGTGTGCTGGTTGGCGCCGGTGTGTCCGTTGGCTCCACGGGCTCGGGTGCCGGCGTGCTCGTAGGCGTTGGTTCTGGGGTCACCGTAGGAGTAGCCGTTGACTCCGGCGTGGCGGTAGCCGTGGCCGTCTCTTCCAAGACTGCCGGCGGGGGCGTGGGAGCGGCGGTGTCCGCAGCCTCTCCACAGCCGCACAACAGTACTATGAGCGAGGCAAGCAGCAAAGTCCTCTTCATCATCACTAACATCCTCTGCACCCCGGTGCACTGGAGCCGCGCACCTGCGAGATGATCAACTCGCACGAAGCTCGTTTGGCGAGATTATCTATCCGCAATCCAGCATTGTCTGGGCACCGATCGATCACGACTCAGCCGCCCGCGTCTCCAGAAGCTCGATGACCTGGTCCGTGAAGGCTCTGCCGAAGCCCATGCCCATTCCACCCCGCTCGGCCATGGCAGTGGCCTGCTCCTCTGGACTGAGATCGCCGAAGCCACCAGGACCCATACCCGGCCTGCCCTCTCCGCCTCCAGGAGGCATCATCCCCTCTGGTGGGCGAAAACCGCCGCCCTCACCGCTGTCGGGGTCACGCTGCCCACGCATGCCGAGTTCCTGGAACAGCGAGCGCATGTCTTCTGGGCTCATCTCCTCGATAGCGGCCAGTTGCTCCGGCGTCATCGCCGCCTGGATCTGGTCGAGGACCGCTTCAATCTCCACCTGAGAGGCAGTGCCACTCTCCTGCAAGGCCCCGAGCATCTGCCACAAGGGCAACAATTCCTTGGCCTGTGCTGGCGTCACCGCGTAGTCTGTTTCTTCCAGCATCAGCGTCCCCACCGGTAGTTTCATAGACAGTGGAAGCTCGGTATCATCGGATAGTCCCGCGCGCGGGGCCTGAGCCGCGTCGCTGACTGCGGCGGTCGTATCGGCCTGGCCACCCCCACACGCCGCCAAGGCGACGATCAACACTAGGAGGCCCAAGATCATTGTTATCCGTACCATCTTTAGCTCCACTTCCGATTTGTCTTTTTGTCGTTCACTCGTGTCGTAGGGCTTCTATCGGATCGAGCTGCGAGGCCCGATTGGCGGGGAAGAAGCCGAAGAAGACCCCCACCACGGCCGCTGAGCCGAAAGCCAGCAGGATAGAAGGCAGCACGACCACCGTGCGCATCTCGCTGGTCTGGCCGAAGAGCCAAGAGCCACCTACCCCGACTGCCACGCCGATCAAGCCTCCTACCAGGCTGAGGACCAGTGCCTCGATGAGGAATTGCAGCCGGATGTCCGAGGGGGCGGCCCCCACCGCCTGGCGGATGCCGATCTCCCGCGTGCGCTCCGTGACGCTGACCAGCATGATGTTCATGATACCGATGCCCCCCACCAGCAGGGAGACGCCAGCCACCCACGCCAGCAGGGAGCGGAAGGCTTCTGTCGTGGCCTCCTGGGTCTCGATGATGTCTTCCTGCGTATAGATGGTGAAGTCTGCCCCGTCCATCGCTGTGAGGTCGTGGCGTCGCCTCAGCAACGCGTCGATCTGAGTGATGGCGTTCTCGATCGTCTCCGGGCTCTCAGCCTGCACATAGATGGTCATCACCCTTTCGCCGAAGCGTCGGCTGAAGCTGAAGCGCTGGAAGGCCACCGTGAGGGGGACATAGACCCGCTGATCATAGTCGGTCTGGCCTACTAGCCCTTTCTCGTCCATTACACCCACGACTGTCAGCCTGACGCTACCCGCGGTGATACTCTGGCCGATGGGGTCAGCGTCGCCAAAGAGGTCTTGTGCTGTGGTGTAGCCCAGCACGGCCACCTTGGCCTTGCGGTCCAGGTCTTCCTGGGTGAAGAAGCGGCCATCAGCCACCGGTACTCCACGCACCCCCGGGAATCCGGGCATGGCCCCGATGACATCCGTCTCGATGGTCGTCGACCCGGCACGGATGGTCTGGGAGGTCGCTATCTGTTCAGCGACCACGCCGTTGATGCCGCTCACCTGCTCGCCCATAGCCAAGGCATCTTCGTAGTTCAGCCCCATGGTTCCTTCCTGGGATCCCAGGCCTCCCCCGCCGCGGCTCCGACTGACCATGATCAGGTTGGATCCCAAGCCTGCGATCTGGTCGGCGATAGTCGCCTCGGTGCCGGCGCTGACACCCATCATGATGATCACCGCCGCCACGCCAATGATGATCCCCAGCATGGTCAGGAACGAGCGCACCTTATTGATGGCGATCCCTTCCCACGCCACGCCAATGGTCTGCCACAGGTTCATCTTAGCTCTCCTCCACATCCAGCACGCGCCCGTCCAGAAGGTTGACAATGCGCTGAGCCTGCGCGCCCAGGTCTGGCTCGTGGGTGATCATGACGATGGTGCGTCCCCGCTCGTGAAGTCCAAGCAGAATATCGACGATCTCCTGGCTGGAGCTGGTGTCAAGGTTGCCCGTGGGCTCATCGGCCATTATCAGAAGCGGCTTGTTCACGAGGGCCCGCGCGATGGCGACTCGCTGTTGC
>JAUWLF010000087.1 GCA_030613785.1 Chloroflexota bacterium | reverse complement strand
AGTCAGAATAACCAGGATGGCCCCAATGAACCACCTACTGGACAGATAGATGGTGGTGGGAACCCCCAGTGCGACGAAGGTTACAACTTTGGTCGGCAACTCGATCACGTGGGAAAGAACGAGTCCGCAAAGGATCAGACTCACCAGGATGCTCAGTCTATCATATCGACGCATTTGTGTTACACCTTGCACTCAAGGGCTACGCTTCAGCACGATGTCAGCTTGCTACCTTCTGCTCACTTGGCTGATTCTACAGTTGGGCTTTGTTTTTGTCAAGTCCTTGTGGTATAATTCTGTTTCATTGGAGCCTGTGGAGTGTTCTGTGGCCGCACTGTATGCGCTGTTGGGACTACTCGTCGGGGCGGTCCTGAACCTTGCCGCGGACCGTCTTCCCCAGCGGGATTCGATACGGAGTCTGGCTCAGTGCCCCCATTGTCAGGGAGAATGGGCCCTGGTGGACAACGTCTCGCTGCTTGCGCTCTTGCTGCGGCGAGGGCGATGCCCACACTGTGGCGCCCCTCATCCCTGGCGCAGACCGATATTGGAACTGGTGACAGCGCTCACCTTTGCCTTCTACTGGCTCCGGTACGGCCCTTCGGTCCAACTAGTCCTGATAACCTTGTACACTTGCATCCTCTTCTTGGTCTTCGTCATCGACTTGGAGCACCGCCTTATCCTGCGCGTGGTGATCTTCCCCGCCATCGGAATAGCCATCCTTGGGAGTCTTGTGTATCCGGGACTAGGCGTGCGTCGTGCGCTTCTGGGGGGTGCTTTCTCCTTCCTTTTTTTCTTTGCAATCGTCGTCTTCGGGAGGCTGGCTTTTGGGAGGACAGCCATGGGCGGCGGCGACGCCAACCTGGCCGCATTCATTGGGCTGATAACCGGCTTCCCCGAGGTGATTCTGGCCATCCTCATCGCGGTTCTGCTCGGGGGGCTGGTCTCTCTGATTCTCATCCTCGGCAGGGTGAAGAAGCTGAAGAGCTACATACCCTACGGCGTGTTCCTGATCGCGGGGGGTCTAGCGGTTCTCGTTCTTGGAGAGGAGCTACTCTCCTGGTACTTCGGCCTTTACTAGCGAGTTTGCCTGACCCACGTGTGACGGGAAGGGATTGGCGCGCGTAGCGGGGGGACGATCATCCTGGGGATGCGGAGAAGGAACCACTGTCCAATATGTAGCGAAAAGAGGTAGGATCATGCGGACAACCAGCGACGAAGAGATCATAGCCCGAGGCGGGAGGGTAGGCCAGGTGGCCAACGTCATGGGCTTGGTCATGGTGCTCGGAGGCTTGCTTGCGTCCTTCACACCTTGGAAGGTGATTACCGTTGTGCTCATAGTCCTAGGTGTGGTGATGTATACCATTGGCAACCGTGGCTTGGAGCAGGCGACACGCGAACCTCGACTTATCCAACAGTTGGAGGAAGCCCTGAAGGGCTTCGACGACCGGTATCATCTCTACAACCACCTGTTGCCGGGGGACCATGTGCTGGCGACGCCCCACGGGCTCTTCGTGCTGGTGGTGAAGGGCGTGGACGGTAAGATCCGCTGCTACAAGGACAAGTGGGTGCGCGCCGTGACGCTGCGGCGGGTATTGCGTTTCTTCACCGAGGAGTCTCTGGGCAACCCCACCAAAGATGCGCGCCAGCAGGCGGAGAAGGTCCAGAAGTACATTGAGGAGCATGACCCCGAACTCCAGGTGGAGGCTCAAGGGCTAGTGGTCTTTGCGAACCCCGAAGCGCGCCTCGAGATCACCAGTCCTTCTGTGCCGGTCTTGCCTTTGCGAAGACTGAGACGCTATATACGCAGGGCATCCCAGCAGCGGGAGATTGCGCCTGAGACACTGGCCGCTTTGACAGAGCTTCTCGATCAGGCCCCAAGAGCCTGATCCCTGGAGGGCAGTTTTCCCTCAGGGAACGGGCTCCAACTGTCAGCGTGTGGCTCACGTAGTTTCAGCCACGACACACTTTGCATAGCTCACCCCGATGTGCCACAATAGAACATAAGTTCGCAGAACGAGCCTTCAGATGAAGATGGAGTACGAGTCTTACCAGGCCAAGTCCATGGTCAACAAAATGCGCCGCGTGGATGACTGGTTCTGGTGCAAGTACACGCTCAACCCTTACCGAGGGTGTGCGCATGGCTGCATCTACTGTGATGCGCGGGCTAACCAGTACGGCTTGTCGGAGACCTTCGATCAGAAGATATTCATCAAGGAGAACGCTGTAGCCGTGCTGGAGAGGCAGCTCCCGCGACTGAAACCAGACGTGGTGAGTATGGGCGGCATCTGTGACAGCTATCAACCGATAGAGGGGGAGCGCAGGCTGACCAGAGAGGTGGTGGAGACCTTGTCCCGCTATCATTTCCCCGTCGAGGTGCTCACCAAGTCCGACCTGGTGTTGCGGGACCTTGAGTTGTACAAACAGGCCAACCGGGACACCTGGGCCTGTGTCTTCTTCACTATCACCACCTTTGATGCGGAGATCGCAGCCCAGTTTGAGCCAGGAGCACCGTCCCCTGAACGGCGCCTGGCGGCGATGACTGAGGTCGCGAAGGCTGGTCTGATGACGGGGGCAGCCATGATGCCGCTGCTGCCGGGCATTTGCGACGACGATGACCATATCGTGGATGTGGTGCGGCGGGTGAAGGATGCAGGGGGTCAGTTCATCTTGTGCGGAGGACTGACCCTCAAGAAAGGCGTGCAGCGCGATAGGTATGTGTCTTTTCTGGAATTGCACTACCCAGAGATCACGGCGTTATACGGCCGGCTCTACGGTGACGGGTTTGGGACACGGGGGGATTACGAGGCTCGGTTGCAGGGACGCGTCAGGGAGATCTGCGCACGGTATGAGATCCCCGATCGCATGCCTCGTCCGATCTTGCCCGATGACCCGCTGGCCGCCAACAAGAGGATCGCTGAGAAGCTCCTCTTGAGAGCGTACGGTCTCACTCTGGATGAAGCGAACAGCTATCGCGTGTGGGCATATCGCAAAGCAGCATGGGCAATTGATGAGATGGGGGACGACATTGAGTCTATCTATCGCCGAACCGGCAGGAAGGGCTTGCAGAGCATCAAGGGAGTCGGCAAGAGTCTTTCCACGGAGATAGAAGGATGGTTGCAGCCAGGTCTCTAGCAGGGTATGAGGAGGAGAATGATGAGAACTGGCACTGCTAGCCTACCGCTGCATTACGGCAGAGCACCCCGCTGGCTCTTCGATCGCATGAGGAGGCTCGCTGGCGAAATCGCCACGGTCATCGTGGAGGAACATGGCACGGAGGAGATGCTCCGGCGTCTGTCTGACCCCTTCTGGTTCCAGTCCTTCGGCTGCGTGTTGGGTTTCGATTGGCACTCCAGCGGTCTCACCACCACTGCCTGTGGCGCCCTCAAGGAAGGACTCAGGCAACGTCAGAGCGAACTCGGGCTATTTGTGGCCGGGGGGAAGGGAGCTACCTCCCGTCGCACACCCCAGGAGATCCAAGAGGTCGGTTCTTCATTGAACAAGGACCCTGGAGAACTGGTCTACGCCAGCCGCATGGCGGCCAAGGTGGACAGTGCCGGCTTGCAGGACGGCTACCAGATCTACCATCACACTTTCGTCTTCAACAGGCAGGGGGTGTGGTGTGTCATTCAGCAGGGGATGAACACATCGACGAGATACGCTCGCCGTTATCATTGGCTCAGTGAAGGCGTTGAAGACTTCATCTGTGAACCCCATGCAGCCATCTGCTGCGATCAGAAGGGCGAGGTCCTGAACATGGTGGATCGAGAGAGCGAGGAAGCCCGGGAGACCAGCACTGCGCTAAGCCGGGAGAAGCCAGAGCGGCTGGTGACTGAACTCAAGAAACTGAAGCATTTGGAGTTGCCCTCGCATCACGAAGTACGTTTGAGTGACATACATCCAGATAGGCTCCATGGAATCTTCCTCAAGACCTACGAACAGCAGCCAGATGACTTCGAGTCATTGTTGGGGATGCCAGGAGTGGGGCCCAAGACTATCCGGGCGCTGAGCCTCATGTCCGAGCTGGTGTACGGCTCGGCTCCGAGCTTCCATGACCCTGTGCGCTTCAGTTTTGCCCACGGTGGCAAGGATGGCCATCCCTATCCTGTTGATCGCGCAAACTACGACCGCTCCATCGCCACCTTGGAACACGCCTTGCGGCGAGCGAAACTGGGAGACAGGGAGAAACTCGCTGCCCTGCGACGACTCACGACCTGGGAGAACAAGACCAAGCCGAGGACATAGAACGGTTCCCCGGTCGACGTCAGCGGTGCCACAGATGCCAGAGCTTCCCGAATTGGAGATCCTCAAGAGCGAATTGAACGTCCATGTGGTGGGCAGGCGCGTGCAGGAGGTCATCATTTCCGAGGGCAAGGAGGATGGCTGCTCTGTCTCGGGGCTGAAGGCCGCCGTGGAGGGAGCCGCCATTTTGCAGGTGGAGCGGCGGGGGAAGATGCTGATCTTACATCTGGATAGTGGGTTCTCGCTACTGATCCATCTGATGATGGTGGGTCAACTCCTGCTCTCCAGCCTATGTGACAGCGAACGAAAGGACGTCCGTCTCATCTTGCGCTTTGCAGGGGATGAGCTCACCCTGGGGCAGGTTGCGTTGAGATTCGTTCGCTTGGTGCCCACCTCCGAACTTGACGAGCTACCCGAACTGAAGAAGCTGGGTCGCGAGCCCTTGAGCGATGATTTCACCCCCGAGGTCTTAGAGAGGGTACTTACCAAGAGACGGGGAAGACTCAAGTCCTTCTTGCTCAATCAGAGCCACATAGCCGGGATAGGTAACACCTACGCCGATGAGATCCTCTTTCGGGCGGGCATCGCTCCCACCAGAGGGGTCTCCTCGTTGAAGGGCCATGAGATCGAGCGGTTGCACACCAGCATCGTCGAGACTCTTCAGCAAGGGCTGGAGTTAGGGGGCTCTTCGGAGATGGCCTTCGTGCACCTAGACGGCAGTAAAGGAAGCTTCCAGGACCATTTCCGGGTGAAGAGGCGAAAGGGGGAGCCCTGCTTCGTCTGCGGCGCACCCATCGAGAAGACCGCACTCGGCGGTAGGGGGACCTACTTCTGCCCCCAGTGCCAACGGTGAGGCACGTTTGGACGGAATGAGGGCCGCACTCGGTGATCAGAGTTGAACGCTGCGGTCTCAGCAGGGCACAGGCGCAGACCTGTAAGCACTTCTGTCTAGTGGAAGCCCAACGTAGTTTCCAGAAGACTCCCCGGTCGGAGACCTATCAACGGTGGTGCGACGAGGCCCTTGCCGATTTCGAGTTCACCCTCAAAGCCTGGCAGCTCATCACTCACAAGCCCACCTCCCTCACCTATCGCAAGGCCAAGCTGCAAGTGGACAGACCTGAGAGGTGCCGCTCAAGGGCCAGGCCCGGCGTTGACGTGCTGACTGAGTGGCGAAGTGATGTGGCTGCTGGACGTCAGTAGAGTCTGCTGAAATGCGCGCACCCGTGCCTGCAGGAAGTTGGGTCAGCGACCTCGTCCATCTTCAAGGCGCAAACGGCGAAGACGTGGACTTTGGGGAAGAATCCCCACCGTGAAGTCACCTCGCCTTCCAAAGCAAGGTTGGCACAGGGGTTGTGTTCCAGAATCTCCGGCACGGGGCAGTTGCCGCAGAATCGATCCTCCCAGGGCTCCGATGCTGGATTGCGCTGGATGAGGCGACATTCCTTCTTGGGGCTCCTGCGGTGGCTGTCCTCGTGATAGAACCTGCACTTGGTGGATAGGTTGTGACTCGAGGTTCCCCTCAGCCAAATCCGCATCGTACCATCTCACTACGGAACAGTGCGACACGCTCCTTGACCATCTCTCGGATCGGCAGACCGTAGGGGCATTTCTCTTCGCACTCCCCGCACTCGGTACAGGCGCCGGCCTCATCTACCAGCGGGGCGAAGTCGCCGAACACGTGAGCGGCTGGCATGCGTTTGATGACGCTGTCCAGGATCATCAGGGCCTGGATGGATACCCCCTCGGGGCAGGGCTGGCAGTAGCCGCAGCGACGGCAGAAACGGTTCCCGAGCTCGGCTCGCAAGCGTTGTATCTCGTCTCGCTCACCAGGCGTCAGCTCTGCCGGGCTCTCCATAATGGCGACGATTTCCTCCATTTCCTCCGCCCGTTCTATGCCGGCGATGGGTAGAATCTGGGGAAACTGCCTCAGGTACTTGAAGGCGAGAGTGGCGTTGTCCAGAGCCCCTCCGGCCAGCGGCTTCATGGCGATGAAGCCGACATCTCTTTCGAGAGCCAGAGGGATGAGTTCCTCGGCCGCCTCATTGGCGATGAAATTGAAGGGGAACATGATGGTCGCGAAGCGACCTGACTCGACTGCCTTCAGCGCTGTCTCCATGGAGTGGGAGGTCAGCCCGATGTGTCGTACGTGCCTCGAAGCCTGCGCCTCCCGCACTACATCCAATGGGCCTCCGGCGGCCACGATGCTCTCGTAGTCCTCCGGGCTGCTGACACAGTGGAACTGGTAGAGGTCTATCGTCTTCACACCTAGCCGCTCGAGGCTTAGGGCGAGGTGTTCCAAAACACCTTTCCCGTCCCTGGCCGCGGTCTTCGTCGCCAGGATCACGCTCTCTCTACGACCGGCTATGGCCCGACCGATACGTTCCTCGCTAGTGGTGTACCCGTTGGCGGTGTCCACAAAAGTGACGCCCAAGTCGAGGCAGTGGCGAACCACATCTACGGCGTCTGCTTCCGAGAGCCTCTGAATGGGGATGCCCCCAAAACCGACCGCGGAGACTGACAACCGCGTCCGGCCTAGCCTAATCTCTTTCATCTGTACTCTATACGAATCGCGGCGCGGTTCTGGAGACTCCGACGGTCTTCATCGCTGCTTGAACACCAGTCTGGTCTCGCCGAGGCATATCACACTCCCATGCTTGAGGGGAACTTCCTCACCGGGATCCACACGCTTGCCATCTACCTCCGTGCCGAAGGTGCTTCCCACATCGTACAAAGAAAACCTGTCTCCCTGTTTGACGATACTAGCATGTCTACGCGAGATAGCCGAGTCCGTGAGCTTGATGTCGCAGGAGCTGCTCCTGCCGATCACGGTCGTTCCTTCACCCACCGCGTGATATGCCCCTATGCCTGATCCTTCCGCGACTACCAGCCAAGCCGCCGCCATCTTCCGGGCCAGGGATGGCCACTCTTGCTGAGTGGCCGCTTCGTCGGCGGATACAACCGTACGCGAACTGACGTCACGTAGCTGAGCGACCGGCGTTTCAGTCCTGGAACTCGAGCGGTGGAAGAAGAGCCAGGTCATGACTGCGATCAGGGTGAGGATAACGATTGCCAGGACAGCTTCACCAACGAGCAAGATGACAGTGTTGCTCATCCCCACCTCCTCTCGGATGTAGATTGTACCCTAGCTGTGGTGACGACACAAAACGGGCAAAAGACCGTTGCATACCAGTTCATCTTGTAGTGGAGTCGTTGCGGCGGAGCACGACCGACGGCATGCGCCACTGGGCGGCGCGATCCGAGAAGGCGGTAGACCATCCGGGTGATGGTGGCAAGCATAGCAGAGGCCCGAAGTTCTAGCCTTGATAGGACTTTTGGGGGCTTGATTTCGAGGCGGATTTCTGGTATAATGAAGTGAAATCAAGGTTCATGCCATTGTGAGGCCTAGCTGGCTGGAGAGCTATCGTTCTGTGACTTTTCTTCCAGAAGTCATTCTTTGAAGGAGATTGTCCCCTTTGCCGCCCATACGCGAGTGGCGGCATTTTGTTTGCTGTGGGACAACTCGGTAGGAAGTATTGGTGAATAGTACAAAGGACGCAGACAAGACGCCCCGAGATAGACTGTTGGAGAAGGGCGAGGAGCAAGGCTATGTCACCCTTGAGGACATAGTGCAGGAGTATCCCCAAGCGGAGCTTCACGTCGAGGAGATCAGTGAGGTCTATGCCCTGTTGCAGGAGGAGGGGATCTCCGTTCTCGATGAGGAGGGTGACATCATCGAGGTGTCGTTGGGCAAGAAGGACGAGACGGATGAGGTGCCAAGCCGAGCTGTGGAGTTCGATGAGGTGGACGCTGAGAGTGCCATATCGCTCTACTTCCGTGAGGCCGCCCGGCACTCCATCTTGACGGCGCAAGAGGAGATCGCTCTTGTCAAGAGGATGAACTCTGGCAGGAGAGCAAAAGAGAGGCTGGCTGGCGACCAGTACCGCTCTCAGAGGTCTAGAAGAGCGCTCCTGATGAAGGCCATAGATGGGGAGAATGGACGTCAATACCTGATCCGTTCGAACCTTCGGCTGGTGATCAGTATCGCCAAGAACTATCGCGGGCAGGGGCTTTCGTTTCTGGACCTGATCCAAGAGGGGAACGTGGGCCTGATGCGTGCTGTGGACAAGTTCGACTATCGTCAGGGCAACAGATTCAGCACCTACGCCACCTGGTGGGTCCGTCAAGCGATAACGCGCGCCCTTTCGTACCAGAGTCGTACCATCCGTTTGCCCGTGCACATGGGAGAGAGGCTGCGTAGGGTCAAGCAGGTGGCCGGGCAACTGGAGAAGGAGTTGGGTCGGAAGGCGGGCAAAGAGGAGATAGCCAAAGCGCTCAACCTGAGCCCTGAGCAGATGGAGCGCGTGTTCAGAGCTCCCACACATACTCTCTCTCTGGAGAAGCCAGTGGGGGAGGAGGGCGAGAGCCAGCTGAGCGAGTTTATTCAGGATGAGGACATTCCGCCGCCAGTGGATGTGGTCTTGGACGGACAGCTCAGAGAACAGTTGTACGATGCTTTGCAGAAGCTTCCTGACAGAGAGCGCCGCATCATAGACTTGCGCTTTGGGCTTAGTGATGGCGACCCCCGCACTCTTCAGGAGATAGCAGAGGAGTTCAAGCTCAGCCGGGAACGCATTCGCCAGATCGAGGGTGAGGTTCTGCGAAAGCTTCGTCACCCGCACTTTAGCAGGAAGCTGAGAACGTATCTTAGATGAGCCTCACTCTGGGGTTCGGCTGCGGAGTAGTGTTCGGTGCCGCGGAGGGCAGCGTATCGCAGATAGAATGACTGGCCTTGTCGGGGTGGTTCGCCCGCTGGAGAAGGCATGGATTCAAGACGTTGCGCCAAGGGCGGGAGTTGAGTTCACCGTGATGGAGGATGGCAGGGGCTCGCTGGTTGCGCGTGTCATGAGGTTGAATGTGTGCACTCCTCCGTATCGCGGGGAGAGCTGACTCGAGCTAAGGACTCGGCCGAGGAAGTGTAGGCCCCGGGCAGATGCCCCGGGGCTTTTCGTATTGGGGATCATGTCTGGATGAGGTTCGGGTTGGCGTCGGGAAGAGACCAGGGAATCCTTGGGAAAGCAATCGCGATCAACGGCGGGAGCTCCGTCGCGGACGCCACAATGGCGTAGGAGGAGGGGGAATGGCGCCTCGCGGGAGTGTGGGCTGCGGTCTCTACTTTCTATGGGGAAGCGACTGCTGTGCGCCTCTTCCTGCGCCACAGGTACGCCCCAACCCCTATGGCCGCAGACATGGCCATTAGCAATAGAATCCAGCTCTCAAACGCAGCAAACCAGAACATCTCTGGGAAGAGCTGGATAAGGGTGTCGGAGCGCGGAAACAACCAAGTCTCGCCGACGAAGAAGAGATGATGGAACTCGACGAAGAACCATCGAAACTGGAGAGTCACAAGCACTAGAGCAGCGATGCTGAGGGCTGGTGCTACGAGCGAAGCCACGATCAGATACGAAGGAGTTCTGTCTCTGGTCTCTCTCTGGCTGACGAGGATTCCAAGCGAGGTGACCACAAGCAAGCCCAAGACCGCATCCAGTGCCACTGCTCTACGCAACAAGACCTTGACATCCACCATGTGGTCCAGTTCTCGATCGTTGAAGAGTGGCGAGCCTTGAAGGTCCGTGAGATTCGCCAGGTAGTCTATTCCTTCCCCGGATACCAGGTAGTGGGCAGCGGCCTCGGCGAGCCTCTGTCTCTCCTGTGGCGCGAACCTGGTTGATGGAGAGATGTCTGGCCTGGCGTACTGAAGACGCAGAAAGGGCGAGGAGATGAGTGGAAAAAGGGCGGTCAGCGCCAGGAACAAGGGCATCGTGACTATGAGGATGATGGCGCAGGCCCTCAACAGCAGCGTTTTCGCCTTCACAGCTCATTCCCCCTCTAGCATGTATCTAAGGATGATGAGGTGCGTGAGGTGCTCCACCGGGGCCCGATCATCGGTTAGCACGAGGCCTTGATCTTGGAAGAGCCTCACCAGCCCTTCGGACGATTCTGCCACCTCACTTAGCGAGACATCTGAGATGGCTTCAAGATTGTCGTGCACTTCTTTCAGGCTCATCGCGTGTGCGGTGCCGATGAGCAGACTGTTGCTGTCGCCGGGCACATCGAGTATCCAGACCGATTCAAATACCTGGTCCATGGTCGCAGCCAGTACATCCACCAGGCGAAAGTCGCTTGCTGTGCGGCCAACGTTGATGACCACGACTCCACCGGGCTTTAGGTGCTCAAGAGCCAGGGCGAAGAACTCCTCCGTTGTCAAGTGGAACGGGATGTACGGCTGGCGGTACGCATCCACGATGATGACGTCATAGCTGCCGTCGCTTTGGCTCAGGAAGTAGCGTCCATCCTGCACGATGACATTCAGGTTCGGCTCACTCATGGCGAAGAAACGGCGCCCCACATCCACGATCTCTGTATCTATCTCCACTCCATCTATGAGTATGGGTCCGTAGATGGCAGTATACTCCTTGGCCGCGGTTCCCGCGGCCAGCCCGATGACGCAGACACTGTCTATCTCTTGGGGACTGTGGAGATCGGTGAAGGATGGAGCCAGCAGGAAGTAGTCCCACACGCCGCCGCTCAGGACGTTGTCCTGTCTATATGCGGAGTGGATGGCTTGTCCCTCGTTCAACATCAGGAGTCGTCGACCGTTTCGCTCCACCACTTGGATGTAGTTGTAAGCCGATTCCGTTTCGTACAGCATCCCTTCCGAGGCCTTTACCACACCGCCCGGAAACAGGAAGTGGAGGAGGAGAATCAACAACAGCAGCAGGACGTACCACGCGCCCTGAGTTCCAGCCGTGGAGAAGAGGCCAACCAGGGAGAGGGTAAGCAGGGCCAGGGAGCAGATCAGAAGAGTGGTGCTCGTGCCCAAGAACGGAATCAGAAGCAGGCTGGGCAGGAAAACACCCAGTATGGCACCCAGCGTGGAGAGGGCGTAGATGGTGCCTGCTGTGTGACCTGCGGAGGCCACGGACTGCGATTGAAGGCGAATGGCGAAGGGTGAAACGCAGCCCAGCAGGATGATCGGCAAAGTGAAGAGGAGTATGACTCCGATGAACGAGCCCCCAATGATCCCCACCGAGTAGGTGTCGAACCCAGCCATTGAGTAGCGAAGGATGGGTTTCGAGAGAAGAGGGACCAGCCCGATGGCGAAACCGGCCCAGGCAGTGAGTTGGTAGAGCAGGACGCGTCGGGGATACCTATCTGCCAGGCGTCCTCCCACGTAGTAGCCCACGGAGAGGTAGATCATGATTAAACCGATCAGGTTAGCCCAGACAAGTAGTGAGTCGCCAAAGTATGGGGACAGAAGGCGAGACGCCGCCATCTCCACGCCGAGGACGATCATGCCACTGGTGAATACGATGGATAGAAGCAGGTAGTCCTTGCCATGTGGCCTTTCTCCAGGGGGCATACTGCATCTATTATACGACATCACATTTGTGAGAGCAACGCTTGGTGAAGCAGGTGTATCACGGAAGATGTGCTGGATACTCGAAGCGTGTAGGGACCGTGGCGGCTACGGGGTGTGGTTGGCCTCGCGGGACAGAGGCCACACCTCCTTGGCTGGCAACCGCCCAGACAGGGTGTTGAGAAGAAGGCCAACACTGTCGTGGTACCGCCCGGTTGGTAGCACACGTGAGCGTTGCAGAGAGCTCCTTTCGGATTGGGGCTGATGTCTCGTGGGGGCGAATTGCGGCGCGGCTTTGGCACCTGGACGGCAGGCACATCCATTGTTGACAGGTGCTGTCAACTGTGCTAAAGTCTGGGTGTTGGCTGGCTCGAAGTCGCCGCCATGCTCTGAGTTAGTGACAGCGACTTGTGCGCTTGGCCCGTGCTCGGAAGCGAGAGCGTGGGGGACAGGCGAGATGCCCAGGGAGAAGCCCTTCAAGAACGTGGCCGGAGAAGATCACACGCCGCCTGAGTCCTTCGATGAAGCAGCCCTCGAAGTAATCGCGCTGGAGGAGATCCTGAGCTGCTTTGTCGAGGTGATTATTCTGTCCACCGATGCCACCGAGGGCTCCATCATGTTCCTACATGAGGGTCGTGAACTCCTGACCATCACCTCTGCCAGAGGCCTGGGGAGGGAGATCGTCCGGGGCGCCAGGAGGCATCTGGGAGAGGGAATATCTGGTTGGGTAGCGAAGCACAAGGAGCCTCTGTTGCTGGTGGGACCTATCGAAGACTCGCGTTTCTCAGGCGTGGGGCGGGACATCAAAGACGCTATGTGCGTGCCCCTCTTGACTGAGGACGAGGTCGTCGGCGTGCTTTCTGTCAGCAATAAGCGGGGCAGAGGTAGCTTCGAGCAAGCTGATCTGGACAGATTGGTGGCGCTGGCTAGGCCGGCCGCGAAGATGATGGGCTTGACTCTGGCCATGCGGGAGGCCGATGCCGAGAGTCGCGCCTGGGAACGCAAGCAGTTGGCGCAGGAGATCCACGACGGCCCGATGCAGCAGATGTCTTCGGTGATTCTCCTCATGGAGCTCTATAAGAGGGTCCGGAAGGACGACGAGGAGCGAGCTGATGAGGAGCTGGCCACAGCGAAGCAGCAAGCCCTGGACTGTTTACAGGACCTGCGGCATTTTGCCTATGATCTTCGTTTGACCGACCTGGAGAAGCTAAGCCTCCTGGATGAGCTAAGGCGGTACACGAACGAGTTCCAGAAAAGGACGGGCATCAGAGTCGATCTCGTTGCCGGGCGAATGAAGAAGGAGATGCCCATAGGGGTAAAGAAGAATCTCTACCGCATTGTGCAAGAGGCCTTGACCAACGTGCGTAGACACGCCGCTGCCAGCGAGGTGGAGATACGGCTGGAGTGGGGAGCGGAGCAGTTAGAGTTGAGCGTCGCGGACGATGGTCGGGGTTTCGTGGTGGAGGAGGCGCTAGATCGGGCTCCGTCCGAGAAGCGGTTTGGCCTACTGGGCATGCAAGAACGCGCCTATCTCATGGGCGGCACTCTGGAAATCGACAGCGCCCCAGGTGAGGGTACGGCTCTCAGGATCATCCTGCCGCTCTGAGATTGACTTTGCTCGGGTTTTGGGTTAGCATTAGGTAATTCCTACGCGGGTGTAACTCAGTTGGCAGAGTGTCTGCTTCCCAAGCAGAATGTCGTGGGTTCGAATCCCATCACCCGCTCCATCCAAGCCGCTCCATCAGGGGCGGCTGCACTTTTATACTCGTGCTGTGTGTCGGCGCTGATTGCGACGCTCGTGTTGCATGGTTGGCTTCTGACCGTCGGGGGGAGGTGGGCCGCTGGGAGACTCCGATCCGAAGTACTGCACAGAGATCCCCTCCTGGCTGAGGCCGTTTCACATCTCGATTCTTGTGTTCCCCTGCACTTGACAAATGTTCTGAAATGTGGTAAAATGGGCTAGGTAGGATGATAGTCGTCTGACAATTTTCCTCATGGCGGGGGCGATGGCGGCCGTAGAAAGAGCAGAGCTTCTCTCCAAGCAAGTTGAAGGAGCTTTGAAGCAGAGGATCCGGGACGGGTCCCTGGCCCCTGGCGAACAGCTTCCCCCAGAGAACCAGTTAGCAGCCTTCTACGGTGTGAGCCGATCAACAGTGCGAGCTGCGCTGGCCCACCTTCAGCGGGAGGGCTCTGTCGTCCGTCGTCAGGGCTCAGGCACCTATGTGACCCGCGGGGCCTTGTACGTGGATTGTCACCTCGAACAGTTGTGGAACTTCGACGACGTCATCCGCGCTGGAGGCCACGAACCCAGCATCGGCTGGTTGGACTACGAAGAGACACTCCCCGACCGCTATACAAGAGAGAACCTGCTGCTGGGACCTGAGGAGACGGTTCTCGTCATCCGCAAAGTGTTCCTGGCCGACGAGCAGCCGGTAATTCATTGCGTGGACTACATCCCACGGCAATTGATCTCCAAGCCTTTCACCCGCGACGATCTGGTCCCTCAAGTGTTCAGTTTCCTAGAGGAGTTCGCGGGTGAGAGGGTCATCTACTATGTGGCCGAACTCATACCTGTGGTGGCCGAGGGGGACACAGCCCAGAGGCTGAAATGCAGCTCTGGCGCGCCTCTCCTTCTCTTCGATGAAGTGGCCTACAATATCGAAGACAAGCCTATCTTGTGCTGTTTGGTGCATCACCGCCAAAAAAGCCTGCGCCTTAGGATCGTGCAGAGCAGGACATAGATCACCTGTGGGCCCAAGTGGTGAGGCTGCCGCGGGCATCCCAATGGAAAGGGGAAAGATACGTATGAAGGACATGAAGCACTCTGTTATTCTGGCACCAGGGACCGCGAGAGCTTTCACACTAGAAGAAGGCGATGTGGTGAAGGTCATCTCCCCTGAGGGAGGTCAGGGCGGCGATCTCACCTTCTTGGGCTTTGACCAGTCCTTGACCAGGAACATCAACGGCTGGGAAAAGTGGGGGAATCTGAAAATCACCTTCTACGCAGACCCGGGGATGAAGCTCTACGATGGCGATGGCGTGCCATATCTTGAGGTCGTGGAAGTCAACTCTGACCTACGGGTGGACATCATGTATCCGGGCTGCTGGCGGGAGATATACGAGGATAGGCGCCCCGGTTGCCGTGATTTGCTATCCGAGGCCCTGGGTGTGGAGCGAAAGGAGCTTACAGGCATGGCTAGCTTCCTCGTGAAGTGCCGTGTCGATGAGGACGGCTACATGTTCAGCGCGGTAGATTCGCGGCCAGGCGATTACCTTACCCTCAAGGCGCTGCGCCCGGTGACACTGGCAGTCAGTACATGCCCGGATACTGAGTTGCAGGCCAACCCTTCAGATCTTGTGGTGGAGGTGAGCAAGGGCTAGTCCAATATCTAAAATCGTCCCGCGGAAAGGAACAAGATGAGCGAAGCGACACTAGTAGAGGCAACAACGCCGGATACGGAGCGCAAATGGGTGCGGACTTTTCTGTTCTCGATGCGCATAGACTCCCCTCTGGCTGGATTGCACGCCGTCACCAAGTTCGTCCTGGTGATGGGCGTCTCTGTCGTTCTGATAGGGATGATATCGACGGCACGTCCCGACCCTGTGGGGTGTATCCTGTTGGTGATCCTGGGGTTCATCCTGCTATGGCTAGCCGGGGTTCTGAGGTGGCTGTTTCGTTCCTATCTGGTAGTCATCTTTCCCATGCTCTTCAGTTTCTTCTTGAGCTGGATGGTGTTCAATCCCAATCCGGGCACTCGCATCCTCTTCTCGCGTCAGACGTACTCGGGGGTGATCAACATTGGTGTATCGGTGTCCATGATTGTCTTTGCGGGCATCGTGATCGGATACTACCTCTACACCAGACACCTGTATTGGGGGATACTTGGGGGCGCAGTAGCTGCTATCATCGTCAGCCTGACCCCGCTGAATCTTTCATGGACTCTTGTTTCCATTCCGTTCGGCCAGCCCTTGACCTTGATCATCTCCGATCGCACTGTCTACGTGGCCGCCACGAAAGTGACTGGGTACCTGGCTATGCTGCTTATGACTTTCCTCTTGGTCCTGAGCACGAGGGATATTGAGGTCGTCGGCGCGCTGCGGAAGATACGTCGGATGCCGTACGTGATCTGCCTCTTCTCCTCGTTGATGCTCCGTTCGCTGAACATCGCCATGCTTGACTTCTCTACGATCCGCCAGGCCCAGGTGGCGCGGGGGGTCAACGTGCGCAAGAAGAACATTCTCGCTAAGTTGAGAGATTATGCGTATGTCACGGTGCCCCTCATCGCAAATATGATGCGCCGCTCGACCGAGATAGCGGACGCTTTGATGGCTCGTGGGTACGAGATGAGATCTCAGCCATCGATCTATCACGAGGTGAAGCCGTTCCGAGCGGTGGATTGGTTGCTCATGCTGGGGACTCTGATCCTGGTCGTAGCTGTGCTAGTATTTGGGCTGAATATCACCGAAGTTGGGTTGAGCCTGGTCTCGGGGCTAGGTTCATAGACAAGGAGCAAGGATAGTCTTATGAGTGTGGTCAAGATCGAAAATCTGCATTGGAGATATCCCGCTTTTGTGGGGAAGATGAACCCTTGGGCGCTCAGGGGTGTCAACCTGAAGATAGAGAAGGGGGAGTTCCTAGGCCTCACTGGGCCCAGTGGGGCCGGCAAGACTACTATCTGCAAGACGATGATGGGGCTGATTCCACATTCTTCGCGAGTCCCTGCGAACAGGGCCAACGACCACGTGCAAGGATCCGTCGAGGTGATGGGCAGCCTCGTGTGCGGAATCGATCCCGCAGCCAATGTGGTTGAGGGGGTGGCCCGAGGCGAGATCCTGGGGGACCCAGTGCTCCCCCCTTTGGCGGGGATGGTGTTCCAGGATCCTGAAAACCAGTTCTTGACGATGAGTCTGCTCTATGAACTCGCCTTTGGCCTGCAACTCCTGGGGCTAGCGGCGGAGGAGATAGACGAGCGGGCGCGAGAGGCGCTGTACATGGTGGGGCTTGGCCATCTGTGGAAGGACGCCGAGAATATTCACCCTGCCGATCTCTCCGGCGGACAGAAGCAGCGAGTAGCGATCGCTTCTTTCCTGGCCATGCGGCCCGAACTGCTCATCTTGGACGAACCTACTTCGGACCTGGATCCAATAGGGAAGAGCGAAGTGATTGCCACGGTGCGCCGGCTGAAGGAGGAGCATGATCTGACGGTCGTCCTGGTGGAGCAGGACCCCGAGATCCTCTTTGACTTCTGCGACCGAGTTGCCTTGATATGCAATGGTCGTGTTGACCTGGTGGGGGAGCCAGAGGAGTTCTACTCACAGTTCGAGTTCCTGGACCAGAGAGGTGTGTATACTTTTGAGGTCTCCCGCATCGCGTACCACGCGCAGGTGTGTCGTGAAGATGAGGTACCCAAGTCCATAGTGGAAGCTCAGGCGCTGCTTGCTGACGTGGAGGGTGAACCCCCTGATGAGGTCGTTGACTCTGACGCAGACAAAGTGATCGAAGTAGTAGATCTGTGGTACCGGTACGAGGACGGGACGGTGGCCCTGTTGGGAGCCGACTTGGTGCTGCATCGCGGGGAGACCATGGGGCTGCTGGGCAACAATGGTTCAGGCAAGACGACGCTAGCCAAGATCCTGACTGGCCTATATGCACCCTGGAAAGGGGTCTGTACGGTGCTCGGTCAAGACGTTTTCCAGCGAGGAGTACGGCGCGAGCTCCCTATGAAGATAGGCTACGTATTCCAGAACCCAGATCATCAGATCTTCACACGGCGTGTATTCGATGAGGTGGCGTACGGCCTGAAGTGTATTGGGGTGAAGGAGGACCAGGTCGAAGAGCGAGTTATGGAGGGTCTAGAGCGTGTGGATTTGGTCGAGCTCGTTGATGAAGACCCTCTGTTCCTGGGCAAGGGACAGAAGCAGAGACTGGCGGTAGCGGCGGTGCTGGCCATGCGGCCTGAGGTGATCATCGTTGATGAGCCCACCACGGGCCAGGATTACCGGATGGTCTCTAGCATTATGGCCCTCCTTGAGGAGTTGCATCACGCTGGCGGCACGGTGCTCATCATTACCCATGATATGACTCTGGTAGCCAACTATTGTCAGAGCGCCACAGTGCTCCGGGACGGTCGCACGGTCTTTGAAGGGACAACCCGCGAGCTCTTCTCGTCGCCGGAGCAGTTGGAGGCAGCTCAGTTGCGAGCGCCTCAGGCCATCACACTGAGTTGTGAGCTTCGGAGACAGCGGCCCGACTTCCCCCTTCTTCTCAATGAGAGAGAATGGGTGGAGGCTTT
>JAUWLF010000145.1 GCA_030613785.1 Chloroflexota bacterium | reverse complement strand
GGCGACATCACAAACCGCGGGCCGGGCACGGTGACCAACGTCACAGTGCAACTGACGTGCCAGTGGGACGAAAGAGATCCAATCGAGGGCACCCACAATCCAGGGCAAATGGGGCCCATGCCGATCTTCATTAGCAGCCTCAGTCCGGGTCAGACGCTCGTTTTCAACACGGACATCACTGTCCGCCCCGGCCAATACGAAGTCGATTTTGCGTGTAGCATACAGGTACCATTCAACGATCTGAATCCTGGCAACAACTCGTACTCTGAGCAAGGGTGGTAGTAGTTGCCTGAAGGAACCTTCGGACGGTACTCATACACCAACAACCTGAATCAGGGAGGAGCCCAGTGAAGAGGAGACGTGGCTGTGTCAAGTGGGGGGTTGTCGCTGTCCTCTCGCTGGTAGGTTTGGTCCTGCTTGTCCTGTGCCCGCTGGCGTTCCTATACACGCGCCGGTTGGACCAGGCTCGCGCTGAGTTTGAGTCACCAACGGTCTACATAACCGAGCCGGCCTCGGGCGTTTCGGTACCCACAGGCAGCGGATTGTTGGTGGCTGCCACAGCCGTGGGCCGCACTCCTATCACGCGCGTCGAATTGTGGGCGGCCGACGAACTGGTGGAAACGCAGGAGAGCGACGTCCCTGAGGGCACGTCTGCCTTCGATGCCAGCTTTCAGTTCGTTGTGGCCGAGGGCTCCAACCTGCTCTACGTGCGGGCCATCAACGCGGCGGGTATCATCGGCCAGAGCATGCCGCTGGCCATCGTCGGCGAGGCCCTTCAGCCCGGTGATATTGTGACCGAGATAACTGTGGAGGAGGGCCAAACTCTGGAAGACATCGCAGGCTCATTCGAGATCGACCCCCAGACCTTGCAGCAGTTGAACCCCGACCTGGGCGGCCAGCAGCCAGCGCCGGGCAGTACCCTCACCGTGCCTGCGCCCGAAAGAGAGGAAGATGATGAGCACGTGGCACCTCCCACCATCGGCCCGTCAGTGCCGCCCCCGCCGCCTGGCAGCGGTGCCGTGCCGATGCCGGGTTCCCCTCCCCTTCAGCCCATCCAGCCATCGCCCAACGTATCAGGCACCGTCCCGCTGCCTACCATCGTTGGAACTCTCCTTCCTGTAGTCGTACTTCCCAACTTCCAGGCCCCCGCCGCACCCACCGGCTTGCAAGGCAGTGTGCAAGACTGCATGGTGCGCCTCGTTTGGACCGACAACGCCTGGAACGAGATACGTTACGACGTCTGGATGGCAGCATTGGGCGGATCGCCGCGGCTCATCGCCTCTCTCCAGCCGGCCGGGGGCGGCCCAGCCTGGGTGGAGTTTCCAGCGCCTCAGACCGGCGGCTTGAGCTTCTGGGTGGAGGCGGTTAGCCTGGCTGGCAAGCAGCCCAGCAACATCGTGTGGGTGGAAGTTGATCCATCTTGCCCGACCGCTGAACCTGACCGCTTGCAGGTTGAAGTACTGGACATGTCCATGGGTGGAGCCTACAACAAAGCCTATTGCTACGTCTCCTTTGAGAACGCGCCCGAAGTACGGATGCCGGCGGACGATTCGCAGTTCGTCCAGGTCAGTGGGGGGCAGGGGAACATCGCTTCCTGGGCAGCCACAAGCCGCAAGTTCGTTCTCCCTATTCCTGCGGACGACTCCTTGGAGATGACCGGTGAGTGCTGGGGATGGGCGGGACAGAGGCTTAGCGAGCTCGGCACCTTCAGCGGCGCCTACGCCCGCGAGACCTGGAATGGGACCAGGCAGCCTCTCCCGGGTGCTGCCTACGAGATCGGCGTGTCCGTCCAGCCAGCCGGGGGCGGGGATACTGGTACCAGGGTCACCTACTCGTACCGGGACAGCACGATACCAGCGCCCTTCAACTTGAGAGAGGAGAAGGTGGGCTCAGAGCCCAGAAAATCGTGGTATCCAAAGACGTGGCAAGACTGGTTTCTCACCCGCCGGCTTCGTTGGGACTGGACAGGATCCCAGCAACTCACCGGGTTCACGATCTTTCTGAACGGCACCCCATACAAATCTGTTTATGGTGCTAACGTGCGAGATACCACTGTGACACTGCCTGCTCTCTATGATCGGCGAATTCGGTGGCAGGTCGCTGCCGATGCCGGAGAGGCGCAGTCGCCCTTAAGCCAGGAGCTGGCCTACGATCTGCCGAAGTCCCGAGCATACGTCCAGGTCAAGTTCGATACAATCCGTTGGCTCTATACCTGTGATGGCTTCCTCTGCGGCGATTGTTCTACCTGCGAAGCCTATGGCTGGCTCAGCCTCAGGATGGGGGGGCACGAGTCTTTCAAACTGTGCGCCTACCTCAGGAACACCAATTCCGTCAAATGCGGAAACACATACGCGTTTTCGAATCTGTGTTCCACGGATTGGATCTTGAACGAAGATGTGCCCGATGTGCTCATTCTTCCCTTCGACAAAGAGAGCAAGAACTTCACTATCGACCTGTGGGTCCACATCTATGACGACGACGGCTGGTCGTCTGGCAGTGACACCATAGCCGACTACAGGCTCAGTCATTCATTCTCTTCACTTCAACACGCTCAGTCCGTGCTCGGATGCGGAAAGCAGTTCCAGGAGCGGGATTCATCTGAGGACGGCTCTTCGGGGATGAGCTACACACTGACCGTCTATCCCAATACGTGCGGGCAAGAGCCTACATACCTCGGAAAGGACTGGTGAGTCCACCACTGGCGCACTTCCCCAAGATCGGTCCGCACCGATTCCGATGATCAATCCACTCTTTCTTCGGGCATGATAGCATGCCGCGCGGGTCAAGGGGAGGCGATGGGCCCAGGAGCCCCTGTCTGGCAGCACACAATTCAGGCCGATGCGGGTTGAGAGGCCGGTGTCCTGATCTAAGGCAAGTGCCAGATGAGACGCCCTGGTGTGCTGCGCGCAGGCCTTGTCGTCGGCATCCTGCTAGTGCTGGCCACCCCGGCCACCCAGACATGGTTATGGAGCAGGAAACGGTGCGCCTGCGTCCTTGAGAGCGACCTCGACGAACTACACCTGCAACTGAGGATTCGCCGTTAGACATCCTCATCAAGCTCAGTATCCTCAGCGGAGGCGAACTGCGGTTGGTTTCAACTCCAGCTAAGTGGCAGGTGACTCCACCAAGCTCGCTCACTAGCCACTACTCGCACGGCAGACCCGCCCCAAGGGTAGTCCCGGAGAGGCACGATTTTGACAATTCTCCGAGAGTCGAGTACAATTGCTACGCATAAGGTTCTATTATGCGCCGTGACGGCCCCGCCAGGGAGGGAGAGGCGGCACCGTGGAGTCAGCCTGGTGTGAGCGAATCGGAATCTCAAGACACACTGCCCCAATACGGAACGTGCCTGGTGGAATCGGGCTTGTCGGAAGGGACCGTCAAGAACTATCTCGGAGACATCAGACATTTCGCTTCGTGGTTAGCACACACGCACGCCAAACCTCCGCTGACGGTCACGGAGGAAGACATTCGGAGTTATTGTCTGGAACTTGCGACCGAGAAAGCTCATCCTCCAGCCACGGTCAACCGGCGTCTGCAATCCATCCGCAAGTTCTATAGATACGCTTCGGACTCGGCCCTGCTGAAGGAGGATCCTTCTCTGGGCATCAAGTTGTTGCCCCAGCCCAGGTCGAAGGGGCCCAGAGGGCTCACACGGTCGGAGGTAGGACGTCTGCTCGATGCCGTTCGGAGAGGGGCGTCTGGTCTCGCCAAGCGAGACTATGCCATCGTACAGCTCTTGCTCCAGACAGGGATCCGTGTGGGAGAACTGGCCAGACTCAGGGTGGCCGACGTTGCGCTATCGGAGGACAAGGCTGTCTTGAAGGTGCGGGGGCAAGGGACATCTCATGGTCGGGAGATCCCTCTCAGCAAGTCGGTTCAGAGAGCGATAAGTACGTACCTGGGGGAACGCCCGAGTTCAAGGCGTGATCCTCTGTTTCTAAGCAGGAATGGAGACCCGCTATCTGCCCGCTCCGTGCAGCGGTTGGTGAACAGCTACGCACGGGAAGCAGGCTTGGGGAGAGTGTCCACATATACGTTACGACAGACGTGCGGCGAACGCCTGCTGCGAGACACTGGCGACCTGTCCTTGGTGGCCATGCTCATGGGCCACAAGAGGCTGGAGACCGCGATCAAGTACGTCCTGCCCAAGCAGAAGGACTTGACGGAGGTAGCTGAGAGCAGTTCCCTCAACCTCTGATAGTCCGAGAGGGAACAACAGCTACAGACTCCATATTATGGTCGTAGTGTACTCGCGCTCGATGCTGGAGCGGATTGCGGACTCGGCTAGCCTAGCTGGACCGTCTGAACGGTAGAAGGGATGCCGAGCCTTCTGTTACCGCAGGGTGTTGGGCGTCAGTTCCAGTCGTCACAAGGATTCACGCTCGGTTGCGATGACGGCATTGAAGGCATCCGAGCCGCAAGGGGAGCTGCCCAGACGTTTAACGACGAATGGAGGGTAGTTAGAGATTGGTTGCAATGGTCGCTAGGAAGTCGTCTTGTTACTGGAGCCTGGCTTGTGCAGAAGCCGCCGGCTAGAAAGGCCAAGTAGGATGCGGAGATTCAAGATTGGCGATAAGATCTTGCACCCCGTGTACGGGGCTGGGACGTTGGTCTCCTTCGAGGAACGCGCAGACGATGGGATGATCGTGGAGTTCTACGTCATAGAACTGGCGCACGGGAAGGGACGTCTGGTCACACCAGTGGAGAAGGCGAAAGAACTTGGATTGCGGAAGCCCATTTCCAAGCGCAGTCGTGGTACACTGTCGAAAGTATTCGCCGGACGCCCCAGAAAGCTGCCGGAGGACTACCGGCTGAGAAGAGGTAGTATCAATGACAGGCTGAGAGAAGGCAGCTTTGCAGAGGTCGGCGGGGTGGTCCGTGACTTGACTTGGGTGGAGAAACAGGGACGGCCCACCACAGGGGATCGGCGTCTGCTTCAGAGAGCCAAAGACCAACTGGCGGAGGAGCTGGCCGCCTCGGACGACATCGGGCAGGATGAAGCCATGGAGCAAATAGAGGCAGCCCTCGAGCGAAGGATCTCGGCCCGGGAGCAAAAGTCCGACTAACGTAGCATTCTGGGTTGGGAGGAAGTAACGCGTGTTGCTGACCCATCTTCGGATAGTGAACTGGATTTGAGCTTCGAGTGCGTTGTTGACTCGGCTGCCCTGCCCCATGGTCCCACCAGAGGAAGGTTGCGCCGAGTTTTTCTGTGTGCCTTGGCCAATTGCCCCGAGTGGGGTGCTCCGCCAGGCTTTGAGGGTCAGACGGGCGGGCGCTGAGGGATGTCGGAAACCGGACCGGATTTGATGCATGAACGGAGGCAGAACAGGATGGCAGGCCGTGGAGGAATCGTCCAAGTCGAGGATTACGAGCAGTTCGTGGGCGCCGAGACAGTTGCGCGCGTCAAGGAGAAAGCCAAACAGCTTCAGGATCTTCGCGTTGTTCACGTCAATTCCACCTACTACGGTGGCGGCGTGGCCGAGTTGCTGTCGTCGTTGACACTGTTGATGAATAGCCTAGACATCAAGACGGGGTGGCGACTGATTCAAGGGTCCCCTGACTTCTTCAGCGTGACGAAGAAGATCCACAACGCTCTCCAGGGGGCCGAGATCAATCTCAGCGAGCTGAAGCGCGAGATCTACGAGGGCGTGGTATACGAGAACGCCGTGAGGAACCACCTGGATCACGACAGGGTCATCATCCACGATCCACAGCCTCTGCCCATGATCAATCACTACCAGAAGAGGGGGCCTTGGATATGGCGTTGCCACTTGGACCTCACCAATCCCAATGGAGAGCTTTGGGAGTATCTGCTTCCCTTCGTCGAAAGCTACGATGCGGTGATTCTCACTTTGCAGGAGTACGCACGGAAGACAGAGACCCCGCAGGTGTTCTTCATGCCGGCCATTGACCCCTTTTCCATCAAGAACAGGGAACTCACAGAGGCTGAAAGACAGCAGCGCCTGGACTACTACGGTATCCCGACCGATCTGCCGATCGTGACGCAGATCTCCCGTTTCGACCGTTGGAAGGATCCGGAGGGCGTGATCGAAGCCTTCAAACTGGCCAGAGAGGAGATCGATGCTACCCTGGTGTTGCTGGGCAACGTGGCCACCGACGACCCGGAGGGAGAGGAGGTCTATCAATCGCTGCTGGACTGCCGGGAAGAACGGATCATCATTCTGGCGCGACAGGACACAGCCCTGGTAAACGCGCTCCAGAGCCAATCGGCTGTCGTCCTCCAGAAGTCGATCCGAGAGGGTTTCGGTCTGACGGTCACCGAGGCCATGTGGAAGGGGACCCCGGTCATTGGTGGGGACGTGGGGGGAATCCGATACCAGATCGAGGACGGCGTGAATGGGTTTCTGGTGTCCTCTGTCGAGGAAGCTGCTCAACGCATCGTGGAGCTGGTGGGGGACGAGGAACTCCGACAGCGGATGGGGCAGAGGGCAAGGGAGACTGTGCGCGAGCGTTTTCTGATGATCAGGCTACTCGAACAGCACCTGGATCTGCTGAACTCCTTTGAGACGATCTACAACTTGACCTAGAGCACCTAGGTCGGTTAGGCTGTGGTCTGTGTCGCTATTACAGAGGGAAGGAAGTCTTGCCCGGCCCCGAGGCCGATGAGAGGTGCCTGAGGGTGGCCGGATGTGGAGCGTGAGAGGACCGCCGCAAATACAGGACGCTGCGGAGAATCTCTCGACCAGGAGGAATCATCGCCAGACAAGAAGGAGGTACAGAGATTGGCAGAAGCTGCGCAAGTTGAATCAGTAACCGCCGAGAAGCTGGGACTCAGAGACCTGCCCCGAGGGTGGAGAGGTGCCCCGCTGAATCAACTGGTGGCCAGTGC
>JAUWLF010000121.1 GCA_030613785.1 Chloroflexota bacterium | reverse complement strand
CGGCCCGCACGCGGTGCATCAGGTGACCGACCAGTCGAGACACGGGGGGCGCTTGCGGTCGCGCGAGCCGAGCCTTTGGCCTCGGGCACTAGAAGAGACTAAGCTCAATCCAGCCGGTCGGCCATGTCGTGACCAAGCAGCCGGTACGTGTGGCGCTATTGCGCAAAGGGGATGGAGCGTGGCCCCCAATCCAAAGCGTCGACCCGCGGCTGGTGCATGGGGTGAGCCACCAGTCGAGACACGGGGGGCGGTTGCAGTCACGCGCCCAAGTCAGGGCATCCCCGGCTCGATGAGTTCAGCGATCACGGCTACACGTTCCGTATAGGTCCGGTTCTCAGCGTCCCAGTTGGTGCAGGTGATCAGAGTGAGAATGGGCTCGGATGTAGGAAAGGTGACGGAGACATCGGTAGGCCCCACGTGCCTCTTGTTCACTACGCGGTACATGTAGGCTTGGTCCTCAGCATACACGATAGCCAGATCCCCAGGTTGCAAGGCCTCTAGATGCAGGAAAGGCCCCGAACCTCTTCTCAGAGTGATGTGGCCGGTCAGGGCCAGGTTACCATTTTCCCCTGGATTGGCCGTCCCCCCCAGATGTGCCACCTCGTAGGTCAGCCCGGAGACATCCCAGGTCCCGTTGGCGAGCGGCACCTCGACCACAGGGGCATTGACCCGCAGCGCGGGAATCACCAGCCTTGTCGCGGCCGGTGCAGCCTCGCTCTCTGCGCTTCCGTCTTCCGGCTCCTCCGTGGCATTCCCTGGCCCCGGCTCAGGTTTGAGATCCTCAGGTGCGACCACTGACTGGTCGCTTTCCTGTTCCGGTCCCTCCCGACCGATAGCGGATGAAGTTGCGTCAGGGGAGGTTTCAGTGATCACGACGGTGATCGTCGGTTCCAGCTGCGCGATCTCCCTCGCTGAGCCAGGAACACAGTGCAGCTGAAGCCCTACCAACAGAAGCAGGCACACAGCCAGCAGTACCGGCAGACCGCCAATCTTCCGCAAGCGCGCTACTCTATCTACCATTCGCTGCCACTGGATAAAACTGGTCATCAATCCAAACGACGCGCGTGCCACCCCAGAAAGAGGAGCTGTGGGTGATGCTACCGCGCTGACTTCCCTATTATTGTAGCCGCAAAGGAATCAACCGGCCAGTCATTCCGGCGCACGTGGACTCTGTCGTGTGCATCCAAACCAGTTAGCTCTGATCACACCAACTGCGATTGATTGACTGATGGCGCATTCTATGCTATAGTGCTCTCATGGATGAGCAGGGGGTGCGCTCCACAGCACAACGCACCAATGAGCAATGGATGGACAACCTGCGTGGTCCAGGGCGCGACGAGGCCCTCACCGATCTCCGCGCGACTCTGGTGCGCGGGCTGGGTTACGCCCTGGCAAGCAGGTCCGACGTCGACGAAGCAAGCCTGGAGGACTTCGCGCAGGAGGCGATTCTCAAGATCCTCGCCGGTCTGGACTCCTTCCGCGGTGAGAGCCCATTCACCACCTGGGCTCAAAAGATAGCCGTGCGTGAAGCCCTGACTGAACTCCGCCGTCGGCGCTGGCGTGACGTGTCGCTGGATAGCATAACCGGTTCTTCCGACACCGATTTCATCCCCGTAACTCTGGCGGATCCATCGGCGGGCCCCGAACAACAGATGATGCAGCGCACGTTGCTGGAGACGTTGCGGCGCCTAATATCGGAGCAGTTGACCGACAGGCAACGCCAGGCGATGATAGCCGTGTACTTGCACGGGATGCCTCTTGAGGAGGTAGCACGCCGCATGGGCACCAACCGTAATGCCCTCTACAAACTCCTGCATGATGCGCGCCAGCGGCTTCGTAGGCAATTGACCAGAGAAGGACTGTCGCCCCGAGATGTGCTGGAGGCTTTTGGTCCTTAGTGGGGGTAAGAGTTGATCGCCACATCGCGTCTGAGGTAGAAGAGGATGACGACTGAACTTGATTTGAACACTCTCAAGAGGATGGTACGCGGCATTGCTACTAGCAGTCCGGACGAGATCGGCTGCGGCGAGTGCTTCGAGGAACTGGATCGCTTCGTCGAGCTGGAGTTGGCCGGCATGAACGCCGCTCAGGCGTTGCCGCTGGTGAAGGATCACCTGGATCGTTGTGGCAATTGTCGAGAGGAGTTCGAGGCCCTCAAAGCCGCACTGATTGCTATCGCCCCATCCTCCTGAAAGTGCGATGTCGTCTCCCCTGACTCGAATAGTCGCTACTCTGCTGAGACGAACAAGAAGCAGTGCCTTGATAACCTATCGGTCCACCAAACGGCGAAGCCAAGTGTGATCCACCAAATATATCCCAAACCCTTAGGAGGTGTCAAAATGGCTGAGTTGAGTGTAACGTGTCCAGTGTGTGGCAACGACCTGCACGCCGATCACGAGGATGATCTCGCTCACAACTTCAGGGACCATGCCGCGGAACATGACATGGAGATGACCGAAGAGGAAGCCAAGAAAAAGGTCAAGATGATGCTGGAGAGCAAGTCCTAGCAACACCGACGGATTGACCTGCCCGATGTCACCCCTCCCAAGGTTTCAAGAGCAGGCGCGCCATACGCTTCTCCCATGTGGTGGCTTCGCTTGAACTGGATCGGAGACTGCGCGCTTGCAAGGTACTGACTCCATCGGGAGGGGTGTAATCGGGCATCTTCCCGACGCAACGATTGTGCTTCCGCACCCCTCTCCGTCATCTCCCGTGGGGCCGCCAATCTCAAATCGAGTCTCGCCCGAAGGCGCCTTGTCAGATACCGGGTGGGTGGCGCAAGGTGAGCCCACGGACCGCAGTCACTGCGTGGAAGAACTAGATCAGGAGGCATAGTGTTCAAGGGCAAAGACTGGATCGTTCTCATGCTGGCCCTCGTCCTAGTCGCTTGCGGAGATCAGGTGGCGGATCAGGCCGCCATTCTCTCGCTGCAAGAGATGCCGGGTGGTTACGACGTCCCAAGCGTGATCGACAACATTGGCACTTCAGTGGTGATTCAATTCACTACAGGCGTGCCCGTAATGTGCAGCGTGGCGTACGGCACCGATATTACCTATGGCGATCTGGCTACCATGCCCATGATGGGTGGCGCGACACAAGACCACGCCGTCACCCTCCCTGGGTTGACGCCAAACATCACCTACCATTACCGCCTGACCCTGACCGATGAACAGGCCCACGTCTACCAGTCAGAGGATCTCACCTTCACCACCGCACCTAGCGAGCCGCCCCCACCCGCGGCCCTACCCGAAGGGGAGAACGTCGCCTCCTTAGCGGCTGGCGCGAGAGTGATAGCCGTCTCCAGCAACTTCGGAGGTGGCGACAACGACAGTTCTTTCGGTGCCAACAAAGCCATAGACGGCGAGCCCAGCACGGAGTGGTCATCCAACGGAGATGGCGATGACGCGTGGATCGAGATCGAGCTGGCCCAGACCTACGACGTCGACACTATCGGTTTCTGGACCCGCACCATGGCCAACGACACGGCGCAGATCTTCAGCTTCACCGTGACAACCGACGAGGGGGAGACTCACGGGCCTTTCGATCTGTCCGACGCTACCCAGATCTACTACTTCCCTGTGGACTTCACGGCCCACACCTTGCGCTTCGACGCCGTGGCAACGAACACCGGAAACACTGGCGCCGTGGAGATCGAGGTCTATGGCGAGCCACACCGATAATTGCGATCTGGCGGAAGGGCCTGGCGAGCCTCACCGTCTGAGCAGACTGCCTTCGCCTGGGCAAGGGGCGACTCAACGATGTGCAGGAATACTCAGTCACGGAGACTGACGATTGGAAGAGATCATCTTGCTTGCCGGTGACATCGGCGGCACCAAGACGAATCTGGCCCTCTTCTCCTCCCAGGCGGGCCTCCGGGAGCCACTAGCGGAAGGGACCTTCCCCAGCGCTGACTATCCCAGCATGGAGGCCCTTGTGCGTGAGTTCTTGGCTCAGGTGGATGTTTCCCCGCATCGGGCCAGCTTTGGCGTTGCCGGTCCTGTGGTCGGCGGCCGGGCTGAGATCACAAATCTCCCTTGGGTAATGGAAGAGACGCAACTGGCGGAGGAACTCAACCTATCCTCGGTCCGCTTGCTAAACGACTTGAATGCTATCGCCCACGCAGTACCTGTACTGGAGGATGATGACCTCCACACCCTGAACGCCGGTGTTCCCGATCCAGGCGGGCCCATAGCCGTACTGGCCCCGGGCACCGGTCTGGGGGAGGCATTCCTCACCTGGGACGGCTCCCGCTACCGGACCCACGCCTCCGAGGGTGGCCATACCGATTTCGCTCCTACAACCCCACTAGAGATAGGGTTGCTCCGATACCTTCTTGACCGGTTCGAGCACGTCAGTTACGAGCGGGTCTGCTCTGGGCGGGGGCTGCCGTACATCTACGCGTACCTCAAAGACAACGGCCACGCAGAGGAGCCGCCTTGGTTGGCCGAGCAACTGGGGGCGGCAGACGATCCCACGCCGATCATGGTCGACGCTGCCCTCGACGAAAGCCGACCCTGCGAACTGTGCGCAGAAACCCTCGACGCCTTCGTCTCTATCCTGGGAGCGGAGGCAGGCAATCTGGCTCTCAAGGTGGTAGCCACGGGCGGCGTCTACCTCGGTGGAGGCATCCCACCTCGCATCCTGCCCGCTCTGGAGAACGGCCGGTTCATGGAGGCCTTCAGTCGCAAGGGGCGCCTGTCGGATCTGGTAGCCCGAATTCCTGTCCGAGTAATACTGAACCCCAAGGCGGCGCTCCTGGGTGCGGCCTCCCATGGCCTGGAGGCAGTGCATGGTTGATGTAGCACGTCGACTGTTTTTCCGAACGGAAGAAGGTGATAGGGTCCCAGCCGTCACTGCCGAGGAGATGCGCGAGGCAGATCGCATCGCGATGGAGGAGTTCGGCCTGGGGATGCTCCAGATGATGGAGAATGCCGGACGGAACGTGGCCCAGAGCGTCCTCAGCCTCCTCGACGGGGTCACTGGCGACGTGACTGTCCTTGCAGGGTCGGGCGGCAACGGCGGCGGAGGCCTGTGCTGTGCGCGGCACCTCCACAATCGAGGTTTCAAGGTCCTGATCCTTCTCGACGGCGATGAGTCCACCTTGAACGACGCTGCAACTAACCAACTGCGGATCCTCAGGGCTGCGGGCGTGCAGCCCAGCGACCTTTCCCAGGCCAGCGAGTTCCTCCGGGGGTCGAAGCTAGTGGTGGACGCACTCATCGGCTATGGCCTGCGGGGCGCACCCCGGGGAGAGACCGCCAAGCTGATCGATCTCTGTAACCAGCACGGAAAGCTGATCCTCTCCCTCGACGTCCCGTCGGGCCTGAACGCCACAACAGGCGAGGCTCCGGGCTTGGTGGTCAGGCCGCACAGGACAGTGACCCTCGCCCTGCCAAAAACCGGTCTCGAAGGTGCTTCTGGCCATCTCTACCTGGCCGACATTGGCATCCCGCCCCAGGTCTTCTACCCGCTTGGACTGTCTTTCGAGTCACCTTTCAAGAGAGACTGCTGCATACGTCTCGTTTCCACACAGAGGGATGGCAGCTCTACGCGAACTCCACCGGACCGCTAGGGTTTCCAGACGAAAGATGAGATAAGGGACCAAATGAATCTAGACCAGCAGTGCATCAATACCATCCGCTTCCTGGCCGTGGATGCGGTGCAGCGAGCCAAATCGGGCCATCCTGGCACCCCCATGGGCGCTGCGGTCATGGCCTACACACTGTGGGATCGCGCTCTCAGGCACAACCCCCGCCATCCGGCCTGGCCTGATCGCGACCGCTTCATTCTGTCGCCCGGACATGCGTCCATGCTGCTCTACGCCCTGCTGCACCTCACCGGCTACGATCTGTCACTGGAGGAACTACGGAACTTCCGCCAGTGGGGCAGCAAGACTCCAGGCCATCCCGAGTACGGCCTTACGCCTGGCGTGGAGATGACGACCGGACCTCTGGGGCAGGGATTCGCTAGCGGAGTGGGCATGGCCATCGCCGAGCGCTTGCTGGCCGACCACTATAACCGTCCTGGGCACGAAGTCATCAACCATTATACCTATGCCATCGTCTCCGATGGCGACATGCAAGAGGGAGTGACCAGTGAGGCAGCTAGTTTGGCAGGCACACTGCGGCTGGGCAAACTGATCTACCTCTACGACGACAACGATATCCAGATCGAGGGCCCCACAGACACCGTCTTCAGCGAGAACGTGGCCCGTCGGTTTCGAGCTTACGGCTGGCAGGTCCTGGGGCCCATTGACGGCCAGGGCCCAGAGGCGATCGACACAGCGGTCCGCAGCGCCCAGGCTGAGACCGGGCGGCCGTCGCTCATCATCTGCAAGACCGTCATCGGCTACGGCAGCCCGGCCCAGGCGACGGCCAAGGTCCACGGCGAACCGTTGGGCGAGGAGAACGTGCGGGCGGCCAAAAACACCCTGAACTGGCCGCAGGAGCCGGCCTTCTATGTGCCCGACGAGGTGTACGCCCACATGCGCAAGGCGATCGAGCGAGGCCAGGCAGCAGAGGAGGACTGGCAACAGCGGATGGAGGCCTACGGTCGCGCCCATCCCGACCTGGCGGCGAAACTCGATCTTCAACTCCGCGGAGACCTCCCCAACGGTTGGGACCACGGCCTGTGCAACCTGTTCTCGGACGGGAGTCAGCCTATTGCCACTCGTGCTGCCTCCGGCCAGGCGCTCAACACCCTTGCCCAGCGCATCCATGCCCTCACCGGTGGGTCCGCGGATTTGGCTCCCAGCACCAAAACGATAATCTTCGGGTACGGCGATTTCGGCTGGCAGGAGTACTGCGGCCACAATATGCACTTCGGCGTTCGGGAGCATGCCATGGGCGCCATCGCCAGCGGCATGGCTCTCCACGGCGGAGTTATCCCTTACACGGCGACGTTTCTCATCTTCTCCGATTACATGCGCCCGCCCATGCGTCTGGCCGCGCTGATGGGAATTCGGGTGATCTACATCTTCACACACGACAGCATTGGTCTGGGCGAAGACGGGCCCACCCACCAGCCCATCGAACAATTGATGAACCTGCGTGCTATACCCAATATGACCGTCATCCGGCCCGCGGACGCGACGGAGACCGTGGAGGCCTGGCGGGCAGCCTTACTCAATACCGATGGGCCCACCGCTCTGGTCTTCACGCGACAGAAGCTGCCGGTCCTGGATCGCACAGCTCTGCCACCGGCGGAGGGCGTCCAACAGGGCGCCTACGTCCTGTGGGACTCCACGGCCGACTCGCCAGAAGTGATCCTCATCGGCACCGGCTCTGAGGTACACATCGCTCTCGAAGCGGGCAAGGACCTGGCGACTGAAGGCGTCAAGGTACGGGTGGTGTCCATGCCTAGTTGGGAGCTATTCGATCAGCAACCTATGGACTATAGGGAGAGTGTTTTGCCGTCTGCCGTAAGAGAGCGCGTGGCTGTCGAGGCGGGCATGACACTGGGCTGGGAGCACTATGTGGGGTTGGACGGAGCCGTAGTCGGCATGCGTAGCTTTGGCGCCAGCGCCCCGGCTGAGATCCTGTCCGAGCGGTTTGGAATCACCGCCCACAACGTAGTGGCCCAGGCCGAGGCGCTACTGAGGCGATAATCGAGGTACAGGCGGCAAGCGAGATGGCACAAGACTACAAGAGGCTCGAGGAGTACGGGCTGATTGGCAACCTGGAGACCTGTGCTCTCGTCGGACGGGACGGTTCCCTCGATTGGTGCTGCTTCCCCCATCTGGAATCCCCCAGTGTCTTTGCGGCCCTGCTGGACATTAACAGAGGGGGTCATTTCCATCTCCGGCCCCGTGACCAATACCATGCCACGCAGACCTACATTGAAAACACCAATATCCTTCAGACGACTTTCGAGACCCAATCTGGTGCGCTCACCTTGACGGATTTCATGCCGGTGAAAGACCACACCGATACCTCTCATCGTACGATCCTGAGGAAGTTGACCTGTCAGCAGGGCCACGTTGAACTGGAGGTGGAGTTCAAGCCCCGCTTCGACTACGCCCGCGTCGTGCCCGCCATCGAGCCAGCAACCGGGGGCGTGGTCGCACGGTGGCAAGATCATGTTCTATACCTCCAGTCGGACTTACCGTTCCAAATGCATGAGGGCGATGCTCTGGGGACTTTCGTGATCGATGAAGGCGAAACGAAATGGTTAGTCCTCCGATACGGAGATACTCAGCCCATACCTCCGCAGGAATGCGAAAGCATCCTCGACAGGACGACGCGCTTCTGGTCGGACTGGGCGCATGACTGCCAGAGAGACCGCTGCGTTTTCCGCGGCCCATGGCACGACCATGTCGTCCGCTCGGGGCTGGTATTGAAACTGCTCACGCACCCTGAGACGGGCGCCATTGCCGCGGCGCCCACCACCTCGCTGCCAGAGGTGATCGGAGGCGTCCGCAACTGGGACTACCGATTCGCCTGGATTCGCGACGCATCTTTCACCGTCCAGAGTCTGCATAGCCTGGGCCATGTGGAAGAGGCCCTCCAATACTTCCAGTGGCTAAGGGGTCTATGTCGCCAGTTTGGAGAGCATGAGGATCACCTCCACATCCAGGTCATGTATGGCCTACACGGAGGGCAAGACCTGGAGGAGCGTGAACTCCATCACCTGTCCGGCTACCGCAACTCGGCTCCCGTAAGGGTTGGCAATGCGGCGGCCCAGCAAGTGCAGCTCGACGTCTACGGAGAGTTGGTCAATGCCTTCTACGAAACCCGCCGCTACGGCGAGGATACCTCCCAGTCTGACTGGCAGTTCATCCGCAGAATAGCCAACTCTGCAAGCCGCGCATGGAGCACGGAAGACTCGGGCATTTGGGAAGTGCGGGGAGGCCCGAGGCACTTCACCTACTCCAAGCTCATGTGTTGGGTGGCGCTGGACCGGAGCATCAAAATGGCCGAGAAGCAAGGATTCGATGCGCCATTACGGCAGTGGAAGGAGACGCGCAAAGCGATTCGGCAGGCCATCCTGAAACGGGGATTCAACCAGCGGCTGAACAGCTTCGTGCAGTCCTTTGACTCAGATGTACTGGATGCGACGAGCCTACTGATCCCGGTCATGGGGTTCCTTCCACCCGATGATCCCAGGGTCCAGGGCACCATTGATGCCACTCTCAACCACCTGACGGACAACGGGCTGGTCTATCGGTACGTAGGAGACGACGGACTTCCAGGCCAGGAAGGGACCTTCGTCCTCTGCACTTTCTGGCTGGTGGATGCTTTGGTTCTGGCGGGACAGCTCGACAAGGCCGAGGAGCTCCTGCTAGGCATCCTGGAGCACGCAAGTCCTCTGGGACTCCTCGCCGAGGAGATCGACCCCACATCGGGCGATCTGCTGGGGAACTATCCCCAGGCTTTCAGCCACATCGGTCTCATGAACAGCGCCCTGCGCTTGGGCTGGGCAGTAGCCACGAAACGCGCCGCCAAGGGACCAAAGGAGCGCCCATAGCGTCGGTCATAGCGCCTCACTGGAGGAGAGTCGAAAGTGACAGAACTGCGTGAACTTGCTGATCTAGGCCAGGCTGTGTGGCTCGACTACATCCGCCGTTCCTTCATCGCCTCCGGGGAGCTACAGGCCTTGATTGACCAGGGAGTGACCGGCGTCACCTCCAACCCGACGATCTTCGAGAAGGCCATTGCTGGGAGCACCGACTACGACGATGCCCTGCACCGCCTGGTGGATGCCGGCAAGAACGCAGAGGAGATCTACGAGGCACTGGTGCTGGAGGATATCCAGCAAGCTACCGACGTACTGCACCCAGTCTACGAACGCACAGAGGGTGCCGACGGCTACGTCAGCCTGGAGGCCAGCCCCAAGTTGGCCCACAATACAGAGGGCACCATCGCTGAGGCTCAATACCTCTTCGCTGCGCTGAACCGACCCAACGTGATGATCAAGGTCCCGGCCACGCCGGCGGGCATCCCGGCCATCGAGACTCTGATCGGCGACGGCATCAACGTCAACGTGACTTTGATGTTCTCCCTGGCCCAGTATGAGGCGGTCTCCAACGCCTACATCGCTGGCCTGGAGAAGCTGGCTGAGTCCGGCAGAGATGTGACCTGTGTCGCGTCGGTGGCTTCCTTCTTCGTCAGTCGCGTGGACACGGCCGTAGACCGCGCTTTGGAGGACATTGGCGAGACCGAGCTCCAGGGCAAGATCGCTGTGGCCAACGCCAAAGTCGTCTATGCCCTGTTCCAAGACACTTTCAGTGGCCCCAGGTGGGAACGCCTTTCTTCACTGGGCGCCCGCGTCCAGCGTCCTCTATGGGCCAGTACGAGCACAAAGAACCTTCTCTATGCAGACACCCTGTACGTGGACGGCCTCATCGGGCCGCACACCGTCAACACGCTGCCCCCTGCCACCCTTCAAGCCTTTCTCGACCACGGGCGCCCCGCCCCCACCTTGGACACCAGCCTGCAGCAGGCCCGCGATCAGCTCGAGCAACTGTCCGACCTTGGCGTGGATCTGGACGCCATCACGCGACGGCTGCTCGACGACGGCGTGGACGCTTTCGCCAGATCCTTCGACGCCCTGATGGCTAGCATCAAGGAGAAGTGTGAACGGCTGCGGGCTGGCTGGCGGCACCAATCTGCAGCCTTGGGGGCATACCAACCGACGGTCGACGCCGCTCTGCACGAGATGGCTGAGAACCGGAGCATCACGCGGATCTGGGCCCCCGACCGTACCGTCTGGAAGCCGAGCCCCAAGGAGAGCACCGATAGGCTGGGCTGGCTGCGCACCGCCGATGTGATGAGCGACAACGGCCCCCGGCTGGCTACCTTTGCCGACGCCGTGCGCGCCGATGGGCACACCCATGCCCTACTCCTGGGAATGGGGGGCTCCAGCCTGGCCCCAGAGGTCCTCCG
>JAUWLF010000103.1 GCA_030613785.1 Chloroflexota bacterium | reverse complement strand
ATCTCGCTGCCTGGCCGACGATCTTCTTGGAGAGACCAAGGCGGGCAGCGATGGCCAACGCCTTGCTCTGACCGGGCAGGCCGATGCTCAACTTGTAGGTGGGCGCCAGGGTCTGCATATCGAATTCCACCGAGGCGTTCTCTACACCGGGGGTGGCATGGGCGTAGACCTTCAGATCGGAGTAATGGGTGGCCACCATGGTGGTGATCCGGCGCTGGTGAAGATGGGAGAGAATCGCTCTCGCCAGGGCTGAACCCTCCACTGGATCCGTCCCGGCCCCCAGCTCATCCAGAAGGACGAGGGACTTCCAGTATGCTCGTCCCAGGATGTCCACGATTCTGGTCATGTGAGAGGAAAAGGTGGAAAGACTCTGCTCGATGCTCTGTTCCTCACCGATGTCCGCGTGAATCCCCCTGAATACGGAAAGGGCGGAGCCCTCCAGGGCCGGGATCTGCAACCCGGCCTGGGCCATGAGGGCCAGCAAGCCCACGGTTTTCAAGCTCACCGTTTTGCCTCCCGTGTTGGGACCGGTGATCACCACGATGAAGAAGTCGTTGGTGATTTGGACGTCAATGGGCATGACCTCGGCGGGTGACAGGAGAGGATGGCGGGCTTGAATCAACCGTATGGTGGACCCGGGATGATCGAAATCCCTGTCGGATGGCTCGCCCTTCTTCCTTCTTCTGGCGCGAAAAGGGACCAGTTCAGGCTGGACACCGTGGATACTCATGCTGTACTTGGCCTTGGCGAAGGCCAGGTCCAGTGCGGCCAGAGCTCTCAGAGTCCTGGCGATGGATTCCTCCTCTTGGGCGACGCGCGCGGTGAGTTGTTTCAACACGCGCTCCACCTCTCTCTCTTCCTCCAGTTGCAGTTGCCGCCAACGGTTGTTGAGCTCCAGGGTAGCCAGGGGTTCGACGAACAGAGTGGCGCCGCTAGCGGACTGGTCGTGGACGATGCCGGGAATTCGGCCCTTGAAATCCGCCTTGAGAGGGATGACGTAGCGTCCGTGGCGCTCGGTGATCAGCTTTTCCTGGAGGAAGTGGCTGTTCGCAGAGGAGGATACGATTCTCTCCAGCCTGTCTAGTAGCTCATCGTGGGTAACTTTGACCTCAGCGCGTATTCTGGCCAGAGCAGGGCTGGCCGCATCAACGACCTCTGCGCGCTCGTTGATCGCTCTACCTATCTCCTGGGGCAACTCTGAGTACGCCTCGATCTCCTCGGCCTTGGCTGCGAGAAGAGGGAATTGCTGGTCCAAAGGAGCGATGGAACGTCTGAGCGAGCGTGCGCTGACAAGTGTGGCCCGTACGTCAGAGAGTTCACTGGGCGTCAAGGCAGCCCGTAGCCGAGCCTTTTTCAGCAGGGGCCGGAGGTTCATCACGCCGCCAAGCGACAGGTCCGGCTTGATGTCCAACAGGCGTCTGGCCTCGGTCGTTTCCTGCTGCCGCTGCCCGACCACGTTCTCTCTGGAGGAGGGGCGTAGCCTGAGGGCCAGCTCGTGCCCCAGTGAGAAGGAGGTGTGCTCGGCTAGTTGAGCGAGGATCTTGGGGTATTCGAGAACCTGCCAGGACTTGGTGCGCATTTTCTTTGACAAACCAACCCCCGCCGGCAGTGCCCAACGGGGGAAGGGTATGCTGTATCGCAGTACTAGACGGTCACATCGGAGCGAGGAACCTGATCCCGGCTTCGGGCAGCAGTCCGCCGATGGTGGTGACCAGATACACCAGCAGGTTGTAGAAGGCTGAGAACAGAGTGGAAGATTCTATTGTGCTCAGGAGAACCAGCCGTAGACTGTTGCCGATGGGCCAGGACAGCCTGGCAAGGAACCTGACAATCAATGCGACCACGCTCATCTGAAGGCAGACCGTGGGGAACGCCACCGCGATGCCAGCGATCCGATCCAGTATCCCCAGGCCAAGGAGCCTGGACTCGGGAAAACCTCGCCTCTGGATCAGCTCCAATGCTGTGGTGATAAGGAGCACGGGTACAAGGAAGGCTACAATCTGCCTCGTGAGCGGTGCGGTGTCCGCGAACGTGAAGGCCAGCCAGTCAGCCAGGGGCATCCGCAGATACGTCGCCAGTATCAACGCAGACACGATCGCCCCTAGACTCATCAGTTGCCGCAGGAAACCCTGGATGTACCCGCCAGTCAGGCCGGCGATGAACAGTAGTACCAGCAACCCGTCCACCCAGTTCATACGCTCCCCTCAAGACACGGAATGGTCACGACTTGGGGTTAGTATATCATAGCGCTATTGGTGTGTCAAAGGCCGATTCCCCGCAAGCGTGGAAAGGCGTCTCTCGAAGCGTAGGACAGGTTGCCAACCTGTCCTACGAAAGCTTTGGCACTTTCCTGGTCATCTTCGGTTCGGGGACAGCATAGGGCCAATGGCAATGAGAGTGGTGTCCGAGGGCGTGTGCAGCGGAGAGCAGCTATCCGTCTGTAGTCACGATCAGCACTGGTCCGACGAGGACCCTGTTCTGTGCGGGGCCTTCATCCAGGGACAGGACGGGGAGGCGTTGGCCGGTCGCTGCGTCGTACAACCCCACGGCTATCTGATACTCGCCGGGACCAATATCTGAGGGAAGGGCCAGGCCGTGGTTGTCTGCGAACTCCTCCCCGGACTGCCAGAAGGATGTGGGGCGCGAACCGCCCACGGGCTGGCCATCGTGCTGCGCCCAGACCCGCTCTTCCTCGTCGACGAGGTGCACGAAGACTGTGTAGTCCACATCGGGCGGCTCCAGGGATCGCCAAAGCAGGCTCACCTGGACCACGTCTGTCGGTCGGAGCGGGCCCTCATCGAAGGCACATCCTTCCAACTGGATCTGGCCTCCGAAGTTCGCTTCGACGGTGTGCATCTTGGGCGGCGACGTCGCCGTTGAATACCTCGTCACCCGGGCGTTGTCGAACCACTCGACGCCCACGGGGAAGGCGTGCTGGCTCAACCAGTCCTCAACCGCCGGGTTGGAGTGCTGGTCATCCTCTGAATCCGTGTAGATCACGTAGATCGAATCGTGCCGGGCAGCCACATCGGTCATCCTGCTTTCCAACCCTCCGTCGGCCTCCAGCAGGTACAACCCTTTTCCCACGACCAGGAAGCTGTAGAGCTGCTGGTAGAGGGCCTGATCGGTGAGGATCACCCCCGCTGGAGGTTCCTTCTTCAGGAACTGTATGGTCTCGCGGTAGGCGTTCTCGGCGTATCTCTCGGCGGCATAGTCTCTCATGGCCAACGCGCCGAGAGGGAGACTTCCGAGTGCCGTCAGTATCACGACCGAGGTGAGCGCCACGCGCAGGATGCGCTTCACCTTCGGAGATGGGAAGAGAATCAGACCAAACTCCACTGAGAGGAGGACCAGGAGCAGGGTACGGAAGAGCACGGCGACGATGAAGACCCAGGGGTGGTCGCCTATGAGCATGGTGCCGATGGGGAACTCCAGCACGTTGGCCGCCATCAGCAGAACGGAGTAGGTCACCCCTCGCAGGTTCGGCATCAACAGGACGATGAATGGCAGCAGGTTGACGATCCACTGGGGACTGTATCCTTTGGAGAAGATGAGAAACAGGTCTATGGAGAGGCCACAGAAGGCCACCGCCTTCAGGCTGTCCTGCCAATCTATCCGCCTGGTGTACAGCAGCAGGTAGATGGCGACGAAGGCTATCACTACCAGACCATAGGGAAAGCTGGACTCATGGAAAGAGACCACGATGTCCGCAGGGTCGAAGCGTAGCTCCAGAGCTGTGGTCTCGCCCCCAGAGTAGTATCCATCGAGAAGTGCCCAGACCGTCTCCCAGGGGCCGGCGCTCCCCTGATAGAGGAAAGGTGTCAGGAAGAAGGTGGCGTTGGTGAAAATGAAAGGAAGGCCGATCAGCAGGGCCACCAAGACAGCCGCCAGAACGTAGATGGCCTTCTGCGACATCTTGGGGAAGACTCTCAGCGCGACGGGGGCCACGAAAGCGGGCACCAGCTTGATCATGAAGCCGACGCCGGCGGCTATTCCAGCCCAGAGGGGCCTTCCCGTGATGATCATGTAGACGCCCAGCAACAGGAAGAACAGGGGGAAGCTCTCGAACCAGAATAGGAGGGTCATGAGAGGGAAGAACAAGCCGGCATACAGCCAGGCGCACCGCACGGCCGCTTCACGCCCTCTGAGTTTCAGAGCTATGGCGTAGATGAGAACGAAGTTGCCTATCTCGAAGATGAGAAGAGTGCTGCCCAGGAGCAGGTTGTACCAGAGGTTCGGATCTCTCCATGGCGGCACGAGCATGCTCAGGCGGTAGACGATGACCGACAGCCAGGGAAAGAGGGGAGGATACTCCATCCAGTAGTGGACGACAGGGTAGAACCCCCAGTCCGACAACTGAACGAAGTTTGCGCCCGGTACATAGTAGCCTGACCAGTCGAGGATGTAACCGCCGGGCTCGAAGAGCAACAGGGTCAAGAGGCGGAAGCTGGCGAAGAGGATGGCCAGGAGGACGAAATCGCTGTGTTCCTGGTAACCTTCTCTCGCCGTGTTCGTGACTCGGCTAAGCATGGGCGCCTCGGTAATCGCCGGGCACTGATTCGGGCTAGTCTTGCCTCAGCAGGGGACTGGTCTTGGCGTCCTCGCTCTGGATCAGGGCCTTCCATTGCCCTTTCTGGACGGTCTCGCCTTTCTGGTTCACGACGGCGATGTCGAAGGTGATCATGCCCATGCCCAGGCGGGGCATGGCTTTCTTGTGGGCTACTTTGATTGTGAGATGTATGGTATCGCCGATGAAGATGCCCCCTGTGAACTTCCAGGTCAGCTCCCTCATGGCCACGGCGGTACCCTCGATGAAGCCGAGACGGGTGGCCAGTCCGGAGGCAATAGACAGCCCCAGGAGGCCGTGGGCGACTCGTTGGCCGAAGATGGTGTCCTTGCAGAACTCGACGTCGGTATGCAGTTGGTTGTAGTCTCCGGTCAGTCCGGCAAAGAGCTGAATGTCCGTCTCCGTTATGGTGCGCGCCGGCGTCACCAGCTCCACGCCTTCCTCGAACTCCTCGAAGTAGAAGCCGCGAGGTCGATCCTGCGACATCGCTGATTGCTGACTCATTTCGCTCTCCTGCGTGATACCAACTGTCACGGTATCCTGGAATCTCCAGTCTTCGCGCGAGCTGTTGAATTCACCCCGGGCATCGTCCCGTGCTGGTCGAAGGGCCTCCCGCGGGCTCTAGTTTGGGCTAGTCTTGTCGCAGCAGGGGACTGGTCTTGGCGTTCTTGCTCTGGACCAGGACCTTCCATTGCCCTTTCTGGACGGTCTCGCCTTTCTGGTTCACGACGGCGATGTCGAAGGTGATCATGCCCATGCCCAGGCGAGGCATGGCTTTCTTGTGCGCCACCTTGAGCTGGAGGTGTATCGTATCCCCGATGAAGATGGCGCCTGTGAACTTCCAAGTCAGCTCCCTCATGGCCACGGCGGTGCCCTCGATGAAGCCGAGGCGGGTGGCCAGTCCGGAGGCAATAGACAGCCCGAGCAGGCCATGGGCAACGCGCTGGCCGAAGATGGTGTCCTTGCAGAACTCGACGTCGGTATGCAGTTGGTTGTAGTCTCCGGTCAGTCCGGCAAAGAGCTGAATGTCCGTCTCGGTTATCGTGCGCGCCGGCGTCACCAGCTCCACCCCTTCCTCGAACTCCTCGAAGTAGAAGCCGCGAGGTCGATCCTGCGACATCGCCTTTTCTTGACTCATTTCGGTCTCCTGCGTGATACGGTCTGTCACGGTATTCTGGAATCTCTAGTCTTCGCGCGAACTGATGGATTCACCCTGGGTAGGCCGCAGGCCGTATCGAAGGGTGAATCCCAACGGGAGCTACCCTAGTGCGTCACACTGGAAGTACTCGAGCAGTCGTCGAACCCCGACGGGGATCAGATCCCCCGCTGCGCCGCTGCCTATCACGTCCATCCCTACCAGGTAGAGATCGGGAATGGGGCTCCTGGGATCCAGGCGCTGGTGTCCCACCTGTCCGAAGGTCTGGCGGCTCTCGCTGCCGGGCCAGGCACCGGTGAAGAACATGGGCACCACCATGTCCAGGATGTCATCCAGGTTGGGGAATAGCGCTCGCAAGTCGCCCATGGCCAGTTCGAGTTCGCGGGCCCTGTCCTCGGAGTAGAGGGGGAGAAAGACGTCAACCATGTGTTTTCCTCGTGGGGCGATACTAGGATCGAGGAGGGTGGACTCGAAGACGCCCGCCACCCGGTCGGTGCCTGGGGTCATGAGGATGGGGGCCTCCGTGAATAGAGGCTCCGTCGTGCCCAGGATGATCGCTGCGCACTCCGCCGGCACCAGCTTCTCCACCCGGGCTAGATAGTCCGCTGGGAGATTCTCCGGGCCTACGAGCTGGACGAATCTGCCGATCCCTCCGTTGTGGATCACCGTGTCTGCTTTTACCTGATCGCCGTTTCTGAGCTCGATGCCCGTGGCCGATCCACGCTCGAGCAGGACGCGGCTGACCTCCGTTCGTGTGGAGATCTGCCCTCCGTGGGCGACGATCATCTCGGCCAGAGCTTCGATGAGAGTCCGCACTCCGCCGACAGTGCAGGCAAAGTCCAACCCTGCTTTCGCGCTGTCCCTGGAGACGACGATGTATTCGCTGGCGGGGAAGTTGTCTGCGCCCACTGCCGAGGCGGTGGCGGCGATGGTGTTGACCGCGGCCATCAGGTCGTCGTTCACTACCTGCTCTTCGATGTAGTCGCGCGTACTGGCTTCGTCCAGCTCCATCTTCCTGCCGCGCACGATCGCTCTCACGTAGGCGCGCCAGTCCTCCCTGGGCAGCATGGCCTGGAGCGAGGGGAACTCTCTGCCGTCCTGGAAGCGGATGCTGAACTGCTGGTCGTACCCTTCGTCTCGGAGGCTTGCATATTCGACTTCCACACCTAAGTCCGAAAGGAACTCGCCGATATGGGATTTGGGTCCCATGGACGTCCACGCCCCGGTGGTGACCGCGTATCCAGCGTGGTCTATTTCCGTGTAGCGGCCGCCGATGAAGGAGAGCTTCTCGAAGACGACCACCCGGCGGCCGTCCTTGGCCAGAGCCGCAGCGGTCATCAATCCGCCGATGCCCGACCCGATGATGACTACGTCGTACTGGGTTCCGTATTGGCGCTCGGGTTCCTTGAGGGGAACGTCAAGGGAGATGGCGTCGTTGGGGCAGACGGGGACGCACAGGCCGCACAGGGTGCATTTCTCCTCTCGGATACTGGCCCAGCCGTCCGACTCGATGGCTCCCACAGGGCAGGTGAGCAAGCAGTATCCGCAGCCGGTGCACTTTTCCTTGTGTACCTTCATCTTTTCCTCGTATCAGGTGCGACGGGAATTATATCCGTGGCCAGGCGGTTGTGTCAATCGTGGGTCTCGGGCGGCAGGTTGCCAACCTGTCCTACGGGCGACTGGATGGGCGATGTGCTTCAACTTGACAGATTCGCGGGAAGCTGCTAGACTTCTATGTGGTTGAGGATCTTATACTGCCCGGCGGCTGACCAGTCGGGCGGTCAAATAGTAAGGAGGTAAGTTGTGAACAGTGGGATCTCATCCAAGAGGCTTCGCCAGACCGTAAGGGTCCTTCTCTTCTCCGTCGTCTTGCTGACCCTGGTTCTGCCGGCTGCCTACGCAGCTACGACGCAGCTCTGGGTCAAGCGGTACAACGGGCCGGTGAATGAGGTTGATGAAGCCAGTTCCCTCGCCTTTGACGCAAATGGGAACGTGTATGTCACTGGTAGGAGCACCGGGAGCGGCTCCGGCGAAGATTACGTCACCATCAAGTACGGCCCGGGCGGCCACAGGAAGTGGGTCAGGCGGTACGACGGGCCGGCGGGCAAGTATGACGGAGCCAAGGCCATTGCTGTTGACGGCAGCGGCAATGTCTATGTCACCGGTCGTAGCTTTGGCGGTAGCGGCAATGGTGACTACTGCACCATCAAATACGACTCAGGTGGAACCCAGAAGTGGGTCAAGCGGTACAACGGGACGTCGAACGCCGACGACTCAGCAATGGCCATCGCTATTGATTCCAGCGGCAATGTCTATGTCACGGGTTTCAGCACTGGATCGGGGACGGCCTACGACTTTGTCACCATCAAGTACACCCCAGGCGGGTCGCAACAATGGGTCAAGATCTACAACGGCCCGGACAGCAATGGTGACGTAGCGAGGGCCATCACGATTGACTCCAATGACAACGTCTATGTTACGGGCCCTAGCAACGGGGACGCCACCTCCTGGGACTACGCCACTGTAAAATACAACTCTGCTGGTGTCAGGAAGTGGGTCAGACGGTGGAACGGCTTTTCAGACGGGAATGACGGATCCACCGCGATCACTGTCGATGGCAACAACAACGTATATGTCACGGGCTACAGCTACCGCACCGCAGTGAACGTGGATTACATCACCATCAAATACGGCGCAGGTGGCCACAAGAAGTGGGTCAGGCGGTACGACGCGCCAGCGGGAGGGCCCGACGTGGCCTGGGATATCGCGGCTGACAACAAAGCTGTCTATGTTACTGGCTCTAGCGTTCGTCCTGCCTCGGATACTGACTATGCCACCGTCAGATACAACTTCAATGGTGTCAAAAAGTGGGTCAGGCGGTACAACGGACCCGCCGGTGACACCGACGTGGCCAACGCTATCACTACGGGCAACGGTAGGGTGTACGTTACTGGTTTCAGCGACAGCACCAACAAGGCTGAGGATTACGTCACCATTGCCTACGGGGCAGGCGGCCACCGGAAGTGGGTCGCTCGCTACAGTGGCCCGGGCGGCGGGTTTGACCAGGGCAACGACGTTGGTGTTGCGCCAAGTGGCCATGTGTATGTGACGGGTGGTAGCCGCGGCGTGGTCTCCGGAGTTGACTACGCCACTGTCAAATACACACAGTAGGACTCGACCTCCACGTCGGGTGGCTGAGTAGGGTGATCGGTCGGGGGGCAACCGCTTCCTCGACGTAGATCACAGGATAGAGGTACAAAGAAGGCTCCCTCTGCGCATCAGAGGGAGCCTCTTCTACATTCTGTGAGGTGTGCATCGCACGCCCCCCCCCGGGTGAGACGGTAGGAGTTCGGCACTCCGCCCCCTGAGAGCGGCACGCCGAAGGGATCGTAGGCGTAGTTGGTGGCTATTCCGCCTGTTGCATTCGCAAGCTGCCGCACGCTCCCCGGCCCGCCGTGATAGCGGCAGTGACTTTCGAACCCGCACAAATGTCCCGACGGAGAATCGGACCTTCGGGGATGGCCTGGAATTCAGTCCTCGAGATCAAGGTAGAGGCAGATGGCTGCTTGTACAGCTTGGCGCAGGGTTGGGTCTTCCAGTTGCCCGTAGGTATCCTGCAATCGTCTTTTGGAGATGGTTCGAATCTGGTGCGCCATGACGATCGAGTCCGCCGGTTGTCCGGCAAGCCTGGCGGCCAGCAGGACTTCGGTCGAGTAGATGCGCCGCCCTGGCTTGCGGGACGTGAGCGGCAGCACCGTCACCATGGGCAGAGCCTGGTTCATGATCTCGTTGGACACGACAAGCACGGGTCTGTGGCCCGCTTGCTCTGAGCCGACGGCAGGGTCGAGATTCGCACGGAACACCCACCACTGGAATGCCCCCTCGCTCATGGGATCATCCTAGCTGCTTCCTCGTCGGCGGGGGCAAAATCGCGCATGGCTTCGTCGATGTCCTTCAGAAAGTCAGGATCAGCCGCAGCCTCCTGGAATTCCTCTCGTAATTGAGCCATTCGCCAGGCGTGGATCTCTTTCTCCAAAGCCTCAGTCACAAAAGCACTCTGCGAGGGCGCCATACCCTGCCGGACCAACTCGCGGACCTTTTCCATAAGGGTGACAGGCAGCGAGAGAGTCACCTTCTTGCTTTGCTGGGTGTGTGTTCTTCTGGCCATATCGTTTCCCCTTCCAGATAGTATTGTATCATGAGGTTCCCAGATGTGCAACCTGCCGGATACACCTTGCTGGACTCTGCCCCAATGGCTGCACCATGGGGTGCCGATTGGCTTCCGCAGAATAGTGCAGGTGGTCGAAGGGGCGGACATACGTGGGTTCAGGATGGCGAGCAACAACGTCCACGCCCCAAAAGGTAAATCGCATCCGTTTTGCTCATCACGACTGGCAAGGTGGCCCTCAGCTCGAGGACTTGGTCATTCGTCCTTCCGTCATTGGTCTTGCTGGTTCCAACCCCATCCCCGTCGTAGTCGAACTGGATTATCAAGGAGCTACCGGTGGTCTGGGTGAATTTGTTGGCATGGTCGCAGGTGTAGGTGCGGAGGGGGAGCCGAGCCTTCAGGCTCGGGAAACCGAAGGGAGGACGAGCTTTGAGAGGGCTCTGCTCGGCATTCTTGTCCGGAGGGCTTGACAGAGGCGTACTTGAGCTTTGGGCTCCATCTGGCGAGTGGTGCGGCCCCAGGATTCTACCTAGCCAAGTCGAAGAGGGCGCATGCTGATCGTGTGCAGCACGGCACTACCGTGAGGCTGTAAGAGGATTGCCGATGAGCAGCTTTTCGTCTTGTGCTGCCTTGATCAAAGCCTCATCTGCCGATACGAATACCACAAGCCCCAATTCCCTATCAGCCAACAAGCGATTCACCACAAGGGCGCTCGCTAGCTGGACTGCATCATAGGCCCTCAACTGATGGTGTTGGGTAAGCCGGATCGCCATTTCGACGATCGCCTGATTCAATGGCACCAGCAAATACTCGCGTTGCGCATCGTAGAAGAAACCAGCCATGAGCTGATAATACATTTCCTCATCTATGACACCACCCCGATACTTGCTAGCAAAGGCAGCGGCGACCTCTACCAGAGTGATTTGAGACAAGACAACTGCGCTACCCCTCGACGGATCACACAAGTCCTCGATCCAGCGGGTACCAACCTCCTCAACGTAGCGTTTGACGACAGCGCTGCTGTCGAGGAAGTAGACAGTGTCCTCTCTCCGTTCTGTCAACGACTTCCCCTGTCCTCGATGATGAGTTCGCTGACCGGCTTCCCCGTTATTCTGACAGGTGTTTCACGCCTGTGGGGGGAACGTTCCAGATAGCTCTCAGCGACTCGAGGATCCAGAGGCTCTATGAGTCCACCAGAGCGGAGCGCGTCCACAATGCGGTTACGTTGGCTCGTTCTCTCCAGTTGCTCCAGCCCAATACGCAGCACAAGCTGCAGCTCACCGCGGCCACATGACTTCAGTTTCTCTGCCAGGTCATCCGGAATCTCAATCGTAATGGCGCTCATGTCCTCGTCTCCTGTCTGCAATTGTCCACGATGCCCCGTCTGCTCTGAATATGCCACAGTACACATCAAAACACAAGCTCAGTCAAGGCTGTTAGCGACGAGACTTCGTGCATCGGTGCAATCCACCGGACTGCTCTGAACGTGGACGGGCGTACTCGGTATGTCTGCGTGCCCCACATCGCGAAGGCGCAGGTCTTTGGCGGCGAACCTCCCCGTCCCCGGCTGGTAGTATCTGGCCCTCAGGTACAGAAGCTCTACTTCCCCGTCCCACGCGTCCCCGGTGAACCGATAGGGGTTGGGCACCGTGCCACCCGCCAGCGGCCCACCGAATGGATCGTAGACGTTGTTGGTCGCAATCTGACCATTCGCGTCGGCGCGCTGCCGCACGCTTGCCAGCCCATCGTGCATGTAGTAGTATCTTTCGTCCTGCTGCTGGGCGATGACGTCCGCGTCCCAAAAGGTACATCGCATCCGTGTCGCTGATCACCACCGGGAGCGTGGCCGCCAGGTCGAGGACGTAGTCCGTCGGCGTTCCGTCCACCGTCTTGCTGGCTCTCACGCCGTCGCCGTTGTAGGCGAACTGGGTCGTCTGGCTGACCTCGGTGACTTCTGTGAGCCTGTTGCCATGATCGTAGTCATAGCTGCGCGCGCCATCCGACGTCAGGTTGCCGTTGTCATCTCAGGTATAGGTCACGCCTCTTCTGAAAGCAGCGGACGAGAAAAAATCCGTGCTCACGACGCGTAGGAAGAGCCTGGTAGTGCTGTGTGGGGAATCGAACAACTCTGCTCGTGTTTGCTCAGCCGCTTGGGTCCAAAGCAAGCAGCACGGCGCTCAGGCTTCGCTTTCTTGACGCATCATACCACAATCTGCATCGCGAGGCAAGTTGTGTTCTGCGAAACGGTTGTTCGCGAGTCAATGGAGCCAATCTTCGGAGCATCCTAGGTGGGCCGAAGGACGTACGTCCTGAGCTCCAACCAAGGTCGAAGACTGCCCTGAGCGAGTCGAAAGGGGTGCGAGGGGGGAGGAGTCGCTGGAAAGCCGCATGCTTCGATACGCAGCTCCACTTCGTTTCGCAGCTACTCAGCATGCTGGACCGAAGGGGGCACAAGAGCCGGTGCGGCAGTGCAGTCGGTGCCCCTGAAGAGCCGGGTGTGAGGATGCCCTTGACAGCGGTGACTGCAAGACACGCGAAGACACGCCTGTGGGGCGCTTTACGTCACTTCTGAGGGCCGTGGTACTTGTGGCCTCGGATGGCGCACAGGGAGGCACACTACTGATGGCTGTGAGAATTCGTCTTGGCGTATGCCCTACTCCGGCGGGGCGAACCTGGGGGACCAAGCTGGCCAAAGATCTTGGGCGGGGCTGTTGGTGAGGCGGGTGACCTCTGTGCCGTCTGCGTTAATCACGTAAATCTCTGGGTTGCCATCGCGCTCGGACACGAAGGCGATCTGCCGTCCATCGGGCGACCAGGCTGGCGAAC
>JAUWLF010000066.1 GCA_030613785.1 Chloroflexota bacterium | reverse complement strand
CATCTTGCTGGCTAGCCGGACCTGCTCGCGGTAGCCATCCTGCAGAGCTCGCCCCAGGAACGGCTCGCTGGCTTCCTGGTGATAAGGGTAGGCGGTGTCCACGTAGTTGACGCCGTGATCAATGGCGAACCGGATCATACGCGTTGCTTCAGGCTCATCGATCTTGCCAAGGTCGCCGTCAATCGTCGGCAACCGCATTGCACCAAAGCCCAGCGCCGATGGTTTCCAATCCAGCCGCCCGAAAGTACGGTATCGCATGGTGAAACTCTCCCGATTCTTGGTGTTGCCAGATTGAGGGAACGACTCAGAACTGGAGACCAGCCATCACCGTGCGGTTGACCAGCGCCATTTCCTCTTCAAATCGCCCCCCGAGTCTTTGAAGTGGAGCCCAGATTGGTTTGAGCCTGGAACCGCACCGATCTTGAGGCCCCTTGTTTGACAGATGGCGTTGTATCACAACTAAGGAGAAACAGCAAGGGCACGCGCGCAGGTGGCACGTCTGGATAACCTCCGGTAAAGTTGGTTCGGAACAAGAGGACGAAGGCCCGCTATCGAGAAGCAGAGTCCATTCTCGTACGACTTGCGGCTCGTCGCGAACCATGCCAGTGCTGCTCACCTGCTGATGCTTATGTCCGGGGCGGACACCATAGCCTCGGCTTTGATAGCGCCTGAGTGACGGAAGGCACCTCGTTCTCGCAGGGACCTGTCTCACCTGACACTTCTCAAGAGTGTCACACCCCGTTAACATGATTTGGGATTTCATACTGGCATCGATTGATGGACCGCTCTCGTGATCGTGTGAAACCTAGTCCATCTTGGATCAGACACTGGTACACCACCACAGTCATGTCTTGCTCACTCCACGAGAGCGTGGTATAATCTCTTCAAGACTGGCGCAAGAAAAATGCCTCCCGGTTTCGCTCAAAACCCGCGGCGGTGGCCCAGGTGCACGGCGCGCACCTCGGCGTAGCATCGTGTAGCATAAGGGCCCGGCCGTTCCAACCAGCCGGGCTTTTCGTTTGATTGGGGCGGGCTTGGACATCCGCGGAGCACAAGAGTGAGCAGGTTGCGAGGCACAGTGCTTGCCTGGAAGCTTCTGTGGTCAGTCAACAAGTGGCAGTCCGGTCAGTGGCTTCCTGAGAAGGAGTGTCAACCATGGGGCGAAGAGAGGATCTTGAGAAAGCAATCCGCGATAGCTACGATACTATCCGCCGGTACGAAGCGATCCAGCGTGACAGCGACCGGCCTGAGGAGCGCAAGCGAGCTGGCCGCATTATTAACGATCAACGGGCTCTCATTAGGCACTACCTTGACGAGTACGTGGCTCTGTGCCGGCAATTGGGCATAGCGGTTGCGAAGGATCTGGCCGAAATTGCGGCGGGACTCTCGGTAGCGGTTGAGCGCTTCCCGCCGGAAGCCAACTCGAACGAGGCCCCTGCTCGACCGCCCTCGCCACGGCGCGTCCTCATCATGGGCTGGGGTATGGTCACCCTTCTCTCACTTGATCTCTTCCTTTCCCTGGCTCTTCTTTGGCGACTTGCTAGTCACCCCACAGCGCTATCCTTCATCAAGGCTGCAACAGGGCTGATAGGGTTGCTCGTGCAGATTGTGGGTCTGTTCGTAGCAGTGAAGGTGCGCGAGATGTCCCGCCGCGATGTTCTTCTGACCTTGGGAAGCCGTCGCTGGCTTAGAGTAGGCATCGTCGTGATGACTCTGACACTACTTGGACTGACGTGCTGGCCTTTGCTCAGCAACGTGGCTTCACATTTGCCCACTTCCACACCGACGCCTGCTGCAACCTCGACCGCACGGAGGGCGATCAGTCTGACGTGCCTGACGGGTCGCGATTCCATCTTCAGGGAGGAATAGATAATGAGCCGCAAAGACGACTTGGAACATAACATCCGCGAATCATATGTACTGATCCGCCAATATGAAGCGGTCCAGCGTGATACCGATCGGCCTGAGGAGCGCAAGCGAGCCCAGCGCGTGATCAACGAGCAGTGGGAGCTCATCAAGGGCTATCTGGACGAGTATATATCCGTGTGCGAACGGCTTCGCGTGAGTATCGCCGACGACCTTGTGGAAACCGTGGCGCGCTTTCCCGAGTACGGCGATCGTCTCCACAGTTCGATACTACACCAGACAACTGAAGACCTGCAGGAGCTATTGGAGAGCGAGGGATTGGCTGAGCCAGAACAGGCTGCCAGGACCATCGCAGCAGCCATACCTGCCGAGAGGCCTCTCTTGTTCCAAACGGGCCTGTGCGCCGGGTATCCTCTTGAGCCATCACCAGACCAGTACTTTGTGGCCCAGGAGTTTGGCGCTGATCGAGATGACCTGCTCCGCGCGTTGGAAGCGGCCTTCCGCGAATTCAACCTGAAGCCTTACCGTGCTGATCAAGACATTCTGCGCGGACACATTCTGTGCAAGATCGCGGCCAAGATCCAGACCACCTTATTCAGTGTATTTGAGCTCGATCGCACTCAGAACCGCACACGTTCATCTGGAACTTGGCGTTGCTATTGGCCTGGGCCGACCTTTTGTGCTGGTGAAGGAAGCTGGTGCTGAGGTGTCGCCGCTGGCCCAGGGCCTAGACTACTATAGCATCCGCAGCTATGTTGGCTTGCAGCGGGAGCTTGGCGACCGTCTGGGCCAATACCTTCTGAACATCACCCGCTATCGGTCCCCGGTCATGCCACCTGCGGGTCCCAATGCCACCTACGTCATTGCTCACGGAGACTACGATATGCCGCCCGATTTCTGTCTAGCTGTAGCCGAAGTCTTCATCGCGCGTGGGCTCACCCCGATGCTGCTTGGGCCCGACAATCGCGAAGTCGCTGAGGCACTGGAGACAGCAGGCATCGCCCATCAGGTGGTCGGTGATATTGACAAGACGGGATTAGATGCAGCCACTGAAATAATCCGCGCCGCTCGCTTTGGCATCTACCGTGTGGATGCAAACTGTTCACCAGATGCCTTCCTGGCGCTAGGCATTGCCATTGGGTTGAACCGACCATGGTTGCTCATCAGTCGCGAAGGCGCATTGTTGCCGGCGGACGTAAGGGGGCTGAGCGGCCTGGAGTTTCGCTCCTATGCTGAACTCAGCAAGCAGTTCCCGCAACGCTTCAGCGATTTTCTGGAGCGATATGGTTAGACACGGGGTGAATCCATGGGTTTGATTTACCAACTCAAGCAGGAAATAGGCGACGAAGAGAAGCAAGTTGGGGAATCGCAATGCTTCATCGGTCACGAGTTCCGTGACAAGGATCTGCGGGTGAAGCTAGGGCGCGCTTTGGAGCGAGTAGGCTTGCAAGCCTACCTGGCTGACAAAGAGGTTACCGGGGACTTCATCCTGAAGAAGGTCTGCAAGAGAATCCTTATCACCCGTGCCAGCATTGTGGACTTGACCACGGCTAGCCCCAACGTCTGTTTTGAACTGGGCGTGGCCATCGGGTTGAACAAACCGGTCTTTGTGCTGCTCAAACGGGGCGCCTCGGTGCCACCGTTGTTGGAGAGCTTCGTCAAGCTACGATTTACGCACTACGCAGGCTTGGAAAGCGAGTTGGCCGAACAGCTACCGGGCTGGCTGGAACAATCTATAGAGCACCATCTGCGCTACAACACCCACTGTCACTTTGTGAACGTGCTGTGTCCCGATCGTCAGCGGATCATTCCGCAGCGACGCTACCTGGTCATTGATCAGATCGAGAGCACCGACCAGGCAGGGCAACCCATCCTGACCCATGACCTCGATTTGCGCTCCGAGTTGCCGACTGCGCTGGGCTGCTTCCAGTTCACTCCACTCTTTCTTGACGATGTGCCTCTGCAGGCTGATTTCCGCTTGTGTGACTATTGCCGTACACTGCGCTACAGCTACTTTGGCCTTTGCCACCTTACCACGCTGGCGTCACCAAACGTCTACTTGCTGCTGGGCTTGGTTGCTGGTCTGGACATCCCTAGCCTGCTTATGGTGCATGAAGAACGAGGTAGGGATGGTAGACCTCTTTTTGAGATTCCCACGATGTTGCGAGGCCTAGATGCCTTCTATTATGAACACTCAGTAGATATCGGCGAGCGACTCGGGAATGAGGTTGAGGGATTCTTGAACCGGTACAGAGGCAGGCCGATTGGTGACCGAGTTTTAGCGATCCCTGAGTTGGCGCGCCGTCAAATTGGCGGAATAGCCGAAGTCGAGCTTCCGCCAACTGAAGTAACACAAGAGATTCTCGAAACCTTGTGCCGAATTCTCGCCGAATTGCTTGGGGTTGACGAAGACTCCATATCCCTGACTACCAGGCTTCCTGAGGACCTGATGGCAGACGAGCTAGACATCGTAGAGTTCATAATGGCAGTTGAAGAAGAGTACAATCTTGAGATCACAGACGATCACGTTTTCAGCCCCGATCCTTCCAGCGATTCTCCGTCGGTTGAACGGTTGAAACTCAGAACTGCTCAAGATTGGCATGACTACCTGGTCACTCGCCTTGGAGAGCCTGTCTTCACAGCGGCGACAGAGGGTGAGAAAACGGATCTGCGTGCCCGATTGTCTTTGGCTCGCGACACGATCGATTCGGTACAGCAAGCCGAAGTCATTGCTCGCACCGTTCAGGCGTTGGCTGAACTGGGCGACATCGCTGGTGTACGTGAGGCCCTGGTCATAATACAATCCATTGACGACCCTACCCAGCGAGTGAAAGCTCTGGTTGCTGTAGTGAACGCTCTGGCCAAAGTGCGTGATACTGAGGGTATACGCCGCGTCGTGGAAATCTCATTGACTATTGAAACAATAGAGGGTCGGGATGAGATTCTGCGAACTACCTCTCGTGCCTACGAGAGTCTGGGTGAGGCAGAGAAAGCACGACAGGTAACAAGTCTGCTCTCTGAAGAGAAGAGCATCGGTGGTTTGACATGGTCGGAGTGTAGACAAGTGGCTCAGGCATACACCTTGGCCCAACTACCGAGATTCGGAGCTGAGGTATACACCGCGCGCGGTGCAATTGAAACCGAACTACTGCGTCACATCCAGGATGACAGACCTACACTTCTTGTGGTGACTGGTGATCCAGGAGTGGGAAAGACTGAGTTACTACGGTACATCGCGCAGCGCTTGATCACCGAAGGACATACGGTTGTTGTGATGTACCCCTGTGCTCGTTTGACCGGTAAGCCAGTGGAAGATCTTCTGCTAGAGACAATGAAGGGGGGTGTTAATCCTAACGCCTATTTTGAATCACTAGACTCCCAGTGGCGAGAGCAAAGCGCTCGCTGGCGCTTCGTGTTAATCATGGATGCTATCAACGAACACCCGAACCCTGCAAACTTGATGGAGCAACTGAGTAGGATGTGGGAACTGGCAAGGCAGTATTCTTGGTTTAAGCTTGTTCTGTCATCCCGTAGCATGGATTGGGATAGGTTACGTGGCCAGTCGATCATAGACCGACTTGATGACTCAGACGCGTATAAGGCTTTCCGTCTCACCGACTTTAGTGTCTTGGAGCTGAGTGAGGCTTATGAAAAGTATCGAAGGCAGTACGGGCTGCAGACCCCGTTGGAACAGTTATCGGCAGAGATGCAGCATCTCATCCAAAATCCACTAGCACTGAACACGTTGGCCAGCTTGTACCGCGGTCGCCCAATTCCCACAGAGGTGGGAGAGGCGCTGGTAGGTATTGGGACAGCATTCTACTGTGTCAAATGCCGAGCGAAGAGAATCGCGTTGCACCCTCAGAAGGTGACCATGAAGAATGGCAAGCCAGCTCTGAAAGCCAAGTGTCCTCACTGTGGAACTACGGTATTCAGGATAGGAACTGCAGTAGAGGACAACCTGAGGAGACAATCGCTACTGGCCCTTCTGACAGATTTCGAGGGCGCTCTAGGCGAGTGGGTTGACGGGGCACTTCAATCAAGATACGGGCAGGAGTGGCCGACTCGCTTGGAGGTTGGCCGCGACAAGAGCCGCTTGACTCTAGCTCAGCTACTGGGGTTGGTTAGGGATCAAAGAGATGTGTTCAAGCCACTGCTGGCTGAGCCAGGCGCTTACGGCGAGCTGGTCGCAGCCGCAGATCGGATCAGCAGCCGGAGGAACGCCCTGGCCCATGGCGATGTCCCAGGACCAGACGTCGCCGAAATGCATTGGGTACAGGGTCTGGTTGAGTGGCTCCTGCCGATGATACGTCAGGCCCAGAGTGCATTTGAGCAAGAAATGGAAGGCGCAGGTCCACTATGTCCCTATTGTATAGGTCCCTTGTTTGGCAGGGTCGGCGATTGCCCGGAGTGTGGGGTGCCGCAGCATGTGGACTGCTGGCAGAGCAATGAAGGATGTGCCACCCCGGGCTGCCCGGCTGGCTCTGGGCGACGCCCCTCTATGCCGCTTGCCAACGTTCGTAACGTTCCTCAGGAGCCTTAGCCCACCACGTGGCCCGAGAAGTGGAGATTCTTGACAGGAAAGTAGCCTCATCTTTGATGATCTTCTCTTGGGACAAGTCTGATCCTATGCACAAGTTACAGAATCGCCCAGATACTGTAGGGAGGTCGCTACGGATATGACGTCCACCTTTGTTACTCGCCATCGTGAATTCGACTATCTCCAACTCCACTGGCTAGAGAAGACTTCGGGTCGACCCAGCCACGAGTGGGATCTGTACATCATCAAGGAGTTGCTTGACAACGGCCTCGATGCCGACGAGCGCTGGGCGCGTGAGCATGGTGGTCCGATCGAACTTAGCATTGACGTACACTACCGCCACATAGAACTCCTTGATATCCACTCCCTCGACATCGCTGTATCAACCAGTGGGCCCTTCCCTACCCAACTACTGCCAGCGATTTTCGATCTGACTGCTTATACCTCAGACAAGAGCCACTTCAACTACCCCAGCCGTGGTCAACAGGGCCATGCTCTCAAGACGACCCTCGGCATCCCGTATGCTCTCCGTCACGAGTTCTACGGTGACTACTCCAACATCCGAAAGCCCCTGGTCATTGAAACCGGCGATGAATCATACGTCATCAGTCTTGAGATTGACGAGGGTCGCCAGCGGGTTAGCCTCTGCTCTGTCGGGCCGGAGCAGCTTAATCCACCTCACCCGGGCACCAAGATCCGCGTGGGCATTGACCGGTTCGTCCAAGAACGGCCTCGCACCCTCGGCGACCTTCACACCTGGGCGCGTCGCTTCGCCCTCTTCAATCCCCACGCTACGTTTCACTGGCGTGTCACAGTAGGCGATGAGCAAGCCGTTTGGAACTTCCGGGCCGACCCCACCTGGGAGGGCCCCTTTGCCGACACCAGCCCGATCCATTGGTACGAGTACACTCAGTTGCGGGAGTTGCTGCTGGCCCTGGACCGCCAACTTGGCCCTGAGACGCCACTGCCTGAGATACTTCAGACCTTTGCCGGATTCACCCTGTCTGAAGACCCCGAAAGCCAGCAGGCTAAGGCCCTATGCAAGCGCCTGGGCTTTCAGATGCTTGGTGATCTGCGCCTGACTAGCGATCACATCCACACCCTGCGCGACGGTCTATGGCCGGCACTCCGGCGTAAGGGACGGAAAGTGCCCGCCGAGCAACTAGGCAAGTTGAGCGCAACGCATCTGGTAGATGCGCTGACCCGCTTTTTCGATCTCGAAGAACCTCCCCTCTATCGTCGTATCGTTCACGATGATCCGAGTGACCCGGCCCATCCTTTCGTTCTGGAACTGGCCCTGGCACGCTTGCCGGCCGAGAACAAGCGGGTGATCTGGACCGGTCTCAACCATGCACCGACCTATGAAGACCCTTTCTACAGCCGCTGTCTCGACCCGCCCGCACTCGAGGGCGAGCCAGTCTTTGGATTGGATGGCTTCTTGGATGCCTACGGTCAGACGGCTGACCAGCCAGTGCTGTTGGTGATGCACCTGATTTGCCCCAACTTGGCATATCAGGACTTCTCCAAAACCGTCATTGAGCCCGGCCCGTTCCGCGAGCCACTGAGAGATGCTCTGCATGAGATGCTCACAATGTTCGGCACCGTCGAGACAGAGGAGTTAGAGGACTTGCAACCCCTCGTCCATGATTTGATGCCCCGGGCTATCTGTCTGCTGTCGCCTGATGGCCAGCAATTCTTTTCCGACTCACAATTGCTACGGGCCATTCGCCGCCTGTTGGCAGAACGGCTTCGTGATGAGGGCCGGGCTGAATTGGCCGAAACCTGGCTAAGTGATCCAGGCGCTGATACTCGGTTGCAAGGCTATATTCAGGCTTATGCCAGCGATCATCCTGGGGCAATGGTCAACCTAATCCAGCCAGAGCGGGGTCAGCTATCGCTGCCTGTTCATCCAGATGGCCACACCACACTGGCCCTGGGCCACATAGACCGACGGATGCTCGATCAGGCATGCGTCAATAAACTATTGTTGGTCAGCGAGCCCGAACTCGAAGCAGTCATCATCGCCAACGGCCTATTGGCTCGCTTTGACATGGCCTTGCTGCGCACTGAAGGTACCTTCGACGAATCCTTTGACGCTTTGGTTCCTCACCTCGATCGATTCGGCCTACCGCTGGCCTTACTACATGACGCTACTCCGTCCGATTGCTTGCTGGCTGAGCGGCTAAAGGTTCGACTTGACGAAACCGAGTGTGTACACATCCCGCTGTACGAACTGGGCTTAACCCCAGGCGAAGGGCGCAGGCTCAACCTACCGGCCGAACAAGGCCCTGGCGGCGGCGACCGGGCGGCATTAGCACGTTATCTGGAAGCCGACGAGGTCACTTTTCTGGTGGATCGGCGCCTGCAGATGAGTCTGTTTTCAATGACGGTGGACAGTCTCATTACTTGGTTAGAAGAGCGATTCGAGGCCCTTGGCCTCGAATCCAAACTGATACCCGATGACGATCACCTGCGCGCGACGGCGCTAGCCGCCATGAGACAGATGCTGACCGAATGGGTACTAGATCGCTTCCAAGAGGATGCACATGCCAATTCCCTGGCAGATCAAGTAATTCAGGCCCTATCAAGCGATCTGAGCACCGATGATCTGCCCCCCCAGCTACGGCAGAGCATCCATACCCAGTCTCTCCAGGCGTGGCGAACCATATGGAGCGATCTAGTGACGAGGCGGTGTCAAGAAATCCTAGACGAACGGCAGGAGCAAATCAACGAATTGATGCACACCCATAGACAGCAATGGGCTGAGACATCAGCCCCATCGGAGAGGAGGTAGGAGAAGACAGTGAGCCGCAAAGACGACTTGGAAAAGAACATCCATGATTGCTATACACTCATTAGAAAGCATGAAGCAATCAAACGTGATACTGATCGACCTGAGGAGCGCGAACGCGCTGAGCGCATCATTGACGAGGAATGGGAACTCATCGGTGACTATCTGGACGAGTATTTGCCCCTCTGCAAACGACTGGGCACTACCGTCCCCGACAACCTTCGCCAATTTGCCGCACGCTTTGGTTCCGTGCCCATCGAACAGGGCGTCGAGGTCACCCTACCGGAGCTACAGCCCGAATACCCACGTATACCCGCCACTCCAAGGCCGCAAGCCAGCCTGCTTCCCGTCAAGGGATACCGGGAACTGATTGGCCGAGATGCCCTAGTGGGCGACATCATGGCTGCGCTGCGTGACCCAGCCGGGAAGTGGATCGTAGCGGTAGATGGAATGGGCGGCATCGGCAAGACAGCTCTGGCCCTCGAGGTAGCCGATCGGTGCCTAGACGAGCGCCTGTTCGATGTGATTGTGTGGGAGCAGGCGCCAAGAGAGGAGTTCATGCGCGTAGAACAGCCCAAGGCGGCCGGCAGTCTGAACTTCGAGACCGTCTTGGATGCTATTGCCCGCCAATTGGGCGCGCTGGATGGCATCCCCCAATCGACTGACGAAAGACGCAGTGAAGAACAGATCTTTCAGTTTCTCAGTCATAGACAGTTCTCAGTCCAGCGCCATCCTCCGCTTCGAAGGCCAATCCCTCGAAAACCGACCGCGCTCGCCAGTGAGGGCTGGGTGAGCTCATACACGGCCTCCTCGCGATCACGGTGCTAGAGGCCCAAGCCTGCGCCTCTACGGTGCCTCCAGCTTGGCCTTCTTGCGCCGCACCCGTCGTAGCCGATGCTCCAGCTCTGCCAGGCGTCGTTCCCTCCACCAGGCGGCGCGAGCCGGAGAAGATGATTCGACCAGTCGGATGGCCGCCGATGAAAGCTCCTCGGCACTCTGGAAGTCTCTCGCTCGGTGCTCGTAGAATTTGGCCAATTCGACGAAGGGATAGAGTCTGCCGTGGTTCTCCCTGATAGCTCGATGCCAGAGGTCCACGGCTTCGTCCCACCTCTCTTGTCTCTTGTAGTGAAAGGAGAGATGACGGAAAGCCGCAGGCCTTAGTCCGTCGGGAAGATCGGCATCCAGCGCAGCGCGCAGTACAGTTTCCGCGCGGTCACTCCTACCCAGGTGAAGATACAACCTACCCAAGCTGTACAGGTCCTCCCCGTGCTGCCCGCCATGGTGGAGAGGATCCTCAAAGACTCGACCTGCCACGGCCGTGAGCGCAGCCAGAGACAGAATGTCTTGAAGGTTGTGATAGAAAACCCCTCGCAACGGATCGGCAATGCCGTATCTGAGGTAGTCGAAGTAGATCTGCGGCACCAGATTGCTCGGTACGTCGCCCTGGCGTTGTAGACCTAGAATATTGGACTCCAAGTCGGAGAGTCGGCAGCTTGCCAACCGCAGCCGCCACAAGCGACGAGCCGTATGAAGCAGATCGAGGTGCGGCGCGGAGGAGAGCGGGAAGCGCCGCCGGGACATGATGAAGCGGCCTTCCAAGAGCGGGACGTCGAACGCTTTGCCGTTGAAGGAGATGATGCCGGAGAGTGGTGTGACAGTCTCCTCCAGGAGGGAAATGAGGGCGTGTTCCTCCGAGTAGTCGCGCATGAAGAGCTGGCGGATGCGGAAATCGGTACCCTCGAACCATCCGACGCCGACCAGAAAGCCGTAGGTCCCCGCCCCTCCCGCAAGCCCAGTGGTTTCCACATCCAGGAAGGCGCTTCTGTTCAACTCGAGCCCTTCGAGATCAGGGTCACGCGCGATCCCAGCCATGGTTTCCGCACCATGAGTCAATGCAATGGCGATGTTGATATTTCCATGACGGTAGTCCCGGGGATAGACTCGATCAACAACGACGCACGGTCCGTGCTCGGTCTCGACTACCTCACCACCCACAACCTCCTCCACCGGCCTGGCAGCTGCTCTCGGCCGTCGCTTTGTGTCTGACACGCCGATCCGCACGCCCAGACGTTCGAGCTGCTGACGGAGATCCTGCATTGCTACTCGCCCTACCCCAGCGCCAGACGACAGAGTCGCTGAACGGAAGCGTAGTCGAAGGTGATCCAACCCTGGTGGAACGGTGGTTCTGGCCTGGGCCAGGGATTGGACCGCATCAACTGTCCTTCCTGGCTTCCGCAAGCAAGCGCAGGGCGTTCCCCTTGCCTCGGGGGCCTATCTCGCCGTCTGGCCCTACGCAAGACGGACACCCATTGGCACAGCCGCAGTCTTTGACCAACTCCTCTGCCGCCGCCAGAAGCTGGCCATGAAGCTCGTAGAGCTTCTCCGCGAAACCGATGCCTGCGGGTACCCGATCATAGATGAAGATGGTCGCTTCCCTGGCGTGGGGTGAGCGCACCTCGGGTCTCACGCCAATGTCGCCTGGATCGCACATCAGATACAAAGGTGCCACATTTACCAGCACGTTGGCGAGACCTACGAGCCCACTCTCCAGGTCGGAGGCACTCAAACTCCCCGTCACTGCTTGAGGGAAGCTCAGCCAGTAGCCCGTGGTCTGCATCTCCTGCTCCGGAAGCCTAACATCACCCCAGCCAACGTTCTCATGAGTCCACATCTTGATCTTCTTGTAGATCGTGGGCAAGGCAGAAACCAACACCTCCCCTCGGGCCTTGCTGCACCCGTCACCCTGCTCGGACTCAAACTGGTCTATCACTCTCACCTGCACTGCCAGGTTGGCCTCGGTGTAGTAGTTGACGTCAACTTGCCTGGCGTACGCCTTCTTGCCTTCCCAGTCGAGCTTCTCTATCTGATACTGGTCTCCCTCGTGGATGTAGATCGCCTCTTCGTGCACCATGGTGGGAGCGCTGAAGCTGTCCACCTCCCCAATGACACTCGGCTCAACCGCTGTGGTGTCAATGATCACCACGTTATCCCTTGCCGCGGTGCGGAGGCTGATCTCATCGGCCGGGTACGATTCCGCGCTCCAGTGATACGTATCGCCTGCCTTGTGAAGAATGCCTTGCTCCTCCAAGAACTGCAGTATCTGATCGATGGACTGTCCACCGTACCGCTCCCCTTCACGAAAAGGCAACTCGAAAGCGGCACACTTGATGTGACTGAGCAGGATGAGCAGGTTGTCGGGATTGATCAACGCATGCTCAGGGGATTGAGAGAAGAAATAGTCTGGATGGGTGATGATGTACTGATCCAAGGGAGCAGAGCTGGCCACCAGAATGGCGCACGACACGTCGGACCTCCTGCCAGCTCGACCCGCCTGTTGCCAGGTGCTGGTTATCGTGCCGGGATACCCCGTGATGACGCACGCATCGAGGGCGCCGATGTCGATTCCCAGCTCCAGGGCATTAGTGCTCACAACTCCGCGCACTTCTCCCTGACGCAGTCCTCTCTCGATCTCCCTGCGCTGCTTGGGCAGATACCCTCCACGGTAGCCCCTCACCTTGTCGTCATCCCACCCCCTCGACTTCATATCCTCCTTGAGGTAGGAAAGGAGGATCTCGACCGTCTGGCGTGAGCGGGCGAAGACGATCGTTTGAATGTCGTTCAGGAGGAAGTTTGCAGCCAGGGAGCGAGCCTCGTGAACCGAGGAGCGCCGGATACCCAGCTGTCTGTTCACGACGGGAGGGTTGTAGAAGATGAAATGCTTCTTCCCTTTGGGTGAGCCGTCATTGTCGATGAGAACAACGTCTTCCTCAATGAGTTTCCTCGCCAGCTCCTCTGGATTGGCGATGGTGGCCGAGGAGAGTATGAAAGTGGGTCTGCTGCCGTACCAGGCAGAGATGCGCTTCAATCTGCGGATGACATTCGCGAGGTGGCTCCCGAAGACCCCGCGGTATTGGTGCACTTCATCTATGATCACGTAGTTCAGATTCTCGAACAGCTTCACCCATTTCGTGTGGTGAGGGAGGATACCCGTGTGCAACATGTCGGGATTGGTGATCACGATGTGGCCGGCCACACGGATGGCCTTTCTAGCACTCACGGGCGTGTCCCCATCATAGGTATACGTCTTGATATCAACGTCGAGGGCGGTGATCAAGCCGTGGAGTTCGTCCAGTTGGTCCTGCGAGAGGGCCTTGGTGGGGAAGAGGTAGATGGCCCGCGACTCCGCGTTCTCAAGCAGCGAACTGAGGACGGGGATGTTGTAGCACAGGGTCTTGCCAGAGGCGGTGGGAGTGACGACTACGAAATTGTCGCCTCTTGCGGCGGCCTCGACGGCCTCCGCCTGGTGGGTGAAGAGCCGTTCGATGCCTCGCTCCTTGAGTACGCCGACCAGACGCGGATCTACGCTGAGAGGGAAGTCAACGAGGGACCCCGCTCGGGCCGGGGTGACCTTCCAGGAGCTGATACGCTCTGTGGTGCCTGGAGAGCTCTTGATCTGGGTAAGTAGCTGGCGCAGGTTCATGATTGGTCCGCAAGGCAAGCGAAATAGAACTGATGTTCAGTATAGCATGGCTTCGCCCTGCAGTCAAGCGAGGGAGAGTCAGATGGCCGTGCTCTCCGCAGGTTGAATGAATGCACGACTGAGCAAGGTGCCACTGGCGTCGCGCGGAGGCGGAACCGGCCCGACTGGGATCGTCTGGTGTTTTCTGCGTACCGCCATCGCGGCCCATCACGCGGTTTGGTTCTCGGTGAGCGAGATGGTACCGCTGGCCTGGACACGGGAGGACACCTACCTCGAAATGGCCCGAAGGCAGCGAGACTCAGCCTCAGCCACGTGGTCGGGGTTCTGCCCCGCCATGCACATCACTTCCGTTCAACCCTGGCCTCTCTCGTTCGTTGGGCACGGGGTAGCTGGCTTCGGTTTGACGCAGTTGGGCTCCAGTGCGCAAGCAGTCTGCAGTGCTATGCGAAAGCCCCAACGACTGCCGTCATGGTCCCCACAGGACCCACAGACCGAGGATTACCACAACGAAGGCGACCAAGGTGAGCGGTAGGCCAACCCGCACGTAGTCGCTGAAACGGTAATCACCCGGCCCCATCACTAGCAGGTTGGACTGATGGGCGATAGGTGTCGCAAACGCCACCGACGAGGCCAGCGCTACGGCGATCACCAGCGTGCGGGGGTCGAGCCCCTGACTTGCCCCTATGGTGAAAGCGATGGGAGCCATCAACACCGCGGTGGCAGAGTTGGATATGGCGAGGCTCAGGCCTGCCGTGATGAGGAACAGCACCGCTAGCACCGGCAACACGCCCAACTCCCCTACGTTGGACAGAAGTCCGTCTGCAATCCATTGCGTGGTCCCGCTCTTCTCCATGGCTAGCCCGAGCGGAAGTGTGCCCGCCACGACGAAGACCACCTTCCATTCTATGGCACCGTAGGCATCTTCGATCCTGAGACAACGCGTCAGGATCATCAATAGCGCGGCGCCCAGGGCCGCTACGGAGATGGGTGCAATCCCAGCCACCACCACGGAAACCATAACCAGCAAGATCGCCACGGCCCATGGCGCCTTTCCCGCGCGGTGTGGGACAGCCTCGTCGGCCAAGAGTACTATGAGACCTTGCTCCCTGGCTAGCAGTCTCAGCCGTGTCCAGGAACCCTGAATCAGCAGGGCGTCACCCATTCTCAGCGGCTCGTCCGCAATGCCGCGCTCCACAGCGCCCCCGCCTCGCCACAACGCGAGGACGGTCAGCCCATACTTCTCCCGGAAACCTACTTCGCGCAGAGTCCGTCCTTCAAAAGCAGAACGTGGCGCCAGGGTGACTTCCACCAGCCCGGTGTCGCCGGCCAGCAACAGTTCCGCCTCGTCCCCGGTCGCGCTTCCCGGTCGCAATCCCCAGCGGCCGGCAGCTTCCCGCAGACGAAGGGGCCCCCCTTCCACGAGCAGACGATCATTGGCTCGAAGGATCTCGGATGGATCAGGGTTCATCACATGCTCAGACTCGCGCATCACAGCGAGGACTGTTACACCGAAATCGTGTCGCATCGCGCTTTCATCCAGGGTACGGCCCACGATGCGTGAAGTCGCTGGCACATCGAGCGCGAAGATGTGCTCCGGCAGATGATAGATGTCAAGCAGCTCCTCGGGCAACTTGGCACGCCGGAGCTTCTCACGCGGGGGACGGTCGGGCAACAACCGGCGGCCGATGGTCGCCATGAAGGCTGTACCCGCGAGCACAAAGGGCACACCAATGACAGTCATTTCAAAGAAGCCGAGAGGCGCCAGTCCTCGCGTACTCAGCACCTCGCTGACGATGACGTTCGGCGGCGTGCCGATCAAGGTGAGCGTGCCGCCCATGACAGCCCCGAAGGCTAAGGGCATCAGCAGTCGTGAAGGAGGTATGTCTGTCTGTCGAGCGATGCCAACGACGACCGGGAGGAGCACCGCCGTGGCTGCCACGTTGTTCATCACGGCCGACAGGAGTGCCACACCTATCATCAGCACCGCGATCAAGCGCACCTCGCTCTCCCCAGCCAGGGCCACGATGAACTGACCCATTCTCGCGGCCACCCCCGTCTGGAATAACCCTCCGCTGACCACAAAGATCGCGCCCACGGCGATCACCGCCGGGCTGGCGAATCCGGCAAAGGCTTCAGCAGGGGTGAGCAGCCCAGTCACCACAACCGCCAGCAAGACCAGCAGGGCCACCACGTCAACCGGCAGACGGTCTGAGACAAAGAGGCCAATAGCCAGCGCAACTATCGCAAGGGTAAGACCGATCTCGGGTGTCATTTGGCCAGGACCCCAGTCTCGTCAAACGTGGATTGATGGAGTACAGCGCAGCCCCCACGGCCTTCGCCGATCGAGCACGCCTCATTGTGACGCCATGGGCCGGGAACGAGCTTGCGAAAGGGAGTCACCAATGCTACAATGGGTGACGACAGCACGCCTCGGTACTGAGCCATGATTCGTGCCTGGAACTTCGTCATAGTCGGTTTGAACCTGGCCTTGCTGTTCCTGGCCCTGCTGGTTGCGGGAGCCTGCAACTCGGTCGGTGTCCCTTGGAGGCTAGCCTTCATCGCGATTGGGGTCACATACCTCCTGCTGGGAGCCGCGATTGTGGGGTTGGTCTGGAAGGGGGGGCGATCCGCGCTTCTCGAGGAGGTAGGCGGAAGCCTCGTCTTCGCCGGATCGGTGTGCCTCATCGTGGCCGCCCTGATGCCTTGGCTTGAACAAAGGCATTTCTTTCCCTTCTCGCATTGAGCTGTTTCCACGGTGATCGTCCGACCCAAGATCGCTCCTTCAAACCGTGTGTAATAGCTCGTTGCTCAACGTACAGCCATGTTTCGCCAAGTCGGCGTTTATCTCCTCCAGCTTCTCGCGTCCCACCTCAACTGTGATCAGTCCCTCATTGTCCAGGCTAGTGTGCCCGCCGTGCGCTCTTATGATCTGCAAGACCTGGTGCGTATTCGAAGTGACCCAAGGTTCGTGCAAGGCCATCAGTTGTTCCACCGATCGGATTTGCTCAGACACCGGCACTGCCTCCCAGTAGTCCTTCCTCTTGAACCGCCAGGTGAACATGTTGCCCGGCTCCAGTCTGCGCGGCCTCACGGCCCGCCCGCTTCCGCTTCAGGTGAACCACAGACACCTCTTCATTTGGTCGCCACCTCCTTTGGGCGCGTTCCTCATCCAGCAGCTAGTATATCATATCGACCCCGGGAATCCAACCCTTTGGAGCCGCCGAGGCGTGTTGTGAGAACCCGCCCGCCGTGCTACAATGGAGCGAGTGGCTTCTCCCTTCGGATACAAAGGAGCAGACAATGGTTGAGATACTGATCATCCTCTGTCTCATTCTCATCAACGCCGTGCTGGCGGGAACTGAAATCGCGGTGCTGTCGGCTCGTCGTCCTCTCCTTGTGTCTCAGGCGCAGGCTGGGGACCGCAGTGCCAAGCAAGTCCTGCACCTGCTGGACAACCCAGGCACCTTTCTGTCCACGATTCAGGTGGGAATCACCGTGGTGGGGATACTGGCGGGTGCTCTTGGAGGTGCAGATGCGGTGCGCTACATAGCTCCCCGCCTGGCCCAACTGCCTGTGCGCGGTGCGGCCACGTACGCCGAACCGGTCGCGTTCGGATTGGTGGTTCTCGCTATCACCTACTTGACACTTGTCGTGGGAGAACTAGTGCCCAAACGCCTGGCCTTGCGGAGCCCCGTACCGATCTCCAAGGCCATGGCGACACCGATCCGTTATCTGGCACTGGTGGCGCGACCAGTCGTTTGGCTGCTGAGCACCTCCACAGATCTCCTGCTCCGTCTACTGCGTGTGTCTGACGCGCAGCAACCGTCCGTCACCGAGGACGAGGTCAGGTATCTTGTGGCCGAGGGAGCTCGAAGCGGGGTGTTCGTCCCCGCCGAGAAGGAGCTCGTAGATCGTATCTTCCGCTTTGCTGATCAGAGGGTCGTTGAAGTCATGCGTCCTCGTCGAGACATCGTAGCCTTTGACATAGAGGAGTCGGCAGAGTCCGTCAGGGACAAGCTGCGTGCCTCGGGCTTCTCTCGCTTTCCAGTCTGTCGAGGGGATCTCAGCAAGATCCTCGGTGTTGTGCACGCCAAGGACATCTTGACTCAAGAAGGACCTCTGGCGTTGCAGCCTCTCGTGAGAGAGGTCCTTTTTGTACCGGAGACCAACTCGCTTATCGCCATGCTCGAAGCTTTTCAGGCCACTCACAGCCATCTGGCCATCGTTATGAACGAGTTCGGCGGGACGGAGGGGCTGGTGACCTTGGAAGACGTGCTGGAGGAGATTGTTGGCGAGATCAGAGACGAATACGACCACGAAGAGCCTGCTGTGGTAAGGAGAAGAGATGGCTCTCTGCTCATCGATGGTTCCCTTTCGCTGGCTGACCTGAAGGACGTTTTGGACGTACAGCACTTGGACGGTGAGGAGACTCGCGATTTTCACACCCTGGCCGGTTTCATCATGGGCCAATTGCGCCGTGTGCCTCAGGAGGGCGACACTGTGGAATCATCAGGGTATCGGTTCGAGGTGGTGGACATGGACGGTCTGCGCGTGGACAAGGTACTGGTCCACGCAATAGTGTCCGCCTGAGGCTCGGTTGCCTCACCACCATGCGTGTGCTATAATTCATCACAAGACAACCAGCAGCCAATCACGGGCTGCCACGGGTAGGATATGGGTTCTGTCACAAAGAAGAGGCGCAAGAAGATAGCGCGCCACAAGTACCGCAAACGACTCAAGAGGGATCGCTGGAAGAAGCGTCACAAGTAGCGCTCGGGCGCTCGGTGAAGCCGCCGGCTCTGGTCGTGTTTCCTCTGGTCCGTGGTGTGGTCCGGAAGGCGATTTGGTGTACCTGCCCAGTAGGACGCAAGGGCAGCCAGACAAAGGTCGTTTTCCCCTACCCTCAACTTCTGCACTTCGTGAGCTGCTGAGGGACGCGAGCGTCCGTTGCCCTTGATCTGTGCACCACAGGCTCTCTATTAATGCTCATCGGCTTCAGCGGACGCACGCGAGTGCCGCCCATCCCTCCCACTGCTCTAGCGCCCATCTACGCCTCACTTGACAAATCGGAGATACTTCTGGTATACTATATGTGCAGAACTCCCATAACTGCAATGTGCATCATACCGGGAGGGACCTGTGATGCCGCCAGGCAGAGGCTGGAGAAAAAGATGGAGATCTCGGAGCTGGGCGCAGAGGATCAGTCGTTTTGTGGAGCCGTGTCTGCTCCTGCTCCTGCACCGAGGTGATAGTCATGGATATGATCTCTTGGAGAGGCTAAGAGAGTTTGGTTTCGCGGAGGAGACTGTGGATTCCAGTGTGGTATACCGCTACCTGCGCGAGATGGAGGACCGGGGCTTCATAACCTCCAACTGGGATACCGAGGGTGGAGGCCCGCCCCGCCGGGTGTACCGGCTCACGTCTGAAGGAGATCAATACCTGGCCTGGTGGGTCAATGGGTTGCGCGGAACCAGGGAAGTCCTCGGTGGCTTCCTCCAAGCCTACGACGATCACATGAAACTGGAGAACCATTGTCTGGAAGGAAGGATGGCAAGAGTTGATTACAGAAGCTCAAGTTGAGGGAGCCCTGTCAGAGGTCATTGACCCTGAACTGGGTCGCAGCCTCGTAGAACTGGGCATGATCAGAGACATCAAGATCGATGACAGCGACGTGAGATTCACCCTCGTCCTGACCACCTTGGCCAGTCCTCTTCAGGACCAGATACGGTCTCAAGCCGAAGCGGTGGTTGTGGCCCTGGATGGGGCGGAAACAGTCCAGATTGAGGTAGCGGAGATGACCGTTGAAGAGCGGCAAGAGGCCTTCGCGAAAGCGCAACCGACCCAGCAAGCGGGATCTCCTCTGGCGGAGAAGCTGAACGACGTCAAGCATGTGATGGCGGTGATGAGCGGCAAAGGGGGCGTAGGGAAGTCCCTGGTGGCTAGCCTTCTGGCCGTGGCTCTGAAACGGGAGGGTCAGACTGTCGGTGTGCTCGATGCGGATATCACGGGACCTAGCATCCCCAAGATGTTTGGTGTGAGCGGTCACCCGGCCGCCAGTCCCTTGGGTATCCTCCCGGTAGATACCTCCTTGGGGATAAAAGTCATGTCTATCAACCTTCTGCTTCCCAGTGAGGATGACGCCGTTGTCTGGCGCGGTCCCTTGATCAGCGGTGCTATCAAACAGTTCTGGCAAGAAGTGATCTGGGGCAAGTTGGATACACTCGTCGTGGACCTGCCCCCTGGCACTTCTGATGCATCGCTGACCGTGATGCAGTCCCTTCCGCTTAGCGGCTTAGTCCTAGTCACTTCTCCTCAAGATCTGGCGGGCATGGTGGTCCGCAAGGCGGCAAAGATGGCCCAGCATATGGGAATTGAGATTCTAGGTCTGATCGAGAACATGAGCTATTTCATCGCACCAGACACCGGCCAGAGATACGACATCTTCGGGCCGAGTCACGCCAGAGAGACGGCCACTAAGCTAGGCGTTCCTTTCCTGGGACAACTGCCTCTGGACCAGAAAATAGCGGAGCTGAGCGATGCAGGGCGGATCGAGGAATACGAGGCGGAGGCCTTCATCCCCATCGCTGAGACCCTGATCAAGACAGTGCCGGAGGCCAAGCAGCCTCGACCCTTGAAGGGCTAGAAAGATCACCGTTAGGAGGTTTGTTAGCATGAAGATCGCAGCGATCACCGACGACGGGAATACTATCAGCCAACACTTCGGTCGCGCCCGGTTCTACGCTGTGCTTACCGTGGAGAATGACGAGATTGTCAAGCGGGAAATGCGCGACAAGATGGGGCACGGACAGTTCGTTCCCCTGGAGGGTCACTTGGATGAAAAAGGGCGACATGGGTTCGGATCAGGAAGTCAGGAACGACATGCAGCCATGGCGGAAGCCATCGGCGATTGCGAGGTCCTTCTGTGCAGAGGTATGGGCTGGGGAGCCTATGAGAGCATGAAGCAGGCTGGGATCGAGACCATAGTCACCGACATCGGCAATATCGAGGAGGCGGTGCGTGCCTATCTCGAGGGTACTATCGTCGATCGTACAGACAGGCTCCACTGAGCCTAATGCAGCAAGGGAGGTACCAATAATGCCAGGATATGGAAGAGGAGGAGGGCGCGGCGGATTTGGCCGTGGTGGCGGATTCGGTGGGGGCTCCGGGCGAGCCTACGGCGTGGGTCGAGGAATGGGCAACCCGTATCCCTATTGCCGGTTCTACCCTTGGATGCCTCGGCGCTGGTGGGCCGTGGGTCTCAATCCATACAGCGGAGCGCCCAATCCGCAGGTCGCTTCCCCGGGGTGGGGGAGCTACCAGTCGTCACCGTGGTTCAACCCCGCCAGCCAGTAGAAGTGTCCTGAAACCAGAGTACAGCTAGAAAGGAGTAAGGGTGATGCGTCACCGTTGGATGTACTACGCGACGGGATTGCCAGGCTGGATGCGCTTTGGCTACAGCCCTGGCTGGGTGGGCAGGAGTGCCACAGGAGTGGGGCCTTGTGCCACGTACCTCATGACTGGCCAGTGGCCTGTGCCTGGAACGGCCGCAGCGTGGAGCGGATCCCCATCGCTTGGATTTCAGCCACCTGCGGCAGCGCCGGAAGATGAGCTAGCGGCGCTCAACACCCAGGCAGAGTGGCTCAGAAGCCAGCTCGATGCCATCAGCAAGCGCGTAGAAGAGCTGGGCAAGGAAGCGTAAATCAAGAAGAGGCAGCCGACAGGGGAGGACAGCGTTCCGCGAGGGTGAGAAACGCTCGCTTTCTCTACTGGGCGGCTGGCTTCTCAAATCATTTGGAGAGGAGATTCGCTGATGAGAGTTGTCGTGAGCGCAGTGGGAGCAGATCTGAGTGCGGAGGTAAGCCCAGTCTTTGGACGTTGCCCCAATTATGTCTTCGTTGACACAGCAACCATGGAGTTCGAAGCACTCCCTAACCCGGCTATGTCCGCAGCGGGCGGGGCGGGCATCCAGGCCGCCCAGTTTGCAGTTAGCAAGGGCGTGCAGGCCGTGATTACCGGCAATGTGGGTCCCAACGCCTTCAATGTCCTGCAAGCAGCAGGAGTCACCTTGTACCCTGTCTCTGGGGGCACGGTGCAGCAAGCGGTGGACGCCTACAACAGGGGCGAGCTACAGCCACTGTCCGGAGCTACCTCGGCAATGCACGGTGGTATGGGGGGCGGGATGGGTCGTGGTATGGGCCGAGGCATGGGAGGCGGCATGGGCTACGCGATGGGTGGCGGCGCCTCGGGAGCGCCTGCGCCCCCTCCCGCTACTAGCTCTGGATCTTCCGAGGTTGATCTCTCCGAACTGAACAGTACGATCGGCGCACTCAAAGACCAGTTGGACCAGCTCATGAAACGGATTGATGAACTGGAGAAGAAGGAGTGATCAGGCTGAGTGCCGTGGGGTCCAAGGGGAGACGGGGACGAGGAGTATGGTTTACGTAGACGAAAAGCGATGCTCCGGATGTGGGCTTTGTGTGGACGTGTGTTCAGTCGGAGCTATTACTCTTGACGATCACGTCGCAACCATCAACCAGAGTCTGTGTAACGAGTGTGAGGCCTGCGCCGCCGCCTGCCCGGAAGGGGCCATCCTGACAGTCACTGAACCCGCCCTCGTTCCACAGCCAGTCTCTGAAGTCGTCGCCCACGAACTCCAGGTGGCATCGCCGTCCTTGGTCACCCGACTGGTCCCGGCCGTGGGAGCAGCACTGTTCTTCGTGGGACGTGAGGTTGTTCCACGCGTGGCCGACTACCTGTTGGAGGCTTATGACAGAAGAGCAAGCCGTCCTTTGGCCACTGGCGACAATCGCGGCCACACCACCTCTTCTGAGGAGCGGACGGCTGCGGGAGGTCGTCACCGCCGCCAACGGCGCCGCGGAGGATGACGGCCCTTGTGCAGCTCACCGAAGCGTACCGATTTGGGCCGCCATTTCATCGGACTGGTTCTGCTGACCATCATCGGCTCGGCTACAGTAGTGGCGTCTGGGTGCACCGCACCCACGGTGACTCCGTCAGTTGCGACCGAGGAATCACTTGAGACGACAACCAGTGCAGCGCAGAAGCTGAGTAACGTGATCATAACCACCATCTACGACAACAACAGATATGACCCTCGCCTGCGCAC
>JAUWLF010000077.1 GCA_030613785.1 Chloroflexota bacterium | reverse complement strand
AGTATCCGGCATGCAGCTATGGCGTGTAGCGCTTGATGGCCAGCGGCACGAACTCGTACGTTGGACAGACATCTGTGAGGGGGTCAATGATGCCCCAGATGATGCCCTTCGTCACCCTTTGAAGGGCACCGCGAACTCTCTGTGACACATAAGGGTCGGCCTCGTGGAAGGGCGCCAATCCCACGCCATCCACAGCCAAGTCATAGCTCACGGTCCCCGAGGTGAAGGTGTCGGACACCACGTCGGAGATGGTGTCAAACACGGCATTGTCTGCCCGCTTCATGGCACTAGTGAGCAGATTCTCAGACCCTGAGACGGTGCCTGACATGAAGAGAGTAACCCACTGATCCATGTCCACGCCGATACCCCATACCCCTGACTGTGTCGCCGTGAGGATCGCCCCATTTCCGGCCCTGCCACCCACTCCGAAGATCAAGTCGGCGTCCGCGGCTATCATCTCCTGAGCCATCTCCGCGCCCACATCCGGGTCAGTGAAGGTCCCAGTATAACTGATGAGCACAGTGACATCCGGGTTGATACACTGGGCTGCGTGCTTGTACGCGTCTATGTAGTTGTCCACGGGAGGTATAGGCATCCCGCTCACGGCGCCTATCACGTCGCTGACGGTCATCATTCCCGCTAGCGTGCCGGCCAGGTATCCCGCCTCATCTGACGCGAATACCATGCCACGAAGGTTGTCGGGGTAGGTCTCCCAAGATATGTCGACAATGGCGAAGTCCGTGTTGGGGTTGGCCGCCGCCGTGTTGGAGATGGCATCAGCTGTGAGGAAGCCCACCGAGACACAGAGGACACTGGTGTCGGTCACGCATTGCTGCAAGTTGGGCTCGTAGTCGGAGGTCCCGGTCGAGGTGTACACGGTGCCCACGATGCCCAACTCGTCCTCGGCCCGCAGCAATCCTTGATAGCTGAGCCAGCTGAAGTTGGCCGGATCCAAGGAGTCCTCTTGGATGACGAGACCCACGTTGGTTGAGCACGGACCGTTGACGTCAATGTTCCCGTTGATGATGCCCCGCTCCACTGATTCCAGCATACGTCGTACGCTCAGGGGGACAGAGGGATCGGACTCGTGGAAGGGGGCCAGCCCGACGCCGTCCGCCGCCAGATCGTAGAGAATGGTGCCTGAGGTGAAAGTGTCGGACACCACGTCGGAGATGGTGTCAAACACGGCATTGTCTATCCGCTTCATGGCGCTGGTGAGGAGCTTGTCGGAGCCGGATACTGTGCCTGAGAGGAACAGGCCAATCCACTGATCCGTGTCCACTCCAATGCCCCATGCGCCTGATTGGGTGGCGGTCAGTATCGCTCCGTGACCCGTCAGCCCGCCCACACCGAAGATTACGTCGGCGTTCTGAGCCATCATGTCCTGTGCAGCCTGAGCGCCAAGGTCTGGATTGGCGAAGGTGCCAGTGTAGCTGATGAGCACCGTCACGTCGGGGTTGATGCATTCAGCGGCTTGTTGGTACGCGTCCACGAAGGCCTGCACAGATGGGATCGCCATTCCTCCGACGGCACCGATTGTGTCGCTTACAGCCATCATCCCCGCTAGCGTCCCGGCCAGGTATCCCGCCTCATCTGACGCGAATACCATGCCACGAAGGTTGCTGGGGTACGTGTCCCACGAGAAGTCCACGATGGCAAAGTCGGTGCCTGAGTTGGCGTTTGCTTTTGTGAGGGTGGCATCCGCCATGGTGAACCCGACGGCGATGCAAAGGTCGTTCGGCTCATCTATGCACTCCTGGAGTTTGGCCTCGTACTCCGAAGAGCTGGTCGGAGTGTACACCGTGCCTACGACTCCCAACTCATCTTCGGCGCGCAGCAGCCCCTGATAAGCGGACCAGTTGAAGGACATATCATCCACTCCCCCCACATCGGGGACTAGGCCCACTTTGGTGCCATTGGCCTCCGCCTGGCCGAGGCCGACGAGCCCGAGCATGATGATTTGTGCCACCAGCACGATGAGCACCGCGACGAGGCTCACAGCAACTGCTTGCACTCTTCTCTCTGCCAGTCCTGATTCTTGCGTTGTCATCCGTGGTCCCTCCCGTCCGTCCCTCCCCGTTCTGGCGGCCTTCCAAATCTCTACTTTCAGGTGTGGTGTCCCTCGGTCCTGCTTGCGGGAGACACGCCATCTCCTACGGGCAAATCGAACCTGTCCTGCACGGGAGCCGGGCTCCCGTGGTGTCCCATTCTCAGCCTCGGTGCCCACCTTGCACCTCGGTCGTCGCCTGACGAGCTGACCGGAGACGAATGACGCTCGTCCCTGATTTGGACTTCGAAACGATTATAGCGGCTCTTCCGTCGGAACTCAAGGAGAGATAGAACAAGAACCAGAAACGATGTGACGGAGGGCACCTCTTCTCCTCTTCTTGATAGGTGGGAGATGCAGGAGGATCGCCACTCAAGTTACACCTAGGTGGGGAAGACCACCCGGCGGGCGGAAAGAGTCCGGGTTGCCAGGCGGTAGCGGGACCACAGGTGGAGGAGAGCATGTTGGAGAGGTATGCCGAGGAATGTACCCTTGCCTGCGGTTGACGAGGAGCGGAGATAGGGCATTACATGTCAAGGCTGGGCGGCGAGGCTCATGGCTTCGGAGCGTGGGGCGAGGCAGGCAGCTGCGCCTGCCAATACCCTCTGGAGGCGGCCAGGGACGTTTGAGGCTACTGGACGTTCTCTTTGTCAAGCAAGGCAATGAACTCTCGCGTCAAGTGGGGGTCGAACTGCTTCCCCGCGTGGTGACGCAGCTCATCGCGGGCTTCATCGAGCGTCAATGCCTTGCGGTAAGGGCGATCAGCCATCATGGCGGAATACGCGTCAGCCACTGCGAGGACGCGGGCCAGGAGCGGAATCTCCTCTCCTTCCAGCCCGCCAGGGTAACCCATACCATCGTAGCGCTCATGATGATGCAATACGGCCTGAAGGACTGCCTCCTTCTGAGGGACTTGACGCAGGAGCATGTGTCCTAAGCGGGGATGCTCGTAGATCATCTTCCATTCTGCGGGCGAAAGCGGTCCAGGCTTTCTCAGGATGTCAGTGCGGACGCCTATCTTGCCGACATCGTGAAGCTCGGCCGCGATCTTGAGGGCCTTGGTCTCATCCTTGGATAACTTCAACGCTCGAGCCAAAGCCAGTGCGTACTTGCCCACTGCTTGAGAGTGCTTGAAGGTGTAGTGATCTTTGGCATCCACGGTGATCAGCAATCCCTGTAGGATGTCGAAAGGCGCCTCGGACTCCGTGGGGGTCTCGTCTAGGACGGCTGTCAGGCTGGCGAATCGCCCCCCTCCCGCCAACTTTGCCCGATACATGGCCGTATCCGCAAGGGAGAACAGGCGGTCGACCTCATCAGTGTCCCCAGGACAGGAAACCGCACCTATGCTGATACTGATCGGAACCTTGGTTCCACCTGGTGCCTGGAAGGGTTCCTTCTCCAATGCATTCAGAATTCTCCCTGCAACCACAGCCGCGCCTTCGGCACCCGCTTCGGGAAGGATAACGGCAAACTCATCTCCTCCATACCGGCCGACAGCATCGATATCGCGGATGGCGGATATCACGGCTTGAGCCACGGTCCGTATCACCTCGTCCCCTGCGGGATGGCCGTAGGTATCATTGAACAGCTTGAGGTTATCTATGTCCATCACGAGAAACGAGAGTTCGCGCTTGAATCGACTTGCGCGAGCTACCTCGGTTCGGAGGTGGTCGGCTATGTGACGCCGATTCCAAACACCCGTTAGGGGATCGGACACCGCCAAGCGCTTGGTCTCCTCGTACAACCGAGCGTTCTCAATAGAGGTGGCTGCCTGGCTCGCCAAGCTGGTGACGAGTCGAAGACTGGCGTCGTTGAATCCCTTCTCGCCCTCACGGCATAGGGTCATCACTCCGATGACCTCTCCTTTGGCAGCAATGGGTGCACACATCAGGGACTCTGGCTCTTCGGGGGTGCCGGGGATCTTGATAGCCCTTGGGTCGCGATGCGCCTGGTTCGCGATCTCTGGGACTCCAGTGGCAGCCACGTGCCCGGTAATGCCTTGGCCGATGGGAACATAGGTGGCCATGATCTCATCGGCGTAGTCCTCCAGCACGACAAGGGGCGTCAAGGTCTCTTCAGCTTGGTTCAGAAGGTAGATCCTGCTGCCATCGGCGAGAGTCAGTTCCTTGGCCCTGCGAGCAATAGTCTCCAGGACTTCGTCAAGATCGAGAGACGAGGCGAGATCTCGAGCGGTCTCAAGGAGTGTAGAGAGTTCTACACTTCTCCTCCGTGCCTGTTCATAAAGGCGGGCATTTTCCATTGCCACGGCCAGTTGATCTGCCAGTGTCTGCAACGTCCCTAGATCGGTTTCATCGAAAGCGTCCAACTCCTCGCTTTGCACATCCAACACGCCAATGACCTCTTGGCGCAGGCGGATGGGGACAGCCAACTCAGAGCTGGTGTCTGCAAGTGCCGGGTGGAAGTAGTAGCGAGGTTCCTCGTCCACGTTGTCGGCTATGAGTGGTTCACCACTGTGGGCTACCCATCCGATGATCCCCTCTTCGCCTATCCTCAACGAGACACCCCGTTCCTTCAAGATACGTCCGGCAAGCCCGGTGCCTGCTTTGAATACCGCACGTCCAGCGTCAGAGTCGACTTGGAAGACATGGACGAAGTAGTATCCGAAGCGGTCAGCGATGAGATCAACGACTTGAGAGAGCAGAGTGTCGAGATCGAGAATTGCAGCGATACTCCGCCCTACCTCGGTGATGGTCTGTGTTTGCCGATGGCCACGGCGTTGCTGCTCGGTCAAGCGTGCGTTCTCTATGATCAGCGCGGCGGGGCTGGCTAGGAGGTTGAGCAGTTCTGTGTCGGCTGCGGAAAAGGTGTCGCCGGCGTCCGAGAAAACGCTGAGCACGCCCCAAAGCCTTCCCCCCCAGCGGAGTGGCACGCCTAACCCAGCGGTCCAGGGTGATCCTTGATCCGTGGAGGCTCGTCCGTGCCAATGAGGGTAGTCGTCGACGGTGAGAGCATCGCCGCTTTCCCATACCTTGCCAGCGAGCCCTTCGCCCCGTTTGACGACGCTTCCGATAGGCAGGCGCTGGGGCTCAGTAACCACTGACCATTCCAGGACATCCCGCTTTCGGTGATACAAGCAGAGGCCACCTGATGTTCCTCCCACTAGTTGAACCGCACGCGAGAGGATACGGTGGAGGAGATCGTCCGGACCATGCGAGCCCGCGAGTTCCAACCCCAATTGCCGCAGGACATCAAGCCGGCGCCCCTCTCGGTGTGGCGCCTGCTCCACCTTCAGGCGCTCGGCCTCCAACTTGGCGACGTGTCGCCGGCATTCCACTAGATCGTGTATGAGTTGGTCTTCTGTCTTCTGGGTATTCTCCATCTTGAGTAGCTCCATCACTGAGCGGCCAACTGTGCTGACTACGCCATCCCGCGCCTGGCTGCCGCTATCACCTTCGCTTTTTCTGATTTGTGGGTCCCCTACGCTCGCGCTCTCCTCGCTCGACATCAAGACGTGGGGTGCGCCCGCTCTCAGTGCCAGGCTGTGTGGCGGCACCGCATCGTAGCGTATGCGGAGAACCACCTACCCCACCGTCGAGGCCCCAACGGACATTGCCTGGCGTAGCAAGGCAGCGGCACTCTATCGCCGGGGGACGTACCTTAATGCCATCCCAAGGTGCCCCGCGGTGCCGATCCGGCACTCTTGCTCCATCCTCCGCGGCAGAAAACGGCCAGGTAAGACTCCGTTCCACTCTTGACTGTGAGCGGATGAATTAGGCCTCCTTCGGGCTCTTCGGCGTGACATGGATAACCACTGTCAGCCCTCCGATATTCGAACGGGAACGTGGACCAATGCGCAGATAACCTGAAACAGCCTGCTCCAGGGGATACTGGCCTGGTCAAACGAACCTCTACAGTCTCTTGCTGCAAGAACTGTGCCAGGTTGACGGGATCAGGCGCATGACGGGCATGGACCATGCGATCTGGTGTGATCGCTCGCGCCCAAGAAGACCTCGTTCGACGGACGGCAACACGTGGACCACTATGTGTGGGACATCCTGGGTGTCTCACCCTACATAGTGTAGTCTTGGGGTTGAGCAAGGCGGCTCTATGACTCCCTCACGCGCGACGTACGGGTAGGCGGTACTGCGAGGACCAGTCACGTTCAAGGGTGCACATGACGACAATGCTGCGGAAAACCACACACTGCGGGCTTTTGCGCATTGCACCGGGGTCTCGTAGGTTGGCAAGAAGTATGGTGAAAACGACGATCACCCCTGGTGGCCAGTGGTTGATCTCAGCCTTCCCCTATACCGGATCGATCGTTGGAGCTGCGATGATCGTGCTCAGTCTGTGGCTCTTGCTGACCCACAAGAGTCTGAGCCTGGTAGCTGGAAGACACGCATCAATCAACCCACAGCGAAATCTCGGCAATGCATTCCTCTTCGGCATCGTCTATGCCGTCGCCTCGCTGAGTTGCGCACTTCCCATCTTCCTGGCGGTGGTGGGAGGGACTCTAGCGAGTCAGGGGTTGCTGCGCGGGCTGGGACAGTTCCTCTGGTACGCGCTGGGCATGGGCACCGTCATCTTCCTCGTCATGATTTGTGCCGCCGTGGCCAGGCCGTCCATGGCCCGTTGGCCGAGGACGCTCACCCCGTACGTCCATCGTGTGAGTGCGATGTTCCTGATTGGAGCGGGCGTGTACTTGGTCTACTACTGGCTGTTCCAGGGAGGACTGGTCTTCTAGGCGCTAGGGGTGGATCTCAGGCACGCAAGACACCAGTTGGGAAACGGCATGGCGTGCCCCTAGTGCGCTGACTCTTAGGCGAAGGCGACGGTACAAGTCCGCGTCCGATTACTCAACGAACTGGACCGTATCCAGCATCTCTTCCAGAACTGGACCGTACTGGGCCCACTCCTCCGCGGCTGAGACTCCGAGGAACAAGTATCCCCAGTCCGCGTAGTCTGCGGCTGCGACGAAACCTTTCACCGGGGTTTCACTGCCGACAGGCAGCCCTTCCAGGGTGAAGATAAGACCACTCTGTCCGCCGATCGTTCGCGTTTCGATGCCGCTGGTCGGGCCACCGTCCTCGAAGTCCAAATCGGCGGCTTGGTCTTCAAACCACTCCTCGAGTGATACGTCTGGCAGGGGAGAACCCGAGACCAGCATGGCCGCACCGCTTTCCAGATCTCCGCTCTCGAACAGGCCGGCCGAGCTGGCGAAGATGATTTGGTCCCGGTCATCCTCGTAGACCCAGTTCTCTGGAAACCAGATCTTGAGGCCCAACGTGTCGCTGCTGTAGACGTTCTCGACGGCCTCAAACACCACGCTACGAAGCATCTTCTCCAGCGTCTCGCCATACTCTGACCAGTCGTCTACCACCGAAACCCCGAGGAAGAGATAGACCCAATCGCCGCGCTCAACCACGGCCAGGATGCCTCGGAAAGGGACAGGGGCTTCCTCTGGAGTTCCTTCGAGGTTGATGATGATGCCGCGCTGGTCGCCTACGGAGTGAGGCTGAGGATCGCTGGTCTCTAGTTCCTCGAAGTAGAGGTTCTCCAGCGTGGTTTGGGCCAGGTCCTTGATCGTTTCCTCATCCTCAAGGCTCTCACGCATGATGGCCATGGCGGCTCCCGTTTCCAGGGCGTCACCGGAGATGAAAGCTTCTGAGGTGCCGAAGATCACGCCGTCCTCTGCCTCCTCGTAGACCCAATCCTCTGGATACCAGATGGAGAGGGGCAAGGAGACATGAGTGTAATTGGGATCCATGATCTCCGGGGTGGATGTCGGAGGTATGGGAGTAGGTGTGGGGGTAGGTGTGGGAGGGCAAGTCGGTGTTGCCGGCAGTGGTGTAACGGTCGGCTCTGGGGCGGGCCCTCCGCATCCAACGACCGATATTGCAAGCAGAACGATGATTGCAGATGTGGTGACAGCTATGCGCTTCATCTATTTGTCTCCATTTCGTCACGGCTACGTGCCGAGTTATCAACTGGTTGCGTGCCTGGATTGCTTGTCAGTGAGCTACCGCATTTCGGGGGCTGGCAGAATCCTTCTTGCGGCGGCTTTGGGGCATTGTGCCAATTCCTTGCTGGAGAAGCAAGCGGGAGAGAGGTCAGCATAGTTCCCCAGTCCTCCCTCCCGCTGTCACTCCAAGGGCGGAGCTTGGTCACTGGCCCCACCCTGACACGGGCTCATCCAGGGCACTTGGCTGACGAGGCAACCGGCAGGCAGGGCTCGGCCCAGCCTCGGCCTCATTCCACGAATGTCAAGGTGATCTGCCCGATGGCGACTGTGTCGCTGCTCGTGTTCCCACCGAACCAGAGCATGAAATAGACCAGTATTGGCCCCTCAATGAGCACAGGAGTTGTGTTGGTAACAGTATAGCAGTCCCAACTCGTAGATGTACGGTTCGTTGTGCTGTCCAGTATCTCTGTTCTGCCCCCCGCGTTGTTGGCGTAGTAGACCTTGGTTCGGCTAATGTAGCTGCCTGATGCAACCTGGTAGCACACGTCTATGCTATCCAGTTTCAGAGGGCTGCCGAACGCCGTGGTGAAGTTGTGAACGGGCACATAGATGGTCCCTTGAGAGAAGGAATCGTTCCACATTTGTGTGTAGCCAAGCCAGTGGTGGGTGAAGTTCAGGCCCCCGTTTGCGGCTATCTCGGTCGTTGGCTCGATCTCGAAAGGATTGAGGGCCAGAAGTGTCACATCATCCCTTCTGAGATAGCGGTTGTTCAGGGCGGTCTGGGGCATGGCTTTCCAGTGCAATCTCCCGTTGGCGTTCGCCCAGAGAACCCTGTAGCGCCTCTTACTGGTGCTCCACCAGGAGGCTGCGGCATGATGTCCGTCAACCTTATCCGCATCGAAGCCTGGGGTAGCCTGGAGAGGCGCACTAGGCTCGCTGGCTGGGGGAGCAGCCCAGACGATTGTCGCCATCATTAAGAGCGTAATCACTGCCAGTGCCGCCAGCACGCATTTGCGGTTCTTGCCTTTCATGTCTCCTCCTTCTCTATGCTAGCTCACAGTACTCCAATCCTGGTAACTCTCTGCGAATGCAGTGTTCACATACTTACCTCCTTCATTGCGACGTGTCTTCAGTCAGCTGTTAGCATCTGGGCGTGTGGCTTCGCACGCCTTGCGTTCCGATACATTCCCCCTACTCGTCTCCATTGATGATAGCAAATCTGTGAAACCCTGGCAATAACACGGTGATGCTGCGGTACTACAATTCGACCGAGGCCTACTACCGTCGAGGGCTTGCCAACGATGCCGTGGGGCAGTACAACGGGGACGAGTGGACTTCAGGGCACACCTGCGTTCAGGGTCCTCTGGTCCTTCGATCTGGGAGGTCGACTGGACAGCGCACGCCCTGACATACCTCGACCGAACGGACCGGTGACGATTCTCGGGGACGTACTATAGCCATCTCACTCCAATCCACATGACTTGTCCCCTTGCCCGTCTGGCGCTACAATCCATCGGACCAGCGAGAAATGAAAGCCTCCAGACGGCTTTTCTGCCATGGACCTAGCTGAGCAACTCGACAACCGTCCTCGACTCTCTCGTAGGACATTCCTGAAAGCAGGCTGCGGGGCACTGCTAGGCGGGGCCACAGCAGCTCTGCTTGCTCCGCTGTACGTGACGCAGGTGGAGCCCAGGTGGATAGAGGTGACCGAGGTTGACGTCCCGTTGCCGGGCTTGCCCGAGGCGCTGGAGGGGTTCACCATCGCTCAACTGGGGGACTTCCACCTGGGACGATACGTGAGCGCAGAGGACGTTCGCCGCAGCGTGAATATCGCCAATGAGCTGGGGGCCAACTTGATCGTCCTTACGGGGGATTTCGTTTGCGGCTCGGCGAGTTACAGCAGCGCCTGTGCCCAGGAACTGGCGTCGCTCAAGGCGCGCTATGGGGTCTATGCTGTACTGGGCAACCACGACAACTGGACCGACGCCGACCAGGTGGCTGCCAACGTCGAGGAGGCCGGCATCAGGGTGCTGAGGGACGAACGCGGGGCCGTGGAGGTAGGGAGTGAGCACCTCTGGCTGCTGGGCATCGAGGACACCGGCTACACGGCTGGCTTCTTTGGTGGATCGTTCAGCGACTTCCGCGATATGTGGTCGGAGACGCGGGAGTCTTTGGCCACTCTGCTAAAGGGCATACCGGCTGACGAAGCCCGACTGCTCATGGTGCACAACCCGGATTTCACAGAGATGTTGCCCCAGGGTCGCATCGACCTCGCCCTGTGTGGCCATACGCATGGTGGCCAGGTGCAGGTACCTTTCCTCGGCAGGCCAGTGGTGCCATCGTGCTTCGGAGAGAAGTACGCCGCCGGGCTGGTGCAAGGGCCAAGCGCGCTGGTCTACGTCAACCGGGGGATAGGCCTCATTGCCCCGCCTGTGCGCTTCAATTGTCGCCCGGAAGTGACACTGCTGCGCTTACGAGGGGCGTGAGAGATGCGTGCTAGACAAAGCGTTCCAGGCCCAGCTCTTTGAGTTTCTCAGGCGTAGCACGCCCCTCGTCGTCCCATTCCATCGCAGCGTAGAAGTCTTTCCTGAGCCGCTCAATGTCCACCGTCATTCCGCGCGTGGGGCCGGCGTCGGGGACCCGATCCTCGACGAAGTGGTCGGGTAGGTCGTCGTCGGCCCGGCCTGCGCCGAGGTGCACGTTGATGAGATTCTCTGCATTGAGAATGCGCTCGCCGACCAGCGCCAGTTCTTCAGCAGTCAGCTCCCAGCCGGTGATTGCCGCCGTCAGCGCGGCCTCGTCCTTGAGGCTGTAGTCGCACACTATGGAGAGCACCGGCACCTTGCACAGGCCCAAAGCACGGTCAGGTGGGTGCAACCTCAGATTCAAGGGATTTGGCTGTATTGGCTTGCGTACAAGAGTGGCCCTTGGTACAATGTACAAGGATTTTGTACAAGCGTACAATTTCTTTGTACAGTAGGTGACTCTATGCTTGAGCAACTGTTCTCTTCAAGGGTGCGCGTCAAATTACTGACCACCTTTCTGACCAATCCTGATACACGCTTCTACACGCGTCAATTGGCACGTCTGCTGGAGGAGTCCCCGTACGGAATCCAGCGGGAGTTGCGCCGATTGGAGCGAATTGGTCTCCTGGAGGCCCAAGCCGAGGCGAACCTGAAGTACTACAGCGTCAACAAAGACTTCCCCATCTACGCTGAGTTGAAGAGCATCATTCTCAAGACGGCCGGCATGGGTGACGTTTTGCGCGGCGGTCTTGGTCAGCTAGGTACTGTCGAGGAAGCTTTCATCTACGGGTCAGTCGCCGCCGGAGATGAGGACGGCTCGTCGGACATTGACCTGATGATCGTCGGTGAAGTGGACCTGATGCGATTATCCTCTGTAGTTTCGCAGTTTGAGGACACTATCGGACGAGAGATCAACTACGTCGTTTATGAGCGGGACGAACTAGAGCGGAAGCTTCAGGACGGTGATGCCTTTCTCCACAACGTGGAGTCGGGTCCTAAGATCATGCTAATCGGACGGAAGGATGAAGTACCAGGAGCTGGAAAGAAGCGGCAGGCTTAAGTCGTACGAGGCCAGGCCACGGGAGATCGAGCGGCTCTTGCAAGTGGCACAGAGGGACCTGCTCGCTGCGGACCGAAACTTGGCAGAAGATGAGGACTGGTCCTACAGCATGGCCTACAACGCTCTTCTGCAAGCAGCTCGGGCCCTGATGTTCAGCCGAGGATACCGGCCTCGGGGCAAGGATCAACACCGGACCGTGGTTCGGTTTACCAAGTTGACACTGGGGCATGAGTACCGGAAAGAGGTGGCCCTCTTTGACCAGATGCGTCGGAAACGAAACCGGTTGATCTACGAGTCAGTGGGCTTGGTCTCGCAGCAAGAGGCCGAACAAGCCCTGGCTTTCGCTAGGAAGTTTGTGAAGAAGACTAGGCTGCTCATCACCGGTCAGCTTCCTTTGGAATTGTCAGGCCAAGAGAATTCGCTTGTGGGCGGGCCGGAGCGAGCCTGAGTTCTCCTCCTTCTGGTGAGACCATAGGGGGAAACCAGAAACGGCGAGTAGTCTTCGATCTCAACTGACGTGGAGTATCGAGACGGGAATGAAAGGCAACGATCAAGATGCACGACGAGAAGGTGATGGATCACTTTCAGAACCCTCGCAATGTGGGATCCATCGAGGACGCGAGTGCGGTAGGTGAGGCAGGGAATCCTGCAGATGGCGACACCATCCGGCTCTATCTGAGGATCGAAGAGAACACCATTGTAGACGCCAAGGTGAAGATCTTCGGCTGTCCTACCGCTATCGCTGCCGCCAGCGTGCTCACGGAACTGGTCATGGGCAAATCGCTTGACGAAGCGTTGGCGGTCCGCAACGAAGACGTTTCAGCCGCTTTGGGTGGCCTGCCCGAAGGGAAGCTGCATTGCTCAGTGCTGGCAGAGGCTGTCCTTGAGGACGCCATCTCTCAGTATCTGGGGAATCGAGACTAGCTCGCGCCAGGGCAACACCAGGCTACTCCAAGGGCGGAGCTCCGTACAGTCTTCATGGCCCTCTTGCTCGCCAGCTCTTCAACACCTCGCCCTCTATCTGAGTACTCTCCCCTTCAGTATGCGTGTCAGCTTCTGCCCTTGCCAGCGGGTGCATTCGACGGTCGATCTGCACGAAGTCGTGCCTTGCGATGCAGCTGGGAGGATCCTGCCTGTGGCTACGGCGAGGTTGTTGGAGAACCTTGGAGGTGGGGAGAGAGGACTCTACATCTAGGGAGCGGAGTGGTCTTGAGGTCTTCCCGGCAAGACCAGGTGTCGAGCGCTATTTCCACTGCACCGCACTGGTGTCCGAGCCGCCACAGGATGACGCCACAGTGACAGTCGATGGCGCGTTCCCCTCACCCAGGTTCTCCTCCATATAGCGCCAGTGACCGCCTTGGGGCTCCATAGGACCGAAGCCTGCCAGATTGAGTGTGCACTCCGGCAAGTTGGTCCTGGCTTTCACCGTCAGGCGTTGGCGAGTCGCATCGTACTGTGCCAGAAAGATCTCGACCACCTCGGCCGGCGGCGGAGTGTTGGTCGGCGTGGGTCGAACAGGGGTGTTGGTCGGCGTGGGTGGAACAGGGGTGTAGGTCGGCGTAGGAGGCATCGGTGTGTTGGTCGGCGTGTGTGGTACCGATGTCGGCGTGGGTGTGTAGGTGGGTGTTGCAGCGGCCGGTGCCGTGGGCGTATGCGTTGGCGTGGAGCCCGGCGGTGACGTAGGCGTGGGCGTCTCTGTGAGTCTCGGGGTCCCTGTTGGACCAGGAGTCTGGGTGTCCATTGAGGTGGGTACAGGGCTAGGCGATAGCGCCGGTTCTGTGGGAGAGGCCGTCACGCTGGCATCGGGGGGCAAGGTAGCACTCTCACCAGGAGTGGGAGAGGTCTCGGGCACGGGAGTCGCCTCGGGAGGGCTCGTGGCCGCGGGAGGCGGCGCAGCAGGCACCTGCCCGGCTCTCTCGGCGACGATGGCGGCAAGCTGTTCTTCGCTCGGGGCTACTGCGAACTCCTCCCGCACTTGATCAGCGATTATCTCCTCGATGATCCGATGCGACAAAGGTTTGTGCTTCTGAACCACCTCACCCGCCGAATAGTCGGGCCCAGGGCCACCGGCGCCAAGGGCTACCGTTCTCGAGCGGGGGCCGGCCGCCGCCAACTGAGACGTGAGACAGAGGCACGACGGGAAGATGAGTAGCCAAACAAGCCAGATCAGAACCCCCAATCTTCCATCTTTGTCGTCTTCCTTCTGCCTGTGGAAATCCGACTCTTTGTCCATGGGTTTCCCGACAACGGCGCTTGTCTAGGTAGTTTCTAGTAAGCGGCCTGCTGCTTCGCTCAACTGTGGCTCCGGGCGGGGTGGAAGACCTGGCAAAACGATCCTCCCATCGGACCAAGCGGCAGTGAATCTCTCCACGACCATGGGATCGAATTGAGTGCCTGCGTTGAGACGGAGCTCTTCAACAGCGGCTTCGACGGACAGCGCGGACCGATATGGCCTATCGGAGACCATGGCGTCGAAAGCGTCGGCTACGCAGAGGATGCGTGCCCCCAGGGGAATAGCATCGTCCTTGAGACCTGACGGATAGCCTTGGCCATCGATGCGTTCGTGGTGCGAGAGGATGATGGAGATGACCTCTTCGTCGAAACCTACCGGTTCCAGTATGCGTGCCCCTACTACTGGGTGATCCTCTACGGACCGCTTCTCGTCGCTGGATAGTGGCCCGTCCTTCAGAAGGACTGTGTCACGGACGCCCAGCTTTCCGATATCGTGAAGGTAGGCTGCGGTTTCCAGTGACCTCCTGTATTCATGATCGATCCAGAGGTATTCGGCGAGCACAAGGGAGTTGGCTGCCACCCGATGCGAGTGGCCGTGGGTGTACGGGTCGCGGGCATCTATGGCCGCGGCCAGGGACCTGACGACGTTGTGATAGAGATTCTTGATGTCCTCGTATAGAAGGGCGTTCTTCAAGGCCACCGCTGCCTGATTGGCCGCCGTGGTCAGAACCAGCAGGTCGCTGGGGAGGAACCTATCCTTGGACCCTGATAGTTCCACGAAGATCGAGCCAAGGACTTGGCTTTCTGCCAGCATGGGTACCGCGAGGCGATGTCCCAGCACAGTGCCTTCGTCTCCGATGGTGGCGGGAACGATCTTGCCGTCCGTGGCCGTGAAGGAGTGCCTCTCCAGAACTGCGCACTCAGCCATATCTTGTCCCGGCCAGTGACCAGTCTCCTGTTCTGCGAGGCTGCCGCTGCAAGTTCCCAGTTCGAGGCGCTGGGAGATGGGATCCCATAGGCTGATGGCAACTCGATTGGCGCGGGTGATCTCGGCCATGCTGGACACAATCTGCTTCAGGACATCATCCCGGGAGAGATTACCGCTGATGGACGTTGACGCCCGATGTAGCATGGCCAGATAATGGACGTTCTCCCTAACCTGGTCATAGAGTCGCGCGTTTTGGATGGACTGGGAGATCTGTGCTGAGACTGTGTGGAGCAACCTGACCTGGGTCTCGTCGGAAAAGCCGGAGGTTTCCGGCCTGCCGAGCAGTATGAAGCCGATGATCTGCGCGGGAGAAGTGAGGGGAATCACCATAAGAGAACCGACCTCTACGTCGAGTCCAACCTGGCTCTTCAAGGTCTCCACCTTCCTCTTGTCGTCAAGGATGAGAGGTTTTTCGTCGCGTAAGACGGCGACAAACCCACGGGGCAAGCTCTTGAGGGTACTGGAAAGCAGCTCCTGTCGCTGAGCGGGGGAGAGACCCTTGGCAGCAACCCAACTCCAGTCTCTAGTGATCTCTCTGCGCAAAAGGAGCAGAACCAGGGTCACTTCACCCGATTTGTAGAGGGCCTCGACCGCCACCTTCAGGATCTCCGCCAGATCGAGTGTCTTGTTGAGCTCAGTGCTGGTGTCGTAAAGGATGGTCAGTTCGGCAATCCTATGGCTCAGTTCCTCCGTCTGCTTCTCCAGTTCCCCGGCCATGAGGTTGAAGGCCCTCGCTAGTTGGCCGATCTCGTCCCTGCTCATCTTGTGGACCCGCTGGGAGAAGTCACCAGCGGCGATGTGCCTTGAGGCGGCGACCAGGCTTCGGAGAGGCGTGGTTATGTGGCCCGCAATGAAGTAGCCCAGGAACAGCACGGCCAGACCCATGGCACAGAAGAGGGCTATCATCCCCAGTTGGGCCTTCAAGCTGCTTTGGGAGATGTGCTCCGTCGAGACCGCGGCAGACGCGAAGCCGACCTCGCTTCCCCGAATCATGAGGGGGGCGTAGCCAACTACGTACTCCCTGCCTTGCCACTCCAAGGGTTCGAGCAGCGCCGATTGCGAGGCGCCACGCAAGCGCGCGAGAAGCTCCCCGTCAATACTCATGTCCGCCGGGTCAGGGAAAAGGGTGCTGGCCAGACCATGGCCTTCAACGTCATAGAGGGAGACTCTGGCCACAGCCTTCTCGGTGAGTCCGCGCGCCAAATCGTCTAGGTAGGTTCCCACGAGAATCCCACCCACGATACCCTCTGCATCCTTAACCGGCCCGCCTATCCACAGCACATGACCCGCCGGGCTGGGGAGGATCTCGGCGTGCCTGTCGCCCAGTTGGTCAACCTCGCCGGCGAGGATCCTTTGGACGATGGGCCATGAAGAGAGGTCCAATCCTTGAGACAGCGTGAACTCCTCCGCTCGCGCTGAATCGGGCCGGTGACGGATTCCCAGTAGCTCTTGGCCGGTGATGTCGACGACCTCCACGGCGGCAACGCCGTAGTTCATCTTCAGGGGCACAAGTAGATCTGTCAACTGATCGACGTTGCGAGCGGCAATCGCCTGCGGCACGCCCTCGGTGTGAGCCATCGCTCGGAGCGTGGCCAATTGCTCGTTTTGAAGGTCCGTCACGCCTTGGTCAGTTACGGCGATGGCGTCGGCTACATAGCTCGCTAGACGGTCCTCCAGAGAGGTGCCCAGGAAGTGTACGGTCAAGAAGGTGCCAGCCGCGGCGACCAATAGTGTGAGGACCGCGAAGGGAAGTGTGATCTTGTTTCGCAAGCGAAAGAAGAGCCTGTGACTACAACCCTCTCCCGACTCTGTCACTGACCTCTCCTTGTCCCACTGACACCGTTCCTATGTGCCCACAACGAGGCGAGAAGTGCCGGAGACATGACCCCTAGCTGGGTCGCCGCCTCCATCGATGCTGAGAAGGATGTTGCGCCTTGGGCAATCGCTTCCCCGAGCCAGAGGAGACACACCACACACCAAGACGTCGCCTCTTCTCGTGTGCAGGAGGAGCACCTAGGGACCAAGAAACCCCAAGGAACCGGTAGAACTCCCCAGAAATAGTATACAATCCCCCTGCCGCACGTGACAATAGGCAATTGGTACTATGTGTGGTCTCCCCGAAGTCTGCGCCTGGAGGGGAGATGTATGGCGTTGCTGGCGTTCACGCGCCAACGTAGTGGGTTCGTGAAGCCTAGCTCTGGCGTCGCCGGGGTTGGGATGACGGCTTGAAGGATGGCTTGAAGTTCTCGAGAAGACGTGGCATACTCCATTGGAATCCTCTTCGCAGCGAGGCTCTGAGCGCACTGCGCTGGCTGCAGAGCGCTGGTACGCCAGACGACCCATGCGTCAGCGTAGATCAAGGAGGTAGGGAGATGAGACCTTCTGTCGTCTGTTGTGTCGGGCTGCTCGTAGTGGCCCTTGTCCTCGTCGGATGTGCCGCGCAGGGGCAAGCTCCGATGACCTGGCTGGACCGGCCCCTCGATGGAGCCAAGCTACCTCTGGGGCCGGTCACGATTCAAGCCCATGCCTCCGATGCCGACGGCGTGGGCAGCTTTGAATTCTTCGTTGACGATGCCCTCCTAGTCACAGTGCCTGCGGCTGGCGGCCTTCTGGAACAGGCCACGGCGGGATGGACACCAACCGAACCCGGCACCTACACCATCCGTGCTAGGGGCGTCGACAGCCAGGGGAGCGTTGGCTCCGAAGCTTCTTCCGTGGTCGTCGTGGGTGAGTTGGCAGAGCCTACCCCGAGCCCTACGAACGCGGCGCCGCCTGTGGGGCCCACATCGTCGCCAATGCCGCCCACCCTGATGCCTGTGCCGCCTACTGCTACAGTGGTGCCGATGACTCGGACGCCGCTACCGCCCACGTTCACCCCCACAACACGGCCGCTACCACCCACGTCCACCGCCACAACGCCACCACCACCGACCATCGTCTCCTTCCAGGCCAATCCGGCCTCTATCTTGGAGGGGGAATGCACGACCCTGAGTTGGGCGGTGGAGGGCGCATTGACCGGAGTATGGTTGGACGGAGAAGGGGCGTTCGATCATGATTCCACAAACAGGTGTCCCAGCGAGACCACGAGCTACACCTTGATGGCCAGGGGCCCCGGAGGTGAGGTGAGCCAAAGCCTGACCGTCTCCGTGATCACCGATGCCGCAGGCCCCAACATCGACAACGTTGGTCAGTCAGAGACCTATGTCTACTGCTTGATCGACCCGTCGGAGGTAGAGATCACTGCCCGGGTCAGGGACCCCTCTGGGGTCGGTTCGGTGGAGCTGTACTGCACCTTCGACGGGGGGGGCGAGGAATACTGCGGTGCTTTCTCCAGAAGCGGGAACAACTGGAGCGTGACCTACATCCCGTTGGAGCACACGCTCTGCTCAGGTACGATGGAGTACCGGAGACGAGCTACAGACAACTCCGCTCGAGGGAACGTGTCCTGGTGGGGCACGGGCTCCTTTGGTATCGACGAAGACTGAACGGCGTCTTGAAGTGCGGACCGACAGCGTTTGGGACACCAACGTAGGCTAAGGGAGGGCTGCTGTGAAGAAGCGTCGCGGCTGCGTCGAATGCTCCATTATCACTGTCTCCGTGCTTGTCGTGTTGGCGTGCGTCGCACTGTCCGCCTTCGCGCTTTGGTACCTTCGGCAGCAGGAACAGGCTCGCGAGGAGTTTGACCCGCCGACAGTCTTCGTGACCGAGCCGGCCTCCGGTGTATCTGTACACGCCGGCAGCTACGTGTTCGTGTCTGCCACAGCCTTGGGCCGCACCCCAATCACGCGCGTCGAATTGTGGCTCGACGGTGGACTGGTAGAGACGCAGGAGAGTGACCTGCCCAACGGCTGGCCCCAATTCGATGCCCTCTTTGAGTTGGTCGTGCCTGAGGGCCCCCACATGCTTTTCGTGCGCGCGGTCAATGCGGAGGGCATGATCGGCCAGAGCCTTCCGCTGGGTGTCCTCGGTGAGGCCCTACTGCTCCCTGGGCCGGCTTTCATCGAGGTCACTGTGGCAGAGGGGGAGACTCTGGCAGATATCGCGAGTGCATACGAAACCGATCGCGAGATCTTGCAGGAGTTGAACCCCGACTTGGGCGACCAGGAGCCCCCCGCGGGCACGGTGGTCACCGTGCCGGGGCGGCCCGAAATGGAAGAGGGTGAACAAACGGCACCACCGTCTGTTGGCCCGTCAGTGCCGCCGGCGCCGCCCGGGAGCAGTCCCGTGCCCATGCCAGACGTTCCCCCCCTCAAGCCCATCAAGGCCGGTCCTACCATCGTTGGGATTCTCGTCCCCGCCGTCGTACTCCCTCCGTTCTTGCCACCTGCTCCTCCCACCGGCCTACAAGCCCAGGTGGAGAATTGCACGGTACGCCTGCGCTGGAACGACAATGCCTGGAACGAGTTCCGCTACGATGTCTGGATGGCTGGATTGACCGGGTCGCCGCGACTCATCGCGTCAGTGCAACCTGCCCCTGGCGGGCCCGCCTGGGTCGAGTTTGATGCGCCGCATCCAGGCTTCCTCAGTTTCTGGGTGGAGGCGGTCAGCTTTGGCGGCCAGCAGCCCAGCAACACCTCCTGGGTGTACATTGACCCCGAGTGCCCCACCACGGTAGCCAGCCAACTGGAAGTGGATGTGCTGGACATGACGATCGGTGGCGCCTATGAGAGAGCCTATTGCTATCTGTCCTTCGAGGGTACGCCTCATGTGCGGATGCCGGCGGACGATTCCAAGTTCATTCAGGTGCAGTCAGGCCAGGGCGATATCGCTACCTGGGCGGCATCAAGCCGCAACTTCGCCGTTCCCATTCCTGCGGACGGATCGTTAGACGTTACTGGAGAGTGCTGGGGATGGTCGGGCGGGGCGCCGAACGAGCTAGGCTCTTTCACCTCCAGGTACGCCTCCGATACTTGGGATGGTGCCAGACGGCCCTTGGAAGGCCCCTCCTACGAGATCGGTGTCGCCGTGCAGCCGTTGGGGGCGACGGACACCCTGGTGACCTACGGATATGAGGACCCTACTCTGCCAAGGCCCTCCAAACCGAGGGAAGAGAAAGTGGGCAGCGAACCCTCGAGGGGACAGGATCCCATGGCTTGGGATCAGTGGTTCAGGGCGCGCCGGCTTCGTTGGGACTGGACAGGAACCCAGCAACTCACCGGGTTCACCATCTTCCTGAACGGGTCCCCATACAAGACAGTGTATGGCGCTGGCGTGCGACAGGCGCTTGTGACACTCCCTGCGGTCTACGATCAGCGAATTCGGTGGCAGGTGGCTGCCGATGCCGGGGACGCGCGGTCGCCCTTGAGCGAAGAATTTGCCTACACTCTGCCGAAGGCCCAGGCATACGTACGGGTCAAGTTTGACAGAATCAAATGGGTGTATACCTGTGACGGTTGGTTGTGCGGTGACTGTTCTACGTGCGAGGCCTATGGCGCCGTGGCCCTAGGGATCGGGGGGCGCCGTGATCACGGGAGCGGGAGTAGCCGCTGGCCTACAGATGTGGAATGCGGCATCTGGTACGAGATGAGCAGAATCGTGGTTCCAGAT
>JAUWLF010000148.1 GCA_030613785.1 Chloroflexota bacterium | reverse complement strand
CACAGGCAGAGGCAGAACCTAAGACAGAGTCGCAGGATACTCCAAAGCCGTCCATCTGGAAGAGGTTCCGGAGCCGGGCAGGTGGCCTTCTTGGGAGGTCAGACCAGGGCTCAGACAGTGATGCACCCCAGGATCAAGCGTCGTTGGCGACGGCCGACCAACCCGTAGTAGGCGGACCACAAGTCGCCGGCGAAGAGCAAGCAACCGCGGATTCCAGCCCTTCGGGGGGAGATGCTCAACAGCCATCCGCCTTCAGGAGGCTTCTCAATCGCGCGCAGCGCCTCGTACGGCGGTCACCAGAACCTACGGAGGAAGACGCGGCTACGGCCTCCGCGACCGAGCAGCTTGTTCTTCTCTTTGCCTACCGTCCTGACGTGACTCCACTTCAGGACGGCAGCGGGCAAGCTCGGTTGCCCGTGGACCTTGTTCCACTCTGTTTCCTGCGCTTCTCAGAGGAGATACGCCCTGAAGCCAGGGAAACGGTCAAGGCCTTCACCGAAGCAGAGGTGGCAGTCAAGATCCTGTCCGCGGACCATCCAGATATCGTTGCCACCACAGCCCGAGCGCTAGGGCTGGGCGAGGATGAGGATATCCCCCTGGGCGTGGTCTCCGGACGAGACCTGAATCCTCTGGAGGAATCGAAGTTCGCTCGAACCGTTGAGCAAACTACGGTTTTCGGCCATCTCACCCCACAGCTCAAGGGTGAAGTCGTGCGAGCGCTGCGTAGACAGGGGCGGTACGTCGCCATGGTGGGTAGCGGCGTGGATGACGTGTCTACGCTGATGCAGGCCGATCTCGCCGTGGCCATGCAAGGCGGGAGCCAGGCTGCCCTGGGTGCGGCCGACATCGTTCTGCTGGAAGACTCCCTCGAGGGCCTAGGTGGGGTTCTAAGAGGGGGAGAGCGCATCGTGAATGGTACCTTGAACATCATGAAGCTGAGCCTGACGCAAATAACGTACATGGTCTTGGTGCTCATCGCTATGAGCGCCCTCAACATAGGTCTGATCTATCACCCCTCACAGGGATCCATCATCGCCATGGCTACATTGACCATTCCCGCCGTGGCCCTGTCCTTCTGGGCACCTGCGAGGGCACTTCCGGAAGGCGGCTTGGCCGCGAGCTTGGCCCGCTTTGTGCTGCCAGCCGCATTTACCACCAGCGTGGCTGCTCTGGTAGTCTCACTTCTGTTCCAGATGCCAACGCAGGACATCGCCTATGCGCAGCTCGCGGTGACCTACACCTTGACAGCCTGCGGACTGTTGCTGTTCGTTTTTGTACAGCCGCCGACAAGAGCCTGGTTGCTCGGTCAATCATCGACTGTTGACCGGCGACCTGCATGGCTGGCCGCGGGCCTGATGGTCGTCTTTGTGCTCTTCGCGGGGACTCGGCTGGCCGATGAATTCTTCAAGTTAGCGGCGCTGCGAGAACCAACTCACTACCTCCTTGTCGGCATCGTCGTTCTGGTCTGGGCGTTCGCCCTGCTTCTGATCTGGCGCACCCGCCTGCTTGAGAGGTACTTGAACATTGATTTCGATCAGCGGACGCGTGCATGATGCCGCTCCTGGGTCTCTCTTGGCACGACCGCGACATTGCTGTTGGGGTCGGATCTGAAGGTACTGCGGTGCCCAGCGGGAGCCGAGTTGGAACCGTTCTCTAGGCAATCTGAAGGAACTCTCACTTTCCGGAAACCCATAGGCCACAGGCTATGCTGAGGTTGACGATTGTCATGCGCAAGATTGAACAATGACAGTTAGGAGGGATCGAGTATGTGTGGATGTATATTCGCATTAGGCGCGGCGTTCTTTCCCAGGCTGGGAGTGCTGGCCCTATGGCTGTTCACCCCCTTGGTGAACCGGGCCTTCGACACGATCATCGTGCCGGTGGTGGGCATAATCTTCCTGCCCTTCACGACCCTGGTTTACGTCCTGGTTTGGCATCCCGTGGTGGGTGTCGCGGGATGGGGATGGGTCTGGGTGGTCCTGGCGTTTCTCTTTGATCTCGGGGCGTATGCCGGTAGCGGCTTTGGCAATCGTCGCAGACTGGGCTTCTAGCGAGGTCAGCGCGGGCAATCTGGACCAAGAGGCAACAGCGTCGCGATGTTGACACGGGCGCTTGTCGGCGGTCTGATTCTGGCACGCGACACTGGGGCAGGTTCGACCTAGTAACTTGGAGGGGAGAACGATGAGCAAATCAGTGCAGGCTAGCAGGAAGAGAGAGCTTCTCCGGTTCATTGTGCGCCTGCTGGTGATCTGGGGTATTCAAGTGGTGGGGCTCTTGGTCATGACGTGGCTTCTACCAGGCGTGAGCGTGGACAGCTTGCTGACGGCTGTCGTGGCCGTGGCCGCCATCGGGCTGGTGAACGCGCTGCTATGGCCCATGCTTAGCTACCTGGTACTGCCATTCGCGGTCTTCACCCTTGGACTCCTGTCGCTAGTGCTCAACGCCGTGCTGATCCAGCTTGCCAGCGCGTTCGTAGAGGGCTTCGACGTAGCAGGCCTCTGGAACGCCGTTCTCCTCACGGTGGGTTTGACGGCCATCAACACCATCCTCAGCAGCCTGCTGACCATCGACGATGACAATTCGTGGTACCGCAACGTGGTGCTGCGGCGGATCAAACGCCGCAAGAAGCCGGTGGAGACAGATGTGCCAGGAGTACTGTTCCTGGAGCTCGATGGCTTGGCCAGGCCAGTGTTGGAGCGGGCGCTTGAGCAAGGATACATGCCCACTCTGGCTGCCTGGATCGAGTCGGGCAGCCACCGGCTGGTGGGCTGGGAAACCGATCTATCCTCACAGACCTCCGCAAGTCAAGCCGGCATCCTGCACGGCAACAACCACAACATCCCGGCCTTTCGTTGGTGGGATCGCAGACGCAAGGAAATCATCTCTTCGAGCTCTGCCAAGGAGGTCGTGGCGCTGGAAAAGGATCGCTCCGACGGGAACGGCCTGCTGGTCAAGGACGGGGCCAGCCGGGGAAATCTGTTCTCCGGAGATGCACCCAACGTGATGCTCACCGCGAGCACGATCACCGACTTCTCCAGGTTCCACGCCACCGACTTCGATGTCTACTTCGTCAATCCCTATAACTTCTCGCGAACGCTCCTGTTGACGATCTGGGAGATCCTCCTGGAGATCTGGCAGTTCCGGCAGGCGCGGCGAAAGAAGGTCTACCCGATATCGAGCCGGGAGAAGAGGGGCGGCGTGTACCCTCTACTGAGAGCATTCACCACGGTGGTCATGCGGGAGCTGAACATCTATACGCTGATCGGCGACATGTTCGCGGGCGTTCCGTCGGCCTATGCTACGTTTGTCGGCTACGACGAGGTGGCGCACCACTCCGGTGTCGAGTCGGAAGACGCCTTCCAGATCCTGCGCAAGCTCGACCAGCAGCTCGCTCGACTGGAAGGTGCGGCAAGGCACGCACCACGTCCCTATCGCTTCGTCGTGCTCTCGGACCACGGCCAGAGCGCCGGGGCCACCTTCAAACAGCGCTACCAGATGACTCTGGAGCAGTTCCTGCAGCAATTGGCCACTGAGAAGTACCATGTCGTGGGTAGCGTGGACGTCCACGAGGACTGGGGTCAAGTGAGCGCCTTCTTCACCGAGGCCATGCACAGCGACCAGAAAGCGGTGAGCCGTCCCGTGGGCCAGGCGCTGAAGGGCCGCACGAGCGAGAACCGGGTGCTCCTGGGCCCAGAGGGCGAGCAGCAAAGGGGTCAGGAAAAGGACACAGGCACGCCAGAAGAGGTCGATTCAAACATCGCGGTGCTGGCTTCAGGCAACCTTGGTCTGATATATGGTACCGATGTGGCAGAGCGGGCGACTCTCGAGGAGATCGAAGCCGTGTATCCGGGGTTGCTAGACGGCCTGGTGCAGCACGAAGGGATCGGCTTCGTGATGGTGCACTCCGAGGCGCACGGACCGGTGGTCATTGGGGCCGGGGGCAAGTACTACCTGACGGATGACCGGGTGGAGGGAGAGAATCCACTGGCCGGCTTCGGTGCCAACGCCGCCGCACACCTTCGTCGCACCGACAGCTTTCCCGATGCCCCGGATGTCCTGGTGAACAGCTTCTGCAACCCCGAGACGAACGAGGTTGCCGCTTTCGAGGAGTTGATCGGCAGTCACGGTGGGCTGGGTGGCTGGCAGACGCAGCCGTTCTTGCTCTACCCCGCCGAGTGGGAGACCGGTCAGGAGGAGATCGTCGGAGCCGAGGCCCTGCACCGGGTGTTGAAAGGCTGGGTGAAGGAGTTGGCATCTAAATAAGATCCAACACCCGAAATTGCAGGCCGAACACCCTCCTGGGAGTCGGGAGTTGCCCGAAAGAAGGCAACAGTCTCCCAAGAAGCGTACCGACCTCCTGTCGGTTTGGTGAGACGGCAATCCTTAGGAGAGATGGCAGTCGTCCAATGGAATCCGCTTCTTGCCTGACCTACGTGGGACACGCCACAGTGCTCATAGAGATCGATGGAGTCCGGATTCTGACGGACCCCGTGCTGCGTAACCGTGTGGGCCCGCTTCACCGCCAGGTGGCCTCGCCCGACCCGAGTTTTCGACACTTGGATGCTGTTCTGATTTCGCACCCGCATTGGGATCACCTCGACCCACCATCCTTGAGATTGCTGAATGGTGATCCACGTCTCATTGTTCCCGCTGGTGCGGCCCCTTTCTTGCGCGGACAGGGCATGCGTCGAGTGGAGGAAATCGAGCCAGGCGATCAGATACTCATCGGGAGAGTGGTGGTGGAAGCGACCCCGGCCAACCATTCTGGGTTCCGGTATCCGTTCGGTCCCGTTACCGACTCCGTTGGGTTCCTGATCAGCGGGAGCTATCGGATCTACTTCGCCGGAGATACCGATCTCTTCCCAGAGATGCGAGCCCTTGCCAACGATCTGGACGTCGCCTTGCTACCCGTGTGGGGGTGGGGCCCGATGCTGGGCGCTGGTCATATGGACCCGTTGCGCGCTGCCCAGTCGCTGACTCGCCTTTGCCCACGCGTGGCGATTCCAATCCACTGGGGAACTTACTGCCCCGTAGGCATGGGATGGATGCAGCCGGGGTACCTATCAGACCCACCTCACGATTTCGAACGTTATACCGCGGTTGAGGCCCCACGTGTCGAAGTATGCGTTCTGGAGCCAGGTCAATCCCTTCGTCTGTCAGACCGGCTCCTCGATCGCCCGCCGGTCGAAAGCCCACAAGTGTAAGCCGCCTCGCGACTTCAGCGAAGAGATGCGTACTTTGGGCATCGCTTGCGTCCGAGTGGTGCGTTGGGTCATCCTCGAGGAGGTCCTTCTGTGCCAGCCCGGCTTGAATGGACGGGGCTCCAATAGCGTTTGGTCTGATGGTGCACGTAGTGACTGGAGAAGCTCGGGGAACTGCACTCCAGGAAAGCCCCCGACCCAGGCGCTCATAAGATGATAGCAAGCGCACCGACCGTCACCGCTCGGTCAGCACCCAATACCGCTCCCCGTCTGTGACCACCTCTATGTTGCCTTGTTGATCTGTGCGATGGGTGGGACCCCCTCCAGCTTCTCCAGGGTAAGGTCGGCGGGATGGCCAAACCGGTTGTCGGCCCCAACCGAGATGATGGCCAATCGGGGGTTGACCGCCTGCAGGAAGGGTAGCGTGAGGGAGGTATCCGCCCCGTGGTGTGGCACTTTCAGCAGGAGGCTGTTCAGCGGCTGGCCTGAGGCCAGCAAGGCCCTCTCTCCTTCCTGTTGCACGTCACCCGTCAGAAGAAGCGAGAACTGGCCGTACGTCAGGCGTACGACGACCGAGTTGTTATTCGTGTCCGAGGCCGTGTTCGCCAGCAATCGCGCCGGCGGGTGAAGGACGTCCAGTCTCACGTTTTCTCCAACGGTTATCCTCGTGCCCGCCTCGACCGTCTGATGAGCTATCCCTTTCTTCTCGATCACCTCTGTCCAGGCCTGGCAGGTTGACGTCGTACATTGCTGTGCGGAATCCACGACCTGCCCCACTTCATAGCGGGCCAGCACATCTACCAGGCCGGCCAGGTGATCCTCTTGAGGATGCGTCAGAACGACCAGATCGAGGCTCCGATCCCAGAAGGGCATCTTGGTGCCCAGGCGCGAGAGGAGAGCAGAGGGATCGGGACCGCCGTCCACGAGGATTTGCTGTCCGTCGGGGCATTGGATGAAGATGGCGTCTCCCTGTCCTACGCCGAAGAACACGACGTGCAGCCGCCCGTCCGGCATTTGGAAGGCGGCGATCTAGGCCAGGATGACCATTAGCGCTAGAACCCCGATGACGACCTTGGTGGCCAAGGCCCGGCTGAATCGGCCTCGGAATTCCTCCAGACGCGATCTACCCTGGCTGGCGAAGAGCATGATGCCGGCCAAGGCTGCATAGTAGAGCCACATCGCCCCCGCCCCGAAGTTACCCAGATCGAGGCTGGCGAAGGGCACGCGGGCGGTGAGTTGGACGACAGCGATGGTGTAAGCAGGGAACAACCAGGCTACCCACGCTATGGGCTGGCCCAGATAGGGGTGGAGCGTTCCCACCAAG
>JAUWLF010000104.1 GCA_030613785.1 Chloroflexota bacterium | reverse complement strand
GATCGGCATAGAGTGCCAGGCGGCGGATCCGTCATACCTTGGTGAGTTTGATCAGTCAGTGCCGACTCTAAAGGCTGCTCTGGACCTGGCCAGGGAGCTGATCAAAGGAGGCGAGTGCGACGCCGTGGTATTGGACGACATTAACCCTCTCTTGCATCAAGGCATGGGCGACGAGGAGGCTGTCATTGAACTGATCAGTGAGAAACCTGAAGCCACGACGGTGGTTCTGACCGGACGCTTTGCCCCTGACTCGATCATGGAGATAGCGGATGTCGTGACGGATTTCGCGGAGGTCAAGCATCCGGTTCACACCGGTGCCGCGCCACGGAAGGGGATCGATTTCTAGCGAGCAGTTGAGCGACTGCGGAAACTCAATCAGTGGTGCCACCGGGCTTGACAGACGAATGCCGGAGCGGCAGTCCGGGGACCTATTGACCATGGCACCTCAGTAGCCAGGGTCTGGCACCAAGAACTCGCGGTACTGAAGAGAAGTAGCAGAGCAGATTGAGGAGGTGGAACATGCGTAAGCCGATTTCACTCTTGCTGTTGGCTACCTTTCTCGCCTGTGCTACGAGTGGCTGCGGGGGAGGTGGGCCCTCCACAACTGCGACCCCAACTCCGGTTCCACCAACGGCCGGCTCCCCGACGGTAACCCCGATAGCGGAGGAGACGGCGACTCCTCAGGCTCCGACAGCAACGCCGACAGGGGACGAGTCAGAGGCCACACCGTCCGCTGGATCCGCCAATGTGATCTTCCACAATGGCACCGTCTTGACTATGGAAGACGACTTTCCCGAGGTGGACGCCATCGGTATCCAAGCTGACAAGATCATAGCCGCTGGCAAAGACGAGGAGGTTCTGGCCCTACAAGGGCCGGAGACACAGTTGGTCGATCTCGCAGGCCGGACGCTCCTGCCAGGTTTTGTGGAAGGTCATGCTCATATCTTACGCTTTCCAGATAGAGCGGGCAAGACACTGGATGAGGCCGTGGAGGTTGCCCTGCGTTATGGCCTTACCACCGTGACCGAACTGTGCGCGGACGGACCATTTCTTGAACAGTTGATGGAGGCAGAGCGGCAGGGTCGGCTTCGACTGCGGGTCAATGTCTTTCCAGAATACAACGCCGCGATCCTGGACGATGAGGGCAATCGGATCTACATGGGCGTATGGTTCCCCGAGCACGGTCCCATCCTTGACCACGACAGAAGACTGCGGATTCCAGCCATCAAGATCTTCGTTGATGGCGCTTTTGCGCCCGGACGAGGCTGTTGGGCCGTGACCGATCCTTATTCTGAGGAGTTTCAGGCAGAGCCTTTCTTCCAAGAAATCTGTCTCAGTGAGCGCGGTACTCTATACTTTGCTCAGGACGAGTTGAACCGTGCTGTCGCCGACCTGCAGGCATCGGGCTTTCAGGTAGCCCTCCACGCTGCGGGAGATCGAGGGATTGACGTTGCGCTCAATGCCATCGAATACGCACTGAACGGTGAGCCCAATGAGCGCTACCGTCATCGGATTGAGCACAACAGCATGGTGCGGCCAGATCAGCTACAGCGATATGCTACTCTCAAACCCCTCGTCTCGGTCAGGGGCTATTTCAACACCTGCGACCAGGATGAGTATGTCATGCCTTTTGGCCCTGAGCGCTTTGAGTGGATTGCCAATAGATTCGTGCTTCCCGGCTTGGGGATTCACGCCTACGCCGAGGGAGACTTTGGTTGGACGGCAGATCCTGCTGATCGCACCGCATCCAGGCCAGTCGATCCGCTCCTGACCCTCTACGGTTTGGTCACTCACCAGCAGTTGCGGGAGGATGGCTCCGCTTGCGAGCCGGACCCCTGGATCGCGCGCCATCAAATCGGCGTCGAGCGAGCGTTGCAGATGCTGACTATCGAGCCAGCTTTCGCTGTCTCGCAAGAAGATGTCATCGGGAGTTTGAGGCCCGGAAAGTTCGCCGATCTGGTTATCCTCTCGGGGGATCCGCTCACTGTGGATCCAGACGCGATCAAGGACCTAAGAGTATTGATGACGATGGTCGGCGGGTATGTGGAGTATTGTGCGCCGGGGCACGAAGCGTTGTGCCCAAGTACAACGCTGACGCCAGGGCCCACGGATACCGCTGTGGCACCAACACCGACCAATACGCCCGCGCCCCCAACCGCGACGCCGACCACTGAATCCGCCGCGCCCGTGGAGATATCCCTCACAGCGGAAGAGAAGTGGGTGCCCGCCAATACGCCGGTTGTTCTGAGATTTGGCTGGGTAACAGACACCCCCGAGCAGGTCGCCGCTTTCCTGGGCTCTGTACAGTTGATCGTCAGTCTGGATGGGGAGCTCGTGCGCGACGCCGGGAACTACTGGAGCGAGATCAAGGAGTACGGGGACCACGACGTAGATGGAGACATGGACTACCATGCCCAGTGGCTGTATCCGGTCGGCGTTCTCAGCCCGGGGACGCACCCGGTCGGGACCGAAATGCGCCTCCAGTGGCCTGTTACGGATGGGTTCGATTCTGATGGGGACGGCGTCTCCGACGAATACTCTGGAACGTGGGAACTCTTGTTACAGATCGTAGTTGGGGAATGACAGTTCAATCCACTGCTGGCTGGACTCGCTTCGTAGACTGGGCTCTGCCTCTCGCTGGACAGGCATCACTCGGCGATGAAGTGGAAGCGCCTCTGAAAGCGCCTGAGCAAGTGCAGGATGGGAGCGCCGAAGAGGAGGATTAGCAGCAGGTTCCCCGCGGCCCTTCCCATATCCCACCACAGAGAAGTGGCCACGTAGAAAGTGGCATATCTTCCCAGGATTTCCCAGACCCCGGGCCCCGGCTGCTGGTACATCCCCGACTGACCGATGTCTATGATATACGGCCAGAACCAGAGGTTCATTATGGCTCCAAACAGCAGGCCCAATACCGCGCCCCATAGGGCGAGCAACACTACCTCGACCCGCCCGAAGCGATGTAGCTGGGGCAGCCACGCAGAGGCCATGCCCATCCACGCTACCGCGAACATCTGGTAGGGCAACCAGGGCCCCATACCTCCAGTCATGATGGCGGATACCAGCAGCGAAAGAGCACCTAGGAGGAAGCCGAAGTCAGCCCCGTAGGTGTAGCCACACAGGATAGGCAGGAAGAGCATAGCGCTGAAGCCAGCCGGACCCGGTATCAGACGGAGTGCCGCGTTGATGGCTACCAGAATGCCCAGCACCGCGATCATCTTGGAGTTCATTTGCTGAGTCTCCAAGTTGGCGATCACAACTACGAGACATAACACCAGCAGGATCAAGAAGGTCAGCGGAGCATCGGTGGAGTGGGCCATGAAGCCCGTATCCTTGTGGGTCTGTGGCACTAGAAAAGGGTAGAGGAAAGCTACCGCTCCCAGTAACGTGGCCAGGATCAGAGTGAGCGTGCTCAGGCCTCGCCTTGCCAACGTCGATGCGCGGGTCCTCATCTCTCCACCATGAGCAGCACGTCGTCCACGGTAAGCAAGCGTTCGTCCTGGAACAGCTTGTTGATCTGTGAGGAGAAAACCATTGATCTGCTCATCACGCTGCGCGCCGGCCCATCCACGACTATCTGTCCCTCACCCATGATCACCACCCGATCGGCGCACTGAGCCACCAACTCCACGTCATGAGTTGACATAATGATCGATTTGCCCTCGTCTTGCTTGCCAGACAGGAAGTTGGCCAAGGCGCGCTTCTGGTAGTAGTCCAGACCGCGGGTTGGTTCGTCCAACAGAATGATATCCGGGTCGGCCACCAAGATGGCGGCCATGGCGGCCCGTTGGCGTTCGCCGCCACTGAGGTCCCGCGGGTAGGCGTCGATGTGATCTTCCAGATGAAGGCTCCTCAGCAAGGCGTCGTAGTCTCCAGTGTCCAATCCATGACTGCGGCGCGTGAAGTTGAGTTCATCCCGCAGCGTGTCGGCAAAGAGCAGCGAGCTGGGATTCTGAGGCACATAGCCTACACGTCGTGCGATGTCCTCAGTGTCTTTACCCTTGGTGTTCTCGCCCCATAACTCGACTCGACCACGGCCGGGTCTGAGGAGGCACACAATGTGCTTCAGCAAAGTGGTTTTCCCGGAGCCGTTGCGTCCCATCAAAGCCACGAATTCTCCCTGCATCACCGAGAGGTTGACGTCTCGCAAGGCCTCGTGGCCATTGTAGGAGAACCAGAGATTCTGGATGTTGATAGCCGGGCTCTTCAGATCGGCCTGCGCACACCGCAAGTCACCAGGGAGATGGTCTGCCCGTGGAGGAAGCCTCAATTGCTTGGCGAAACGGCGGCCTTCCTTGATGGTGAGGGGCAGGGGCTGCCAATCTAGTCGCTTGGACAGACTGATCAGCGGCGGCGCTAGCTCGACTTGTCTCATGACTTCTTGGGGTGTGTCGATCAAGGGCTTCTCGCCATTCCCAGGGAGGTACAATATCCGGTCGGCATACTGAACGACCCGTTCCAGGCGGTGCTCGGAGAGGACGATAGTCAGACCCATGTCGCTGTTCAGCTTCTGAAGCGTGGTCAGGACCTCCTCAGCGGCCTGGGGATCGAGCTGGGAGGTGGGCTCATCAAGCACCAGAACACTCGGTTGTAGGGTCAGCACAGCGCCGATAGCCACCCTCTGTTTCTCACCTCCCGAGAGCGTGTTGATCTTGCGGTGGCGTAGGTGTGAGATGTTGAGTTGGTCCAGAACTTCCTCCACTCGCTTGCGCATCACTGTTTGGTCCAGGTTGTGGTTCTCCATGGCGAAAGCCAATTCGTCCTCAACTGAGTCAACGACGAACTGGCTCTCTGGATCCTGAAACACGAAGCCCACGACCGCGCTCATCCCTCGTGGCCCCTCTCTCACTGGGTCATGATCGGCGACGCATACGCTGCCTCGGAACGTGCCGCCATAGAAGTGAGGGACAAGTCCATTCGCGCAGCGCAATAGGGTGGACTTCCCCGAACCCGACGCTCCTATCACGAGGATGAATTCTCCTTCTTCCACCTGGAGTTGCAGGTTGCGGAGCACAGGAGCGCGGGTGTCAGGATAGGCGTACGTGACGTTGCGGAGCTCAATCATCTGTCTTGTTCCTCATCTGAGGCGCAGTCAAAACGGGAGTGACGGTTGCCATGAGCACGAGACCAATCAGAGGGTTGAAACTAGGAAGCGAGACTCTGGGGTAGGGATAGAATAGCAGTGCCTCGGTGTTCAGCAGCCAGAAGCCTGCGATGACTACGATGGCCACAATGCTGGCGACGCTGACAATGGTGTCGCGGCGCCGCCACAGTTCTCGCCGGTACCTGCTGCGCCTCACCCCTCGGCCTATCGTGACCAGATTGGCTAGCAGGGTTCCCAGGCTGCCGAGCACGACAAGAGCGCCGACCCAGCGACTGCTGGAGTAGTAGCTGTACCAGAACACGCCGGCTAGCAGGCCGAAGAGGGTCACAGGAATGAGTATCCGGTGTAGGAGTCCGCGCCCACTGGTTCGCGGAGATGGCTCACTCCCGAAGCCTCGCGCCTCCATGGATTCAGCCAGTTGGATGGCTCTCTCCAGTCCGCTGGTCAAGAGGGGAACGAATAGCGGCAGCAAGTCCCTGAGGCCGCGAAAACGGTGACCGCGGATGGCCTGTGCCTCCCGGATGTCCTGCAAGCTTGCAACCATCTGGGGCACGAAGGCGATGGCGATCGAGGCGATCATGGCGGTCTGGTACATGAAGGCGGGTGTGGAGCGGAGCAACTGATGGTGGTCAACCAGGACGTTGAAGGTGGCGAAGATGAGTAGGATGACGATGAGGCTCAAGCCAGAGACCAAGCCGAAGGTCAAGGCCTCCAGGGTGATTCTGCCCCCCAGATCGAGGAAAGTCACCTGGCCAATCCTTAGGGTGAAGCGCGGCAATGTGAAAAGCACGGTTTCGCCGTAGTGGACGGTCAAGGTGTTGAAGAGGATGCTGAACGACGCCAAGATAAGGCCGGCCTTCAAGAAGAGCCGCCAGCTATCCACCACGGGTGAGAGGCGACCGATAGTGTTGTACGCCACAGCCACTGCCAGCAGCAAGATGATCAGGTATAGCGGGTTCCTGGTCAGCATGGCTGGCAAGAGCGCGGCGACCAACCACAGCAGCCACGTGGTGGTGTGATACATAGCTTACCGCTCCAAGTCCTGCCGGTCTGTGAACTGCCCTCTGGCCCTCAGATAGACCCCCATCAGCAGGATCAGGATCGCAACAAAGACCAGGCCTCCGAAACCAAGCGTTCCGGCGCCGACGCTTAGCAAGAGCAGAATCCTGTTCAGCCCCACGCTCTCTTGCGGCGGTGGCTCAACGGGCTCGACTTGCCGTGGAGGGTCAACTATCTCAGCCACAGAGGGCGTCGTCGACACCGGGGCCATGGCGACCACAGTGGGACTAGAGGTGGGGCTCGGTGTACTGGTGGCGGATGGAGATGGTGATGGGCTGCCGAGGGAGGGCAAAGCTGTTGGCACCTGGGTTGGTGGCTGAGGCACATCGGTGGGCGTGCTGGTGGCTCCGGGTACCGTGGTGGGGGTGCTCGTCGGGGGTGGCGTGGACGTCGGTTGACTGACGCTGATGGTCACCTCATAGGTGAATTGGCCAGCCTCGTTGAGGACCTCTAGTTCGTAGGTCCGAGTCTGTGACGGGCAAACGTATCTGGAATCCTCGGCCATCACCCCTTGACCACCGAGAACCACGACCTCGGCGTTTTCTACGGTCCACCTGAGGACGGAGCACTGCCCAGATGTGAGGCTGGTTGCATCGGCGGTGAAGTCCACCACAGGCGGAGTCGGAGGGGCGCACAGATCCTCGAAGGTCAGGAGAGGGGGTTCAACGTCGGACTCACCTGCGTCGCCCGCTCCCCAGCTCCAACCTTCCACGTCACCTGGTTGGACGGAGTGCCAGGAGGCACCCATTCCCGAGTAGACCCACTCATTGTCCTGCTGATCGAGGTGGTAGTATCCCCAGTATTGGCATTCAGCGCCCTGGCATTGGCAGAAGCAGTGCTGTTGTGGATGGTTGCAGCCGTCATCCTCGATCTTGCAGATGGCGGCGCCAAGTCCATAGGACAGGTCCTTGACCACGGACAAGCCAGAGCGGTCGAGTACGTCCTCCCCTGTGATCTCTGCCTCTGTGAACTCAATGCAGTCGGTGAAGACGGTGGAATCCCCGAACCGCACCACCAGACCCACTTTGTTGGGACTCTGTGCCCCGGTGGGGTTGTAGAGTGCTTCAGACGCCACAAACAAGGCGACTAGAGTGATGATGAGCAGAAATGTCGTAGTTGCCCTTTTCATCGCTATTTGCTTCGTGGCCTGGACTGCCCTCCTCTTGAGGCAGGCAGGGCAGACATATTCGGCATACTAGTCGGGCTTACTCTTCGAAGCTCTGACCTTCAGCCCGGCGTATCCCGCCAGACCCACCAGACCGCTTCCCAGCAGCAGCACGGTAGCGGGCTCCGGCACGAAGTCCCCTTCGGCCTGCGTGGCGCAGATCTCATCCAGTGTGGGTAGCTGAGACGGCTGAGTACCCCAGGCTCCGAAGACGAAGGCACCCACGTCCCCGTCATACAGATTCATGTCCCCCCAGTGGTTCCACGACCATTCGCCGCCCGCGGGCAGGTAGTGGTAGTTCCAGAAGGCATTGGGGTTGCAGAAGCAGTCTTCGCCTGGGCAACCTTCAACGCCTTTCCAAAGGGTTCCGAGCGGCGGTCGGTCGACCCCGCAAAGCGCTTTTCCTAGCCCCTCGAACTCCTGCCACTCCACCACGAAGCCGGCCATGTCCTCTGCCTTGATCAGGGCCTCCAGGTAACGGACAGGAAGTCTGGTTTCCATACAGTAGACTTCCACCGCGCCGTCACCGTACTCTATGTACAGTCCCACAGTCCCAGGTCCCTGTCCGAACGCTGTAGCCACTGGCAGCAGCAGAACCATTGCCAGCACGGCACAGACGATGCCGACACGATACGAACGCCCAAGACTCCTCACTGACATCTCTTTCTCCTTTGCGCCTTTTCCACTCAGGTCTTTGGTCACTGGTGACTAGTCCGCATAACTTGCCATGATCAGCGGCGTGCAGGTTTTTGCCAAGCTGGCAGTGAATACTTGATGGTTCTCTCCACTGACCCCTTCAGGATCATAGTAGGCTACTTCGATCTCGTACTCGACCCCCATCTGCAGATCGAGCAGAGCACGGTAGGCCAGGCCACCTTTGTCCATCACGATGGGTCCGATCCAGGAAGGATCGCCCACGACACGATATTGCAGAGTGGCGGAGCCGTCGTTGTCGTCGTCGCCGGAGTAGGGGCCAACCACTTGCAGCCCATCGCTGCAGGTCAGGCGAGGCGAAACGAGACCGACAGTCGTTGTGTATACTGCCGAAGGAGGTTGGTACGCTGGGTAGAAGCTTGAAACCAGCGACGGGATGGCGTCAAGTGTAGCGAGTAACCGGCTTTCTGCGGAACTCACTGCAAAGGCGAAGCTACCACCGTCCTCTTGGAAGGCCAGTAGTGCATCCCACGAGCTCGCCACACCTCCTCCAGCCGTGGAGAAGAGCAATGGTTCATCTCGATATCTGTCCGCTGCCAGCAGGCCTTCGATCGCCAGGGCGGTGGAGTTGCAGTTGGCTTCTGTGCGGGTTGCCAGATCCGGGAATCCACCTTGCGTGAACTGAAGCTCTTGCAGGAAGCTGGCGGCGTCTGCGGAGACAGTCGATGAAATGGGACCTCCGCCTGCGGCGAGCGCCTGCAAGCTGCGGCCCGTGCTGTCCACGTCAGATGTAGGCCCACCCCAGGCCCAAGACCACCCTCCATCTTCTCGTTGAGCTTCTTCCATGGCCGTGACGGCATCGGGCTGAACCGACTCCCCCACCTCGCTCAGGGCCAGCAGCGCCAGGGCATGGGAGAACACTTTGTAAGGGTGATACTTGCCGCTCTCGTAGGTAGCCTGAAGCTCGTCCACTAGGAGTCTGCCGGCGAAGTCGCTTGGGTCTCCCCCGGCGGCCTGCACCGCCCTGATGACCTTGCCCAGTTCCCCCGCGGGCTCGCCGCTGGGAGCACTCTCAATGTAGCTCGGTGTCTTGTCGTCCAGAGCCTCCAAGGCGGTGTGCCCATTCCAGGTCCAGTCTGCTCCACCGGGATCTTGATCGCAGAGAGCGATGGCGTAGACGGCGTCGGCAGTCACACCACCGTTTCCAAAGCCTCCATCTGAGTACTGCTCCTGCTGGGTCTTCAGCCATTCGAGGGCCTTCAGCGCGGCCAGCCTGCGGCCTGGGAGGGGGAGGGATCTGCCCATCAGGGCTGGGACGGCTCTTCCGGTCAGTGACAGATCGCTGTCGTAGGAGCCGTCTCCCGACTGAAAATCGAGAAGGGCGTCGAATGGCGTGCGCAAACACCGGGACCATCCGGGGCTGAGCAGATCCTGGCCGCTGGCCAGAAGGGCCTGAATGGCGAGCGCCGTGGATGCTGCATCTGAGTCGGATGCCGATGCCGAATCGGAGAAGCCTGCAGTTGCTGTTTGCCGCGCCCGCAAGTAGGTGACGCCATCTGCTATGGGCTGTGAACCGACGGGCTGGCCGGTGGCAACGAGGGCTTGGAGGCTGAGAGCGGTATGATCGGTGCCGCTTGGTGGGCCCGAGGATGCACCCCAGCCGCCGTCTATGTTCTGCTGGTTCTTCAACCACGTGGTGGCCGTGACCGGCACGGTCTCAAATGACGCTTGCAGCGCCATGATCGCCAGGGCCTGAGCGGCAATACCGTCGGGGGATTCGCTATAGTATTGGCCTGAGGGCTGATGGTACTCTGCAAGGATGCTGATCAAGTTGGTCTCGCCGAAGTCCCGCGGGTCCTGATTCCCGGCCACTGCTGCCAGGATCATGCGGGAGGTGCCTTCGGCCGTGTTGGTATAGCTCACAACCTGAGTGGCGAGATAGTCAAGAGGGGAGTTCCCGACGTCGCGTACTGTGTCGGGCTCCTCGTAGGACGCTGCGAAGGCCAGCACCACGCGACACGTCGTCTCCGCATCGGAGGTGGGGTCGCCAAAGCCACCGTCGCTGTTCTGCTCAGCATCGAGCCAGCGCAGCGCCTTATCCACGGCGCGAAATCGGTCCTCGGTGCCGGGAGCCAACTCTGTTGCCTGAGCTGGGAGCGTCTGAAGACTCGGCATCGTTGCCAGCACCAGTGAGATGATCAAGGCTACTACGGTCCTCGCCGCAGTGCTCATGCGAACCCCTTGTGCATCAGAAAAGCCCCAACCTTTCAAGTCGGGGCTGTGGGGAAAAAAGCAACCCCCCTCGTCAAAGTAGCTGGGGGGGTGTTCTCCTGGTCTTGCGACCGTGTCTCCAGCCCTTTCTCTCGAAGGTTATCGGAGCGCGATTCAGGTGGGTGTCCTGGCTTCTCCAACTCTATGGAGCTACAGTTGCGGGACAGCGCCGGACTCTGACCGGCTTCCCCTTTACGTCCTGGCATCCGGGCGTCGGACACCTGGATCGCGAGCTATTCGATTTGTGAATAGTATATCACATGTTTTCTAATCTGTCAAGCGTCAGGAGGCCGCGTCCCCCGCCACGCTGCGGAAGTACACTCACTCACGAGGTGCACGGTCGAATCAGATGGAACTCATCTCACCACCAGCACTGGTCTGTCGGATCCCAGAACGATCTGCTCCGTGGTGTCGCTCAACATGAAGTGCTGGAGGCCGGAGGCGATGTGAGCGCCGATGACGATCAGGTCGTAGTCTCCCTCTTGCACCTCGGCCACGATCTCGTCCATGACCAGACCGTGGCGTACCTTAGCCTGTCCTTCCACTCCGAAGCCTTCGAGTATCCTCAAGTCCTTCCTCAGGTGCACTGCCTCGCGCGCGTCGGACTCAAGCAGGACTTCCGTAGACTCCTCCAGATCACTCAGTCTCGCCTCTGAGGTGAGAGGCAATTGTGACATGACGTGCAAGACGGTGATCGACGCTCCGGTCAAGGCGGCGAGACGGCTGGCGAGTTCGGTGTCTTTCTCCCCAGGCTTGGCACCCTCAGTGCAAACGAGTATCTTAGTTAGGTTCCTTCTATTTCCCTTGACGATGAGCACGGGGGCCTGACAGTAACGCGCCAGGCGAGCCGCCGTGGAGCCGAGCAGGAAACGGGTGATCCCCCGACGCCCTCGGGAGCCGACGATCACCAACTCGTACCCCTTCTCTTCCGTCTCCTTCAGAATCTCCTCTGCAGCGTGTCCGTGTCTGATCTTGGTCTTCACCTCTGGCACGTACTCGCAGAGGGCATTGCTGGTTCTTTCCAGCATACGATCCACTTTTCGCTCATCGCCTGAGTTCTCGATGACTCCGAGCAAGGTGACAGGGCCGCGTGCCTCCCTTGCAATGAGCGCCCCAAAGCGCAGGGCCTCAGCGGCGTGGCTGGAGCCATCGGTGCACATAAGGATCTTCATGAGAAGCATCTCCTCTCTGTCACATGAGCATAACGATGATAGGTGTGACCAGTATGATTGCAGCGAAGATGATCATGTTGCGGTTGCTCCCCGCAACGCGGTGAGTAAGAGACAGGACAGCCCGCTCGTATGGTCTGTACAACAGTAGCAGTGTGACTACAGAGACGAGAGCGACGGCCACCATCTGCACCACTACCACGGTGGTTGCCATAGGGTTCCTCAGCACCAGGGCCACCAGTAGAGTATCAACGAAGGTGGAGACGTTGGCCCCCATGATGTAGGCGATGGCGTTCTCACTTCGTACGTAGCCTCGTGCGGAAAGTGGCACGAGTATGCTGAGCGAGATGGAAACCGACATTGAAACCGCGGTTACGGTGAGTCCAACGAAGAACATGATGATCGGCCGATAGATCAGGCTTGGGATCTGCGCGAATCCCGTCTTGTCCAGATGCAGTTGTGGCAGGGCCCTGTCGAACAGGTTGAAGCTGAGCATAATGATGGCCACGCCAATGACGAAAGCCAGCCACCCGGACGCTTTCTCCAGAATGAAGGCCACGATGGGGCCATACAGGACGTCGAGCACTGAGATAAGCGAACCTCCAATCCGCAACTGGATAGGCTCAGTCATGTAGTGGGTGAGCACCACATACCCGATGACTAGACTGGGTAACTGGAGGGAGAGAGTAACAATGAAAGACAGAAGGCCCACGGAGAGGCTAGCGAGACGCTCGTGGCCTCGCAGGATGTAGAGCAAACCTACGAAAAGCACGATGAACGACGCACCGATGCGAGAGCCGCTGATCATAGTGAAGGTCTCGAACGCTCCCATGACACCGACGTCGAGGAAGGCGAGCGCGATGGCCGCCACTGGGGATCCGCTGAAGATGAGGTAGGCAAACAGCCAACCAAAGCCCAGGCTGTTTACGGCGTTGTTTACATCGAACAGGCCCTGGACGACGGGTGCTACCGTCTGCGCTCCGTCCTTCATCAGTTGGATGGCCAGGAGGAAGAGCAGGACACTCAGGATGGCCAGACCGATCTTCTTCCAGGCGATTTTCCTCATGGCCGTCTCCCAAGCCTATAGTTCACCTCTCACCTCAGCATCCAGTCGCAGGAAGAACTCGGCCATGAAGTGGTGGCGATCTTCGGCCATGTCCCTGGCCGTGGGTGTGAACAGGCTATCCCTTATCCGCGACAACTTGAAGGCGAATTCGTGGACGGGTGTGTGGTCCGACGAGAGGTCCCCGCGGGCAAGGGCTCTG
>JAUWLF010000058.1 GCA_030613785.1 Chloroflexota bacterium | reverse complement strand
AGGCTGGATCGCCTTGGTGGTGATCATGATCGTCGCCGGAATAGTGCTGGGCCTGTTGGGGCTGGGTGCCGGTGCCTTGGGAGGAGCCCTTGGCTTATAGCCTGCAAGGATGAGTGTTCGGTTGGGGGCGGGCTCTGACTGGGGACACGCTGCGCCTCTGGAGAGTCGCACGTGCGGAAGAACACTTGACTCTCCATCCCAGGTGTGATACAATGTCGTAGCCAACCTTGAAGTCTACATCGCAAGACGCGTCGTGCATGTGATAGGGACGTGCGATGCCCTGTTCACAACCGAAGGAGCAACACAAGGCGATGGGCGTACTGCAGCCGGCCTCAACCTGGGAGCGATCCCGGCGGGGGCCGGCTGTTGGCTTTCGAGGGGCCTTCAAAGTGCGTGTGATCCGTTAGGCCCTTCAATAGTGCAATCGACGTGACCAAGAAGTGTGGAAGGGAGGTGGCTATTGGAGCGTTAGGTAGAGTTTGTTCGTATTTGTCGAGCCCACTAGAAACAGGCTAGTTCAACCGAGTTAGTCGCATATATCACAGTAGGGAGGATAACCCTGTCAAACGCGGTTGACATTCACGGTCACTGTGACCCGCGCTTCTCCGTGGTTAAGCAAGCTTTCGCCAAGAACTTTGAGTCTGACGAGGAGGTCGGTGCTTCTCTTGCGGCAACAATAGATGGTGAATCTGTAGTCGACATCTGGGCTGGTTACGCCGACGCTGCTCAAACACGCCCGTGGGAGCGAGACACCATCGTCAATGTCTATTCAACAACCAAGAACATGACGGCCCTATGCGCCCACATCCTTGTCGACCGCGGTCTTCTTGACCTGGATGCCCCCGTTTCCCTCTACTGGCCGGAATTCGCACAGGCTGGTAAGGAAGACATTCCAGTCAGATACCTGCTCAGCCATCAGTCAGGTCCGTCTGGTTTTGAGGAATCTTTTCCGGTGGAAACTCTAAACGACTGGGACCAATGTACTGAACTGTTCGCCGCTCAGGAACCATGGTGGGAACCGGGAACACACAGCGGCTACCACTCCCTCACTTTTGGTTATCTCGTTGGCGAAGTGGTCAGGCGAATAACCAACAAAACCCTGGGCACATTCTTCCGAGAAGAAGTGGCGGTGCCCCTTGAAGCCGACTTCCACATAGGTCTAAGTGAAGAACACGATGCTCCCTGTTGGTGAGCTGATTCCCCCATCTGAACTCACACCCGAGGGATTCGAGTTAGACGCCAACTCAATATTCGCTAAGACATTTCGCCCTCCGACCCCCCCTGAGATTACGAGGGATAGAGCCTGGCGGGCTGCCGAAATCCCGGCGTACAATGGAGATGGCAATGCCCGCTCGGTCGCCCGCGTTGCTGCCCTGTTGGCCTGTGGCGGCGAACTCGACGGCGTGCGGTTGCTCACCCCACCCACCATCGACAAGGCAATCGAGGAGCAATGCTATGGTCCCGACCTCGTCTTGGGAGCACCCGTGCGCTTTGAGCTAGGGTGGGCGATTAACAGTCAGGGAGAGATGGGATGGCCGAATCCCCGTTGCTTTGCTTGGGCTGGGTGGGGAGGCTCAATGATGGTAGTTGACCTCGATGCCAGGATAGGTTGGGCATATGTCATGAACAAGATGGTTACGAGTCTGACAGGAGATCCACGAAGTACCGCGCAGGGTACGGCTCTGTACAGTGCCCTATGACCATCCAGGCTTGGAAGCCGCTGGTAATCCCATCTGTTAGCGCTCATACTGTTTGATCGCTAGTTGGCCCAATTGGATGATCGGGCCGGTCTGGGGGAGACGAAAAGAGGCCCCGAAGGGCCTCCGGACAGGAATGATCAGCACCAGTGGACTGAAGGGTGTGAAGCCGAGGACCAACAACTTCGATGGCAGACGTGCCAACCATAACTCTCCCAGCTATGGGGGGAGCTAGAAGAATACCAAGGAGGTGAAGAGATGCAAGTTGATATCCAATATCGTCCATCCTATTCCTTGGCCGTGGTCAAGCTGGAGCCGAACGAGTCCATCCAGGTGGAGGCGGGGTCTATGGTCAGCATGACCCCCGGGATAACCATCGAGACGGAGGCCAAGGGAGGGCTCTTGGGGGCCCTGAAGCGTTCGATGCTGGGCGGAGAGAGCTTCTTCATGAACGATTACCGCGCCCCTGCCCAGGGCGGCGTGGTAACCCTGGCGCCGGCTCTGCCCGGTGACCTGGAGGTGCTGGAGTTGAGAGGCGACATCTTGATGGTGCAGTCTGGTTCCTACGTGGCCTCGTCGCAGGGGGTCACCGTTGATACCAAGTGGAGCGGGGCCAAGACCTTCTTCGCCAGCGAGGGTCTGATCATGCTCAAGTGCGGTGGCACCGGAAACTTGGTTGTCTCCAGCTACGGTGCCATCCACGAGATGGTGTTGGGCGGTGGCGAGACTCAAACCGTGGACACCGGTCATTTGGTGGCGTTCACCGAGGGCATGGGCTTCGACGTGAAAACGATAGGGGGCGTGAAGTCCACCCTGTTCAGCGGGGAGGGCTTGGTGGTGGACCTGACGGGTCCGGGGAAGATCCTGATGCAGACCCGCAGCGACGATGCCTTCCTGTCCTGGCTGATTCCCAAGCTTCCTAAGCCCCACCAGCGCTGATGATCTAGCGAGGGGGCGAGGAAGCCAAGTAACCAGATTCCTCCCGGTGTGGGCTGCCATTGGCGCGGTTGCAGCCCTGGTAACGGATTGCACCCTCGTTGTCGAGAAGATAGAAGAGTAGGCATTGGCCTGCCAGAAACAGCACTGCCTGCTTTTCGGCGGATTGCCTGGGGCAAAACGGTCTGTTGCTCGAGCAGAAAGAGGAGCAGCGCATATGAAAAGATGAGAACAAACAGCTTTAGCAGTGCAATTCGCACGTGTGTCAAAACACAGCAACAGTTAGAAAGGAGAAACTGGCATGCTGTGGGATCTCGTTGTTCTGCTCGTCTTCGGTGGAATCGTGGGCTGGGTGATCTGGTACTGGTACAGGGCCAGCAAAGAGGTGGTGAGCCAGGTTGAGGTGTCGAACCCTGGAGGAGAGAGGGGAACGGCGCTGTTGGTCTACCACCCCGGGAGGAGAGGTTTCCTCCACTCAGTGGTCCAAGCCTTCGCGGGCAGCCTCGTCTCCGGAGGCTGGCGGGTGGAGATCACCACGGCAAGCCACCAGGCTCCCACCGACCTTTTGGGCTACGACCTTCTGGTCCTGGGAGGGCCTACCTACTTCTGGACGCCGGTTCGACCCATCCGGGCCTACGTGCGCGGGCTTGGGGATCTGGAAGGTGAACCCACAGTCACTATCGTGACTGGATTCGGTTCGACCGGCCGTTCCAAGTCCATTCTCGAGGCGCTGGTCCAAGAAGCCAACGGCAAGCTGGTCAACTCCTTGACCTTTTTCAAACTGAGGCCCAACGACGAAGAAGATCCGAGGCCGAACAGAGAGGTGGCGATGGAGATGGCCACCCGAGCGGGAGCGGCGATCTCTGTGTCACATGACTAGGAGGACAAGAATGACGGCCACTCATCGAGTGGCCGTCAAGTGCTTCTGGTTCTAGATCGGTGCCTTCGATCCACGAAGGTGCTAGGAGCAGGAGCGCCCCTACTGCTCAGGCGGAAGTTTGTCCACCGACCAGTACTTCTCTATCGTGGCGGCGGCCTCCAGATCGAACAGCCAGGTTTGGAAGGCGTCTGTGATTCTCTGGTTCAGCATCGGGGCATCCAGTCCCCGGTCTTCGTCGCGCTCCTCGACCAGGATGATGTGGAAGCCGAAGGAGGTCTCCACCACAGCGCTGAACTCGCCAGGCTCGAGGCTGAAAGCCACCTCCTCGAATTCGGGCACCATCTGCCCGCGAGCAAACCATCCCAGATCTCCTCCCAGTTCGGCGCTCCCGGGGTCCTTCGAGAGTTCCTCTGCCAGGGTGGCAAAATCTTCACCCTCCTCCAAGTTCTTCAACACGACCTCGGCCTCGACCTTGGTATCGAGCAGAATGTGCCGGGCGCGGATCTGAAGCTCGGTGGTCGGCACCTGCTCGGTGATAGGAGCCTCCATCTTCTCGCGCAGAAGCTCCGCTTTGACCATCTCCCGATACTCGGCCTCTGACATCCCGATCGCTTCCTGCAAGCCGGTCAGGTACTCACTGTATAGCTCGTCAAACCGCTCCCTGGTCATGGGAGTCGGGGCCACCGTGGGGGTCATCTCAACCGTACCAGTGATGGCCTCCGTTGGTGGCGAGGGCACAGGGGTGGGCAAATCTCCCTCGTAGCCGAAGTACTCCTCGATGCGGCGGTCTATCTCCTCCGAGGACACCGCAACTCCCTGCTCCTCGGCTGCCTGCCTGATCAGCTCCTCCTGTATCAACTCATCCACGAAGCCCTCGCCGTTAACCTGGGACCTCTGGAGCGAAAGCTGCGACAGTTGCTGGTCTATGATCTGGAGTAGGAATTGGTCTTGCTCTTCCTCAGGATCGAACTGGGCTCTTTGGATCAAGAGCTCCTGTGTGGCGCGGTCGATCCCCATCCGCTGGTGAAGCACTCTCTTCTCGTAGGTCTCGGTCGGAATGCGTACTCCGTTGACCACAGCTAATGGCTCACTGGGTTTGACGATTTGCTCCACGTAGAATCCGTAGGCCAGAATGCCCACGATCAAACAGCCGATGACGGCGGCAATTCCAACGAGGATGAGTCGCTGTCTGCGCTCCTTCTCGCGGCGAGATACCTGCTTCCGCGTAAGTGGAACTTCTGTCTTCACCTTTCGCTTGGCCATGAGTTCCTCCGCTTGATATCAGAGCAAACCACTGGCTGTGGCAAGGCTGTGCTGGCGCGAAGGGAAACGAGGACCTTGGAGGCCAAACCCGACATCGCCGGCACGGACTCGCGGCCGCTGCTGCCTCAGAGGGGATTGATAAGGAAAGGACATAGGACCGGGAAGTCCTATGCCCTTTGGCTCAAGTCCCCGCAACTAGCTGCCACGAGCGTATTCGACGGTATACGGTAACAGGGCTATGTGCCGCGCCCTCTTGATCGCCAAGGCCAGTCGGCGCTGGTGTTTGGCACAAACGCCAGTCTTGCGTCGCGGCTTGATCTTGCCTCGATTGGTTATGTACTGGCGCAGCAAAGCTGCATCCTTATAGCCTATCGAATCGATCTTGTTCACACAGAAATTGCACTTTTTCTTGCGACGGAATTTGAATCGTCGTTTCCCGCGTGGTTTCCGTTCCTCTCGTCGGGCCAATGCTAACCTCCCGCTTCTCCGTCTTCTGCGTCCTCTGCAACCTCCTGCTCCTCCACAGGTTCTTGCTGAAGATCCTCTTCTACCTCTTCCTGCTCAGGCCCCTCTTCTGGCTCTTCTTGCAGAGGCTCCTCGGCAGGCTGTGCCGCCAACGGCTCAACTTCCTTTTCCTCGGTTCTGACTAGGAGGTAGCGGATTACTTCTTCGCTCAACGCCAGCCTCTCCTTGAGCTCGGAAATGGTCTCCGGCTCCAGTTGAAGCTGAGCGACCATGTAATGCCCCTCGTGGAAGTTCTGAATGGGGTACGCTAGGCGGCGTCTTCCCCACGCATCTAGGTTCAGTACCTGCCCGCCGCGGTCGACAATCATCTGGCCGATCTTGTCTGTGACACCCTCCAGGTCTTCCTGCTCTATCTCCGGGCTGATGATGTACACGAATTCGTAGCTACGCAATCAAACTCTCCTTTCCTTGGGTTTGCTCCCAGTCGCTGCTGGGGGCAGAAAGCTTTCTGTGGTCATATCAACCACAAACTCTGATTATACTACCAGATTGCGCAATAGTCAATTCAGACGTTGAAGCGAAAGTGCACCACATCCCCCTCCTGAATGGCATAGTCACGCCCCTCCAGGCGGATCCACCCCTTTTCCCGAGCAGTGGCGAAGCTCCCGGCTGTCATCAGTTCATCATATGGTATGACTTCGGCACGGATGAACCCCTTCTGCATGTCGGTATGGATCTTGCCTGCCGCTTCCACCGCAGGCGTGCCGGTGGTGAGCGTCCATGCTCGGACCTCTCGACGACCGGTGGCCGTGAAGAAGGTAACCAAGTTGAGGGCACGATAACCCGCCGAGATGAGCTGCTGCAAGCCTGATTCGCTGACTTGCAGCTCTGCCCGGTACGCCTCGGCTTCAGCCTGTGGCCAGTCGGCGAGATCGGCGTCAAGTTGGGCGCACATCTTCACCATCTCGACGCCGGCTCTCTCGGCTGCTTCTCGCACCGGCTTCACCAATCCATCGCCATCCTGAAGCGCTTTCTCGTCAACGTTGGCCACGTAGAGCTGGGGTTTCACGGTCAGGAGGCCAAAGCCCGCCAGGACCGTCTCCTCCTCAGCGTCCTGCGCGACGCCCTCGGCTCTATCCCCACGAGCCAAGGTCTGATGAAGGCGTTGCAACAGCCGCAGCTCAACTTCGTACTCCTTGGGCTCAGCCTTGCTCGCTCGGCTCACCTTATCGAGACGCTTTTCGACCGTTCCCAAGTCAGCGAGCGCCAACTCCAGATCTATGATCTCTATGTCGGAGCGGGGGTCGAGTTCTTCGGTCACGTGAGGGATGTCAGGTGCCCGGAAGCAGCGTACGACCATGGCGATGGCATCCACGGCGCGGATGTGGCCCAGGAACTGGTTGCCCAATCCCTCCCCGTGGCTTGCCCCCTTGACCAGGCCTGCGACATCCAGGAACTGGATGGTAGTCGGTGTGACTTTCTCCGGGTTCACCAAGGCGGCGATCCTCTCCAGTCGTTCGTCGGGCACCTGCACCATACCCACGTTGGGTTCTATGGTGGTGAAGGGATAGGAGGCCACCTGGGCACCCGCATCGGTGAGAGCGTTGAATAGAGTCGACTTGCCCACGTTGGGCAAGCCGACGATGCCGATCTGCAAACTCATCTCCGTATCGTGTGGCCCTTCGAGAGCGGGATGCTCTCTGACCGGGTGAGTGCTCTACCTCGCAGCCGCCGCGCGAACCACCAGGTTGTCGAAGTGTACCTCTGTGCCCTCCCCCTCCTCGTAGGAGGATGCCGTCAGAGCTATGTCGCCTTCAGAGAAGGTTGAATCGCTGGCCTCCCCCAGCAACTCTCCGTTGACGAAGAGCGCTAGATCCGAGCCGTCGCATACGGCTCGGAGGTGATTGGTGGCGTTCCCCTGCCGGATGACATCCGACTTGGTCCAGTCCACCAGCGCCTCGATCTCTTCGTTATTCTCTATGGCGATCGAGTAGTAGCCATCCGCGCTGACGCGCAGCAAGTAGCCATCGTCGTTGGGCTGCACGCGGCACATCACGCCGTAGGCGTTGTCGTTCTCCGGCCCGGCGTAAGCCTGGGTGGCGTCCACCTCTATCACAACATCTCGGAAGGATTGGTAGGCGAGGCCCCACATCATCTTGCCGCCGATGGAGGTGATAACGTAGGAGCCGTCCCGGTAGCCCACGCTACCTCCAGGGTAGTCGCCCACTTCCCAACCCGAGCCGGGATCGCTGAAGTCGTCCTGGAACAGCACCGGCGCCTCTCCGCGGACCGCGAAGCTGCCTGTGGCCAGCAGGTTGTCGGCAGCCCACAATTCCCAGTCATAGTGCCCTGGCCAGAGGCCTTCGTCCCTCTCGATATAGGCTACCCATGTCGCTCCAAGGCTACCCATTGACCAGTCGAAAGGAGTTCGCACGGCTTCGTCACCTTCATGGTACCAGACCGATTCAGCCTGTACTCCGTCAGTCATCCCCTCCCAGGTGGCAAACGCATAGACTATGGTCGGGCCAGGCGGAAACTCGGTGGCAGCGTCGATGGGATCACCCGCATCGGTCTTGCCCGCTGCGAAGAAGATGTTGGTGAAAGATGGCCCCGCTGGGGCCGGCAAGGTGGGCGTCGGTGGCGGAGGCGGTGCTTGTGTAGGCACCTGCGTAGGTGGCGGAGGTGCCTGTGTGGGTATCTCTGTGGGTGGCGGAGGCGTGGTAGGCTCTGGTGTCTCGCCTCCAAGGTTCAGCGAAAAGCTACAGGCCAACGCTGGCAGCACGAGAACAAGTACTACCGCCAGAATCCATTTCCTGCTCATCATTGTCCTCTCTTTCACATTCCTCGTGTGTGGTCGTCACTCCGAGACCCACGGTGCGCCCAGAGTGCGAGGAGGGTGTAGGGTGACCGCCGTGGAAATCAACTGGGCAATGTTACACTAGTCTACGGAAAAGGGCAACAGAAGCCGATGAGGGTGTTGGAAAAACGTCGCTGGGGCTTGGGGTTGGACTGCGAATCGAGCCGCACCCAGCCTGGTGGAGTCCCGGAGGGACTTGGTGACGTTAGCGCGGGAATTGATTCGCGCGCGTCCCAGGGCACAATGCCACGAGGTCGCCAGGAAATGGAGTTTCCTGGCTCAAACCACGAAGTCCCGGAGGGACTCGCTGTGGTCGCCAACTGAGATCCCGAAGCCGCGGCGTCATGGGGCCGTGAGACTTCTTCAACACCCTCGGCAATCGTTCCGCTCTCGGGCCAAGGCGGTAGCGTGGTCACTGTCCATGAGATGGGAATGCGTCACTGCGCGCCACAGTCTAGTCGAAGACTGCCTGTCCACTCACCCCGGACACCAAGAGGGGTACCAGTCGTTGGCCGGGTTGTTGGTCAGACGAATGACGCCGGTCCCATCGGCGTTCATGACGTAGATATCCTCGTTGCCGGAGCGGTTGGATACGAAGGCGATGCGACCACCGTCGGGTGTCCAGGCTGGGTTGAGATCAACGCCCGGGTTGTTGGTCAGCCGCGTGACCCCACCGCCGCTGGTGTTCATGACGTAGATCTCCTCATTGCCTGCCCGGTTGGAAACGAAGACGATGCGTGTTCCGTCCGGCGACCATGAGGGATCGTAGTCCATTGCACTATTGTTGGTCAGGCGAGTGATCCCCGTGCCGTTGGAGTTGATGACGAAGGTCTCGTCATTGCCATCGCGGTAGGACGTAAAGGCGATGCGAGCGCCGTCTGGGGACCAGGAGGGATAGCGGTCGCTGGCAGGGCTGTTGGTCACGCGGGTGACCCCGCTGCCGTTAGCGTTCATGACATAGATTTCGTTGTTGCCAGCGCGGATGGACACAAAGGCGATGCGCGCCCCATCGGGCGACCAGGCAGGGTCCCACTCATCGGCGGGGTCGTTCGTCACGCGGGTGACGCCGCTGCCGTTGGAGTTCATGACGTAGATCTCGTTGTTGCCGTCGCGCCTCGTCATGAAGGCGATACGCGTGCCGTCCCAAGAGCAGGCGGGCACGTAGTCAATGGCCGGGTTGTTAGTCAGCCTGGTGACTCCACTCCCGTCTGCGTTCATGAGATAGATCTCGTTGTTACCGTCACGCAGGGAGACGAAGGCGATGCGTGGCCCGCGAGCGGGTGTGGAGGTCGCCGTTGGCTCGGGTAGGGGGGTAGCTGCCCCCGGCACGCCCACAGCAAAGACTCCGCCTGCTATCAGCTCTCCCTCGACAAGCAACTCCCAGTTGTACTGACCTGAGAGCAGCCCTCCATCTCTCTGGATGAAATCTATCCATGTCTCCCCACTGTCGCCCAGGGCCCAGGCGAAAGCGGTCCGCGCCGCCTCCTCGCCATCTCGATACCATACCGATTCGCACTGCGTCCCGTTCGACATCCCCGCGTACTTGGCGAACGCGTAGACGGTGGTCGTCCCCTCAGGAAACTCGGTGGCAACGTCAACTGCCTCGCTTGCTCCGGTGACCCGCGCTGCGAAGAAGACCTCGCTGACGGATGGTCGCAGCGGCGCCGGTGATGTAGGGGTGGCGATGGGAGGTTGGGTGGGCGTCAGAGTCGGCCGTAGCGGCGTGGGAGGCATAGGCGGAGTGCGGTACCCGACCACCGTGGGTTCCGGTGTCTTGCCTGGGGATCCAAACTCGATTGTGATGCACGCCAACGCCGGCAGGACCAGCACCATCGCTATCGCCAGAACCCACCCCTTATTCACAGTGCTCTTCAGCACATCAACCCACCACGCAACGGCCCACACTCTCCGATCTCTTCCTCCACGTGTGCTAGTTCGCTTCTTCGATTGGCTGCGAGGTCCCGCCGGCGGTCTCCGCCCCCGTCTTGAGGTGTATGTCATACGTCGTGAACGGCGACTCGATGCCGGCCTCGTCCAGGGCATTCTGGAGGGCGGAGTTCACCCGGTCGTAGAAGTGTCTCGTATCCTCGTACGATTGAATCCACCACCGGACGCGGAACATCATGGCAGATTCCCCCATCTCGTTGTACAACGCGTCCACCGGTTTGTCCGGTAGCACGCCTTTTACCGCGCGCACCGTATCGACGATGGTCTGGCGCACTCTTTCGATGTCCTGGCCATATCCGATCCCGATGTCCATCTGTATTCGGTAGGTGGGGTCGGGAAAGGTGTAGTTGATCACCTGGCTTTTCGCGATAGTGGAGTTGGGCACGATCACCAGGCGGTTGTCCCGGGTGCGGATGCGGGTGGTGCGCTGGCCGATCTCGACCACATCCCCCCAGGTGCCCAGATCCGTAATCTCGATTCGGTCACCGACGCGGAAGGGACGGTCAATCAGGATAGTGTACCCGGCGATAACGTCGGAGAGCGTATCCTGGGCGGCGAGAGACAGCGCCAGCCCAACGATGCCCGCAGCGCCCAAGACCGCGGTCAGGTTGATGCCATAGTGGGAGAAGAACACCGCCGCTGCAATCATGATCACCACGACGCGCCCTGCGCGCCGTAGCAGCATGATGATCGGATCGACTACGTCGGTGTCCTCCTCCGGTGCCAGACGCTGGTTGTACCAGTCGACGGCGGAATCTACCAGCTTCAAGGCAATCTGAGTGCAAATCACCAGACCTACCATGAAGTAGACGTCGTTCAGCAACCTTCTCAGGCCATCGCTCAGAAAACCCAACCGGAAGGTGGCGAACCACAGAAAGACGAGGAGCACGAGCCACTTCAACTCGCGTTGGATGGCTTCGAGGAACTGATCGTCGAACTCCGTGGCGGTGCGACGGACGAGCCGGCGAAGAAGCCACTTGAGCGCCCGACCGGCGAGGAAGTAGCCGCCAAGCACGATCAGGGCCGAGATCCCCAGGTTGATCCAGTCGTCCGCGGTCAAGCCCAGGAAGGATTTTCCGGCCAGCCCGGTCCAGACGGTGAATTCGGTAACCAGCTCGTCTATCACATCGGGAACCGGCGTGGGAATCGGCGTCCTTTCGGCGATCGCTGCGGCGGCGTCCAGGGGGGTGGGGGTGCTTTCAGCATCGTTATCGGGTACGCTCGTTGGCTCCGCTGCGGCGGTTTCGCCCTCAGAGATGGAGGTCGCAGACGAGGTTTCTGCCACGCCTGTCTCCGCCCCAGGGGCTGGGCTCTTCGCTTCTGGAGCGCTCGTTTGTTGTACAGATTCACCGCCGCACGCAAAAGGCAGTACCAGCAGCAGAGCAGCCAGGGCATAGATCACCAAGAGGATGATCTTTCTTATCATGATGTCGCTCCTCCATCAGACGCGGCAGCGTCTTGCCCTTCAAGCCACGCTTGCGCCTCCACCAGAGCTCTCCTGGTTGACGCACCCAACGTGTCGCTCGCAGCAAAGATGTCCTCGTCCGGAATCCTGTCCGTCGTCTCAGTCCGCTTTTCCTCCAAGCCCTTCTCTCGCATTGATCTCTCTTCCTGATGGAAACTGCCGATCCGCATCACCGATCAGCGTGCACATCATACCATAGTGGGACTGGAAAAGGAAGACGGCGGCCTAACCCTGTCATTGCGAGGAGTCCCCAGGGCGACGCAGCAATCCCCGAGGGCGTAGGTGCAGATGGCTTCGCGGAGTTTACATTGAGCACAGCGAATGTGCTCGCAATGACAGTGGGCGGAGGATGAGATTGCTTCGCTGCGCTCGCAACGACAGAGGCGGAATCGCTTCAGATGTGATTGGTCGTTGTCATACGGCCGATAGGCGAAGTAGTCGAGTTTTCCTCGAACTTGCCTGACATACCGGTATGTGGTATAATGTTCTTCAACTCAATTGCAGCGTTCAATCAGTACTTGAACATCCCAAACAGGGGTTCGTTTCACCGTATCCCGGCGACGAGGACGGGGATAGGAACGACAGCTTCTTTCTCTGAGTATCGCTACCTACCAGCCGTAGGTCGACCCAGAAAGAGAACACGATCATAAGAGACAGGGGGTGATAGCCTGTACCGATGATAGTCTGTTTGGTTGCGCACGTCTCAGCAGTCGAGAATGTGCCCGACGGGTAGCAGGGCCCGGCAAACTCCACTAGCCGCTGTCAGAACAGTGCTGCAATCCGGTCAAGAAAAGGAGGAAGTGCAAGAAGATGAGAAGGATAGAAGAAAGCGATGCGGTGAAGGCGCTGCGTCGAGAGATGACACGGCGAAGATTCCTGCAACTGATGGCAGGAGGCGGAGCGGCGCTGGTCGCCGGGTGCGCGCCAGCGGCCGAGCCCGAGCCCGAGCCCACGGCAACCTCAGCACCTCCACCGCCTGGGGCGACGGCCACGCCCGTGCCCCCGCCGCCGACACCGACCCCAGCGGCTGAGCCGCAGGTGCTGATCTACGCCGGAGGCCAGGACATACCCACCCTGGACCCTCGTGATCGCGGCGACTATACCATCAACAACATGATGAGAGCGGTGTACGACTCTCTGTGGTGGCAGGAAGGATGGCCGCCCAAACTGACCCCCAATCTCTGCACCCATTACGACGTGTCTGACGACGTCAGGGAATGGGTCTTCCATCTCGATGACCGAGCCGTCTTCCACGATGGCACACCACTAACCGCTGAAGCGGTCGAGTGGACCCTCAAAGGCATCCTGGACTTCGAGCGTCCACGGGCGGCCCGCCTGTTGCCGGTGATGGACAAGGACAGCATAGAAGTCGTGGATGACTATAGCCTGCGCATCGTCCTCACCCAGCCTTTCGCCGACTTGCCCTGGTTACTGGGCTACGGCGGAGAGGTCTTCATTGCCAATCCCGAGGAAGTCATGGCCCATGAGGTCAACGGCGACAAGGGAGAGGGATGGCTGCTGGAGAACGCCGCTGGCTCTGGGCCCTTCAGGATCAAGCGCTGGGAGCCTGGAACGGTATATGAGATCGAGGCGGTCCCCGACTACTGGCGTGGCTGGCCGGAAGAAGGTCGGCTCGCAGGTGTGATCTGGAGGATCATCCGCGACAACGCAGAGCGACGAATGGCTTTGCTAGCCGGAGAGATTGACGTCGCGGATACAATCCCCGCGGATGACCTGTCCTTGATTGACGACAATCCAGGGACCCACATGGAGGTGAACTCGGGCTTCTTGAGCTTCTATATCAAGATGAACTGCCAGAAGGAGCCTTTCACGGACGTCAACTTCCGCAAGTTCATGGCTTATGCCTTTGACTACGAAGGGTTCGTCGCCACGCAGGGTGGCCCGGAACTGTGTCCGCTACTCACTGGCCATCTACCCGACGGCGTGCCAGGCCATGACCCCGGAGTCCAGCCAGTCTACCGTCAGGATCTGGAGAAAGCCCAAGAATACCTGGACAAGACAGAGTGGGCCGACGGCGGATTCGACCTGGACTTCGTGTACGTCACCGGCCTGTCCTTCGAGGAGGCCATGGGCATGATGCTCGCCGAGCCACTGGCTCAGTTCGGCATCACGCTGAAGCTGGTTCCCATGGTGTGGCCGGATATGGTTGCCATGTCCACATTCCCAGACACCGGGGCAGATACGATCTGCATCGCCGATGATATCGGTCCGGTCGCCACTCAGTGGTTCAGGTACCAGTACTACTCCAAGTTCTGGGACAAGCCGGAGGGAGGCACCTTCCAGTCGGCTAGCTTCTACAAGAACCCGGACTTCGATGCTCTGCTGGAAGAGGCTGAGGGGACGGCCGACGCGGAAGAGCGGCTGGCACTGGTTAAGGAGATGCAGGCCATGGTCATGGAGGACATCCCTTCGATCATGGTCTACACCATACCCAATATGCTCGGCTTCTCGGACCGCGTCAAAGGCTACGACTACACGGGATACATAGCCGCGGACTTCTGGCCCTTGCGGATAGAGGAGGCCTAGCGGACTACCTGGTGGTGAGGGAGGTTCTCCCAAGGTTCCTCCCTCACGACCTGCGCACGAACACTGGACGGGTTGCTGGGCTAACGTTCCGGTGGTTGCCATCTGAGGCTGGTATCTCAGCATCGGGAGCCACTACGCGTTAGCTTACCCTCTCCATGTAGACGCGAATTCCAGTCCCTGTTAGTCGGCTGGGGGTGCGGTCTAGCAAGCAGTCTGTGGCTAGGCCGCACCCTTCGACGCGCTTCGCTACTCAGGATGCTCTCGCTTTGGCCGGTTGGACGTTTCCACCGTCGTGTGTGGGGCCACCTGAAAGGGAGAAAGAAGTGGGACTTCGTTACTACTTGTTGCGTCGACTGCTGCTAATCATACCCGTGTTCATCGGGCTGTCTGTTGTAACTTTTGTTATCTCCCACATGGTCCCGGGGGATCCGGTCAGGTTGGCCGCTGGACCCCAGGCTACCGCGGAGCAGATCCACAAGCTGCAAGAGGAATTCGGTCTCGACAAACCCCTGCCGGTGCAGTACCTCAACTACATGAGGGGTCTCTTCAAGGGTGATCTTGGCATCTCCATGATGAACCGCCATCCGGTGGCCATGGACCTGAGACGGTATTTCCCAGCCACTTTGGAGCTGGTGCTCGTGTCCACAGCGCTGGGGGTGGTCATTGGCGTGCCCATGGCCATGGCCGCCGCCGTCTTCAGGGACAGGTGGCCTGACCAGGTATCCAGGATAGTCGCTCTCTCCTCCATCAGCATGCCCGTCTTCTGGCTGGGCATGATCTTGCAGCTCATTCTGGGGATGACATGGCATCTGTTGCCCATCAGCGGGCGCTTTGATCCGCGGGTTCCTTTCCCTCCCAATGTGACTGGCATGTTGCTCGTTGACAGCCTGCTGGCGGCCGACCTGCACAAGTTTGGCATAGCCTTGAAGTACATGGCATTGCCCGCCTTTTGCCAGGCATTGTTCGGCATAGCCCTGATCACCAGGTTGCTGAGGGCAGACATTCTGGAGGTGATGGAACGGGATTTCGTGATCATGGCTCGAGCCAGCGGTCTCCCAGAGCGGGTTATCCTCTTCAAGTACGTGCTCAAGAACGCCCTCATCGCCACCGTGGCCATGCTGGGCTTCCTCTTCGGATGGCAGTTGAGCGGCTCGGTGATGATAGAGACCGTCTTCGACTGGCCAGGCGTTGGCCTATATGCAGTGAAATCAGCTATGACGTTGGATTTCATGCCCATCATGGGCATTACTTTGTTTGTGGGTTTGGTCTTCACCATCGTCAACCTGCTGGTCGATATCTCCTATGGAGTGATCGATCCGCGGATCCGGTACGGGTAGGCTTCTTCCTGAGGGGGGTTGATAGGGCGCATGAGCGTGGCGGTGGGGGCCCGGGGTTGGTGGGGCCGTTGGCGAGCAGAGAACCAAGGTCTGATTGAGGAGTGGAGACGCAGCCTGTATCGTTTTCGACAGAGTCGTCTCTCCGTTCTGGGTGTAGCGATCATCATCTTTCTGCTCTTCGTGGCCTTCACCGGCAGGTACTGGGTGCCGTATCCGGACGACGCTGGCTTCACCACCCATGTGGAGATACGTTTGCAAGGGCCCTCTCGAGAAAATCTCTTTGGCACCGACGAATATGGACGCGATGTCTTTACCCGCACCGTGTGGGCGACTCAAACCTCTCTGATTGCAGGAACCGTGATCGTCCTGCTGGGTGGCTCCATTGGGATCGTCCTTGGTGGTATCGCCGGTTACTTTGGCGGCCGCGTCAGCGAAGTCATCATGCGCCTCACGGACATCATGTTGGCCATGCCGGGCATCTTTCTGGCCCTGGCCATCACGGCCGCGCTTGGTCCTAGTATCCTCCACGCGATGCTAGCCCTATCCATCACCTGGTGGCCTGGGTACTGTCGCCTGGTCCAGGCTCAAGTGCTTTCGGTACGCGAGGAGGACTACGTCGAAGCAGCGCGCGGCATCGGCGCTAGCCGCCCGCGCATCATCTTCAACCACATTCTGCCCAACTGTCTGTCTGCCATCATGGTCAAGGCATCCATGGATTTCGGCTTCGCGGTCCTCAGCCTGGCTGCACTCGGCTTCATCGGAGTGGGAGCGCAACCACCTATCCCGGAGTGGGGAGCCATGATCTCCAAGGGGCGGGAGTTCCTTCCCTACGGCTGGTGGTACTCCACCTTTCCCGGGATCGCTATGTTCTTGACCGTGTTTGGCTTCAACATACTGGGAGATGGATTCCGGGACGTGCTCGACCCCAGAGCACGCCGGTAGGGTTCAAGAGCAATCGTGACTATGGACAACGACCTGTTGGTAGAGATCAAGGACCTTCGCCTCAACTTCCGCACTTTTGATGGCATCTCCAAGGTCCTGAACCGGGTCAATCTCAAGATCTGGCGAGGCGACATACTGGGGCTGGTCGGCGAGACCGGATGCGGCAAGACGATGACCGCCCTCAGCATTGCTCGTCTCATCCCTTGTCCCCCGGGGGAGATCGTAGGCGGAGAGGTGTTCTTCGAGGGAGAAGACGTGCTTCGCAAGACCGACGAGGAGATGCGGTTGCTCAGGGCCCAGAAGCTGGCTATGATCTTCCAGGATCCCACCACCAGCCTCAACCCCGTGTTCACCATCGGCGACCAGATGATAGATATCATCGGTTCCAGGACCGACACCTCAAAGGCCTCCAGGTTGAGTATGCTGGGAGTGCTGAGCAATCTCGTGCCGGCCATAAGAGCACTGCGACGAGAGGCCAGGGAACGAGCACTGGAAATGCTCGAGAGGGTCGGTATCGGCGACGCCTCGGAGAGAATTGATGACTATCCTCACCAATTCAGTGGCGGGATGAGGCAGCGGGTGTTGATCGCTACGGCCCTCTCGGGGACACCTTCCCTGCTCATCGCCGACGAACCGACCACTGCGCTGGACGTGTCCATTCAGGCCCAAATCCTGCGCCTGATCGAGGAATTGGTGGAGGAGTTGAACCTTTCTGTGCTCCTCATCACCCACAACTTGGGAGTAGTCGCCAGGACGTGCCAGCGAGTGGCGGTGATGTATGCCGGCGTGGTGGTGGAGTCCGGCAGCGCCATAGACGTTTTCAAGAACCCGAAGCACCCCTACACCGTTGGTCTGATGAGGGCCATCCCTACCTTCGACACCAAGAGGGGGGAGATCAAAGGGATCCCGGGATCAGTCCCGAATTTGCTGAATCCCCCGCCTGGCTGTAGGTTTCACCCTCGTTGCGAGCACGCTATGCCTCGTTGCGCGGAGGAACCGCCCCCCGCACCGAGGGAGATCAGACCTGCCCACGAGGTTAGCTGTTTTCTGTACTCTTGAGCGGAAGTTTGCTAGAAGTAGCCGTGATCCACTGGATTCATCCTGAGCCTGTCTAAGGGTAGGCCGCAGGCCGTATCGAAGGGTGCAATCCAGCGGCGGCGATGAAGACCGGGAGTTTGGATGAGCGGAGCTCTGCTGCAAGTGAGGAACCTGAAGAAGTACTTTCCGGTAAAGGGAGGTCTCTTTCAGGGCGAAATAGGATATGTCAAAGCCGTGGACGGGGTTGACTTGACCATCGAGGAAGGACAATCCTTCGGGCTCGTGGGAGAGTCAGGCTCCGGGAAGACGACGGTGGGCAAAACCATACTGCGTCTCATTGAGCCCACGGAGGGCGAGATCATCTTCGAGGGTCAAGATCTGTGTCGACTGTCCGAGTCAGAGATGCGCCATCTGCGGGCAGAGATGCAGATGATCTTCCAGGATCCCTACTCCTCGCTGAACCCCAGAATGACGGTGAAGAGGATCGTCCGCGAGCCCTTGCTTATTCACAAGTGGGCCAAGGGTCGCGCCCTGGACGACAGAGTGAGGGAACTGATAGGTCTGGTGGGACTGATGGAGGATCACCTCTACCGATATCCCCACGAATTCAGCGGTGGCCAAAGACAGAGGATTGGGATCGCGCGTGCCCTGGCCCTGGAGCCGAAGATGTTGATCCTCGACGAACCTACTTCGGCGTTGGATGTCTCAGTTCAGGCGCAGGTCTTGGACCTTCTTCTCGAGCTCCAGCAAAGGCTCAATCTTACCTACCTGTTCATCTCTCACGATCTGGCCGTGATCCGCTACATCTGTGATCGAGTGGCGCTGATGTACATGGGCAAGATACTGGAATTGGGGTCAGTGGAGGACATCTTCGAACAGCCTATGCATCCTTACACCCGAGCTCTGCTCTCGGCGATGCCTGTCGCGGACCCAGAATACCAACCGGAAGAGATCATTCTGGAGGGGGAGATCTCGACTCTAGGTGGGGAAGAAGGTACTTGTCGCTTCGCTCCCCGGTGTCCGGATCGGAAGAGCGACCGCTGTATCGAAGAGGAACCTGTGTTGAAGGAGTTGCAAGACGGGCACCTGGTGGCCTGTCACCTCTACGACTGAGGTCGAGCGAGGTAGTGGTCTAGGATCTAACGGAGGTTTTGGCTATGGATGTTTTTGACGCCATCATGGGTAGGAGAAGCATACGGCAGTTCACCGACGATCCAATAGGAAAGGAGCAGTTGGAGAGGCTTCTGGAAGCAGGTAGATGGGCCCCATCGGGGGGCAACGAGCAGAATTGGAGGTTTGTGGTGGTCACCTCACCACCGCAAAGGGAGCTGATCAGGAAGTTCGCCCCCGGCATCTTCGCCATGCCCGCTGCTTTCATCGTCATCTGTGCGGACAAAGAGCCAGATGCCAACCCCTGGAAAGAGGCCTTGTATGTGGCGGACTGCTCCATAGCTGCCCAGAATATCATGTTGGCCGCCTATGAGATGGGCATCGGCACCTGTGTCGCGCTTTCGTATGCCAAGGTTGCCATCGCAGAGATTCTGGATCTTCCAGAGAACGTCGAACCCATGCTGGTTGTCACGTTAGGTTATCCTGCGGAAGACACCGAACCACCTCCAAGGTTGGAGTTGAATGAGATCGCCTTCGTGGACGAGTACGGGAAGGAGTGGGGTCATGAGTGAGCGCATGGTGGTCTCCGAAGAGGATCTGTACGAAACGCTTGCCTTTCTCTTCTCCAGCGCCCATATCCTGGTCAACGAACCGCACCTGTACGGCACCTTTCGACTGATTGACGCCGGCAGCCGGTTGATGGGGTTCGCGCTCGAGGGCGGAGCCTTGAGTGATGATCGGTTTCTGGGCCAACTCAAGGAGGATGTGGATGGAAGAAAGTTCTTGTTGATGACAGACGAAGATGCCTATTTCCAGCTCTTGGAGGACGCCACGCGAGAGATGGCCAAAGAGATGAAGAGAAGGGCCAGCGCCAGCAAGGGTGATTCGTGAGAGCGAAGGGCAGTTGGCCGACTGTCATTGCGAGCCATGTCCTGAGCGAAGTGAAGGAGCTGCGAAGCAATCTCCTGTTGTCCAGTGGCGATTGCTTAATCGCCCTGGGGGCTCCTCGCAATGACAAGTCGTCAGAACAAGGTTGACAGATCACCGGTCAGAATCGTGCTCATTGTAGAAAGGAGACATCGTCATGAGAATCGGCGTTGACGTGGGAGGCACCAATACAGACGCGGCGTTGATGGATGGGAACAAGGTGGTTGGTTGGTTCAAGACACCCACCACACCAGACGTTACCACAGGCATCACCAAGGCCGTGAGAACCGTGTTGGAGGAGACGAAAGTACCCACGAACGAAATCAAGGCCGTGATGATCGGCACCACTCACTTCACCAACGCGGTGGTGGAGCGGAAGAGGTTGATGGAGACCGCTGCCATCAGGTTGGGGCTGCCTGCCACCGAGTGCTTGCCCCCGATGGTCGATTGGCCCGCTGACCTACGGGATACCATTGGCCATCACAAGTACCTGGTTCACGGCGGTCACGAGTTTGACGGGAGGGAGATCTCGCCTCTGGACGAGAAAGAGATCCGTGATGTGGCCAAGGATATCAAGTCCAAAGGCATTCGAGCGGTGGCCATCTCAGCCGTTTTCTCCCCTGTGAACAGCTCCTTTGAAGATCGAGCGGCAGAGATCGTTCAGGATGAAATCCCAGACGTGTCCATCAGCCTCTCTCACGAGATAGGACGGATGGGCATTCTGGAGCGGGAGAATGCGGCCATTCTCAATGCTTGCCTGGGAGATCTGGCTCAGGCCATAGTGGAATCCTTCAAGGAAGCCCTCAAGGAGATGAAGATAGATGCGCCTTTCTATCTGAGCCAGAACGATGGCACCCTGATGAGCGCAGACTACGCCGAGAAGTATCCAGTTCTGACCTTCACCTCGGGACCCACCAACAGTATGCGGGGAGCTGCCTTCCTGTCGGGAGTGAAGGATGCTATGGTTGTGGACCTGGGAGGTACGACGTCGGACGTAGGTATGCTGCTGGGAGGTTTCCCCCGCGAGGCCTCCGTCGCGGTGGAGATCAGCGGCGTCCGTACCAACTTCAGGATGCCCGACGTCTACTCCTTCGGGTTAGGTGGAGGAAGCATCGTCACTGAGGACCCTCTGAAGATCGGACCGCAAAGTGTGGGCTACGAGTTGATCACCAAAGGCTTGGTATTTGGCGGAGATGTGCTGACCGCGACGGACCTGGCCGTCGCCGGAGGATTGGTCGACATCGGTGACGCCAGCGCGGTGAAGAGTTTGGATGCCAGACTGGTTCGCCAAGCCCTCGATGAGATACAGTCCATGGTGGAGACTGCCGTAGATCTGATGAAAACCAGCGCTGAACCCATCCCTCTGATTCTCGTGGGCGGGGGTACAATCCTGGTCTCGAGAGAGGTCGAGGGGACCTCGGAGATGGTCAAGCCCGAGCACTTCGCTGTGGCTAACGCCATCGGTGCGGCTATAGCCCAGGTGGGAGGTGAGACAGATCGAGTCTTCGCCATGGCCGAGCTCTCCCGTGATGACGCACTGGCTCAGGCCAGAGAGGAGGCCACCGAAAAGGCGATCTCTGCTGGAGCTGACGAGAAGACGATAACCATTGTAGACGTAGAGGAAGTTCCACTGGCCTATCTGCCTGGCAACGCGGTCAGGATCCGGGTCAAGGCTGTGGGCGACCTGGCCCTTTCGTGAGACAGGGTAGAGAAAGGACGAATTGAAATGAGACTGCTACACCCTGAAAACGTGGTGGACATCGCCTTGGGAGCGGCTGTGTTGGGCACCGGCGGAGGCGGCGACCCCTATATCGGAAAGCTGATGGGGATTCAGGCCATAGAACAGTTTGGTCCAGTCACCTTGCTCTCTCTGGATGAGATCGAGGATGACGCCTTGATCGTGCCTACCGCCATGATGGGCGCCCCCACGGTCATGGTGGAGAAGCTGCCCAAGGGCGACGAGATCATCAAAGCGTTTCACGCGCTGGAGAGGTACCTGGGGCGGAAGATCACTGCCACCATGTCTGCCGAGGCTGGTGGGTTGAACTCCGTCACCCCTCTCACCGTGGCAGCTCGTCTGCGCATCCCTATGGTGGACTGCGACGGCATGGGACGCGCCTTCCCCGAGCTGCAAATGGTAACCGCCACCTTGTACGGGGTCTCGTCCACACCGTTCGCCATCGGCGATGAGAAAGGCAACAGCGCGATTCTCAATACCGTAAACAACCGCTGGACGGAGACGTTCTCGCGGAGCATCACGATTGACATGGGTTGCGCGGCCATGATCGCCTGCTACCCTACGACGGGCAAAGAGCTGAAGGAATGGGCGGTGCCCGATACGATGACCCTCGTGGAGAGCATCGGCCGCACCATACGGGAGGCTCGGGAGTCAAAGGCCAACGTGGTGGAGACGGTCAGGAAGGCCGTCGGGGGCTTCGAGGTGTTCAGAGGCAAGATCGTGGACGTCCAGCGTCGCACGGAAAAGGGCTTTGCCAAAGGTGAGGCGATCTTGGACGGTGTCAACCAGTACGATTCCCAAACTCTCAAGCTGCAATTCCAGAACGAGAACCTGATGGCCGAAGTGGACGGGGAGATTGTGGTCTCGGTGCCGGATCTGATCACCCTCCTGGATACCGAGACCGGCGAGCCCATCACCACGGAAAACCTGCGTTACGGTTTCCGGGTTACGGTGTTGGGCATCCCTTGCAACGAGAAATGGCGCACACCAGAGGGTCTGGAGCTAGTAGGACCCCGTTATTTCGGGTATGACATCGACTGGGTGCCGGTAGAGGAGAGGTTCGGCTAGCAGACGTGGAACCAGCCTGAGCCTGCGGCACGCCAGGGCGGGGCCGTTCTGCCTGGTCTCCTGATGGCGAGTAGGTCACCTCCAGCGCCGGGCTGGCAGCACACCTCTCAGACCGGGCGAAGGGCTACAGCGTCGCACGGCACATCTGCCGATTCGACATCGCGGGATACGTGGGCGACGTTGGTAGGGAACACTAGCCTTGCGGCAGGATGCTCCTTGGTTCAGTTGTTCCCACGGGTGCCTAACTGCGGCGAGCGTGTACTGTCCTGAAGGATGACGTGCCCACGCCCACGAATGCCCTGACGGGTTGGAGCTTCTACTTACCCCTATGCGGTGGGTCAGGGCCATCGGTTCGCAGATTGAACACGGTGCCATGGACATGGGCAACGCGCATTCCGTTGGTGACCGGATGAGTACACCAGCAACCAAGCTACAGCACTCAGATCAGCAGGAACAGGAGGAGACGTACAATGCCACGAGGTAGACTGCAGAATCATGAAGACTGCGAGGATTTCGTTCGAGGCTGTCTGTTCATGGCAACCGGTGGCGGGGGCGCGGTTGAATGGGGAATGGGGATGCTTGAGAGCGCCCTGGAAGATGGCATGGCGCTCGAATGGGTCGACGTGGACGACATCCCCGATGACGTATGGACAGTGACGCCCTACGGGATGGGATCTATCGCTCCCGTTTCGAAGGAGACGTTGGACGAAATCGAGCGACTGGAATTGGTGGACAAGTTTGGCGATAGCTCAATGGCAGAAGCCGTCAAGGAGCTGGCGGAGTACCTGGGCCAACCTATCGGTTGCCTGGTGCCTGCCGAGTTGGGGGCAGGCAACACTCCAGCTCCGCTGGTCACTGGCGCGCGCCTGGGGATGCCCGTCGTTGACGGCGACTACGCCGGCCGGGCCATCCCCGAAGAGATCCAGGGTACACCATATCTATACGACAAGCATAGCTGGCCCTTCACCAGCGTTGACAAGTGGGGCAATGTCGCTATTGTCAAGTACGCTGTCAACCCTTCGATGCTGGAACGAATCGGCAAGATGCTGGGGGTTGCGGCCTACGGGGGCACCACGATGGCAGCTACTCCCTTGCCTGCCCGTGAAATGAAAGAGATACTCGTGCGCGGCACCTTGACCAAGTGCCTTGCCATCGGGCGAGCCATGCGTGAGGCACGGGAGAAGGGCGAGGATCCCATTGACGCCGCATTGAAAGTCACTGGCGGCTGGCGTCTGTTCGAAGGGGTTGTCAGCGGTAAGGAATGGGAAGACCGGGATGGCTATATGTTCGGTACCAACCACATCAAGGGCACCGGCGACTACGAAGGCCAAACCCTGGACGTGTGGTTCAAGAATGAAAACCACGTCTCGTGGCTCAACGGCAAACCGTGGGTCTGCAGCCCCGACCTGATCACTCTGGTCTACAGAGAAAGCGGTGAAGGAACTACCAGCACGCTGATCAAAGAGGGTGACGAGGTAGTGGCCGTAGGTATGAAGGGACTGGAGGCCTTCCGGTCCGAGAAAGGGCTGGCCGGTGCCGGGCCGCGGTATTTCGGGTTCGACATTGAGTACGTACCCATCGAAGAGCTAGTTGCGGCGTAGGGGCGGGTTTCAAACCCGCCCCTACCGTCCGGCTCCCATAGATCCGAGGGAGTGAGAGCGACGAAGGCGGAGTTGACAGATACGCGCGAGAACTGGATAGGTCACATCAACCAATAGTCGTCGAAAGCGAGGGAACGAGCGATGAAGATCAGAGCAGTGACTCCCATCATCACCGAGAGCTTCGGACCCATGATCATCGAGGAGTTCGAGCGAGTCGCCAGGCCGGACACCGAGATCAGCAACGTCTTCATCGATTCAGGCCCCGCCTCAGTGGAGTCTGCCTACGACGAAGCACTGGCCATCCCGGAGGTGATCGCCAAGGTCCGCCAGGCGGAGAAGGAGGGCATGGACGCCGTGATCATCAACTGCTTCGGCGATCCCGGTCTCGATGCCGCGCGCGAGGTGGTCTCCATCCCGGTGATAGGTCCATGCGAAGCGGCCATGCACGTGGCGGCCATGCTAGGTCACAGGTTCTCTGTGGTTACGATACTGGATCGCATCATCCCGGAGCTGGAGCTCCATGCTCAGAAGTATGGGGTGGCGGGCAAACTGGCCTCCGCCAGATCGATAGATCTGCCTGTGCTAGACCTGGAGAAGGGTCGGGAGCAGTTCGTGGCCCGTATGGTGGACGAGGCTGTGGAGGCCGTTGAAGAGGATGGTGCTCACGTCATCGTGCTAGGTTGCACCGGGTTGGCAGGTTTGGACGAACAGGTAGGGAGCGGTCTGCATGAGAAAGGCTACGAGGTTCCGGTCATCGACCCAGCGAGTATTGCGTTGAAGATCGCTGAAGCCCTCGTCGATGCGAAGCTCGCCCACAGCAAGCGGACGTATCCCTATCCACCGGAGAAGGAGATTGTAGGCTACGCGTAGCGACAACTGACGGCGTGGACGCGTCCCCCGCCCTCCTCGCGGTGAGTCGCAGGGCATGCCCTGGCCCCACCACCCCGTCACACATCAGAGCACGCTTTGCGCATAGGGCAGGCCACAAGAACACCCTTGCGAAGGTTCCGAACCTTCGCAAGGGTAGGTAGCTCCAGGGGCCGCACGTGACGGCGAATGGTATCCCTGGTCCTGAAAGGCTGCAGGGCACCCGCCACAAGGTGTGACATCTGGCGCGGGATGCCGGCGCAACCCCGTAGGGGCAGGGCATACCCTGCCCCTATCACCCCGTCGCTCATCTGCGCATCCTTTGCGGATAGGGCAAGTGATCCTCAACACTATCCCACCTGGAGGATGTGGAAAAACGCTTCTAGATTCATCCTGAGTAGGCCGCAGGCCGTATCGAAGGATCCAATCCCGCCGCAGCACGAGGGTGCTGGATCCTTCCACACCCTCCCCATGCTGCTCTGACAGGGTAGGTTTGATGTAGGACAGGTTGACAACCTGTCCTACGGTTTCGGCGTCCCGCGAAGCCAGCCCTGCCCCTGCCCCCCCGTCACCCATCTGGGCACCCTTTTGCGGACAGCGCAGGCAACAAGAACACCAGGGTAGGTAGCTCCAAGACGCTTCTCAAGGCTTCCGCTGCATTCATCCTGAGCGCCGTCCTGAGCCTGTCGAAGGATCTGCCGTAGGCCGTATCGAAGGACGCAATCCAGCGGACGGCGGGATTCCAAATCCCGCCGCAGCACGAGGGTGCTGGATTCTTCCACACGCTGCACCTTCCGAGATGACAACACTCCAAGGATGTGATACAATCAGTGATGTGAATCCCTATCCGCGACAACACACCCTGTAGGCCCACAGTGTGCTGGAAGAGGGGATCGAGAATTGAGCGCAGAGAGCAGCTCGGCCAAAACAACCACGCCTGACCAGGCTCGTCGACAGATCGAGGGGCTCGTGGAGCGCTTCGCCTCCAACCTGGAGGCCTACAAGCGCGCCGAGTACAAAGAAGCCCACGTGAGGGTCGAGTTCATCAACCCCTTCTTCGAGGCCCTGGGTTGGGACGTGCGCAACGTCCAGGGGTACGCCGAGCAGTACAAGGACGTGGTCCACGAGGACGCCATCAAGGTCAGTGGCGCGACCCGCGCGCCCGACTACTGCTTTCGCGTCGGCGGCGCGCGTAAGTTCTTCCTGGAAGCCAAGAAGCCCTCTGTAACAGTCAAAGGCGACGTCGGCCCGGCCTATCAACTGCGGCGCTACGCCTGGAGCGCCAAGCTGCCCCTCAGCATTCTCACCGATTTCGAGGAGTTCGCGGTCTACGATTGCCGCCGGCGCCCCAAACCCACCGACAAGGTCAGT
>JAUWLF010000061.1 GCA_030613785.1 Chloroflexota bacterium | reverse complement strand
TGCCTTCTGGGCGACTCTATGGGACTACGCCCCTGTCATTCACAGCCGACCCTACGACCGGGTGGTTGATGACATCACCAAGATGCCAGGAGCCCGCTGGTTCGAAGGAGCCCGCCTCAACTTCGCAGAGAACCTGCTCCGCTATCGGGATGACCACACTGCCCTGAGCTTCAGAGGCGAAGGCCAGCCGACGGTCAGCATCACCTATGGCGAGCTATTTCACCAGGTAGCACGGCTCGCAGAGGCCTTGCGCGGCGCAGGAATCAAACTGGGAGACCGTGTGGCCGGCTTCATGCCCAACATGATTGAGACGGTCGTGGCCATGCTCGCCACCACCAGCATCGGGGCCATCTGGTCGTCCTGTTCCCCCGATTTCGGGATCAAAGGCGTCTTGGATCGCTTCGGACAGATTGAGCCGCGTATCCTCTTCACCGCCAACGGCTACCGCTACAACGGCAAAGAGTACGACTCCCTCGAGCGAATTGCCGAGATCCTCAACGAGTTGCCAAGCATCGAGAAGGTGATAGTGGTTCCCTACACAGACCCTCACCCGGATCCGGGCCGGGTTCGCGATGGTGTGCTCCTCGAAGATTTTCTCGTCCCGCAGGCCACTGAGCTTGCCTTCGCGCAGGTTCCCGCCAATCACCCCCTATACATCATGTATTCCTCGGGAACGACCGGCGTTCCAAAATGTATCGTTCACGGGGTGGCGGGAACCCTGGCCCAGCACATCAAGGAGTTGAAGCTGCATACGGATGTCAAGCGGGAGGACACGATCTTCTATTTCACGACCTGCGGCTGGATGATGTGGAACTGGCTGGTCAGTTCCCTGGCTCTGGGCGCTCGAGTCATCCTCTACGACGGGTCACCTTTCCATCCGGACCCCACCGCCATGTGGCAGATGGCGGAGGAAGAAGGCATCACCATCTTCGGAACCGGCGCCAGCTACCTGGCCGCACTAGAGAAGGCAGGCGTGAAGCCGAAGGAGTCCTTCGATCTGACACCGCTCAAGGCAGTGCTGTCCACAGGATCGCCCCTCGCCATCGAGAGTTTCGAGTTCGTCTACCGCGATATCAAGGATGACGTCTGTCTTTCCTCCATCTCGGGCGGTACCGACATCATCTCTTGCTTCGCACTGGGCAACCCCATCGGTCCGGTATATGCCGGAGAGCTTCAGGTCCGCGGACTCGGCATGAAGGTGGAAGCCTACGACGAAATGGGCAACTCCGTTGTTGGAGAGAAGGGAGAGTTGCTGTGCACACTCTCCGCTCCCAGTATGCCCATCCACTTCTGGAATGACCCCGACGACAGAAAGTATCACGACGCCTACTTCGACACGTATCCCGGCGTGTGGCGCCACGGCGACTTCATCGAGATCACGGAGCATGGCGGGGTCATCATCTACGGTCGTTCCGATGCCACTTTGAAACCCAGCGGGGTACGCATCGGCACAGCCGAGATATACCGTCAGATCGAAGTGCTACCGGAAGTCGCGGACAGCATCGTCGTGGGACAGGACTGGGACAGTGACATGAGGATTCTTCTCTTCGTCAAGCTGCGCGAGGGCCTTCAGTTGACCGACGACCTGGCCGCCAAGATCAAGACGACCATCCGGCAGAACTGCACGCCCAGGCACGTCCCGGCCAAGATCCTCCAGGTGGATGACATCCCATATACCATCAGCGGTAAGAAGGTAGAACTGGCGGTGCGCAAGGTGATCCATGGCCAGGAGGTCAAGAACAAAGATGCCCTGGCGAACCCCGAATCCCTTGACCTTTACGTCGATTTGGCGGAGTTGCGCACGTAGGACCCCTTCGTCCCGAGAGACCTCCAGCCCACGACACGCACCCCATGTCGCCTTTGCTCCCTCGGGAAGAACCGCCACCAGTTGAACCCGGTCCTTGAGCGCCTCGCTTCCCCCCCCTCTCAGACCAGACTGCTCGAGAGGGCGCCCTCCAGCGATCAATCCCCACCTCCACCTACCTCTTGCAGAGACCCCTCCACACACGTATAATTGAATCGTAGAAAAGGAGATACACCCCATGGCCGAAAGCAGTATTCAGCAGTTCCTGTTCGTCGCCGTCTTTTTCGCCGTCTGGTTCATCGTGATGCGGTTTGTCCTGCCGCGGCTTGGCTTCTCTACCTGAATGGCCAAGAGTTGCCGCGTGGAGGATCCACGCCAGAGAGAAGACGAGGTCGAAGAGCTAGATACTCCGTGAAGGAGGAGTGCATCCATCATGGCAGCCAGGCCACCTGAGCACTCTCATGTGCCTGGAGAACGTAGCACCAAAGAGCAGAGCCTCAGGGCGACTGTGTCGCTTCTGAGGCTCCACCTCATCTTGGCCTCGTCCTTCAGCTAGATTGCAAACGCGCGCCTGTCCACACGTTATCCACAGCAGGCCGATCAACTCCGTGGTCGCCCACTAGTACTCGATCACCGTGAAGACATCGTACTCTTTGAGTTTCTCGACCCCGTGCAGGAACCCAAGCTCGATCAGAAAGGCGATACCTACTACCTCGCCCCCCAGCGTCTCGACCAGCCGCGCCGTCGCCGCTGCGGAACCCCCGGTGGCGATAAGGTCATCCACGATCAGTATCTTCTGCCCCGGCTCAATGGCATCCCGGTGCATCTCCACCGAGTCGGTGCCGTACTCTAGCTCATACTCTTCCACGACGGTTTCAGCGGGCAACTTCCCGGCCTTTCGCACGGCGATGAAGCCAGCACCCAGCTTGTAGGCAATAGGAGCCCCAAAGATATACCCCCGCGCCTCCACCGCCGCCACCAAGTCAATCTCCTGGCCTGTGTAATGGTCAGCGAGAATGTCCACCGCTTCCCTGAAGCCTTCAGGGTCCTTGATCAGAGTTGTAATGTCCTTGAAGATTATCCCCTTCTTCGGGAAATCTGGGACGTCCCGAATCATCTTGGCCAGATCCATCCTTCACCTCTTTCCAGACTTTTGTACACTGGCCATTGTAGCAGAGAACCCAACGCCAGGCAAATGAACACCACCTAGCCAACCTTTGCATAAGATTCCTTAAAGTTTCGTGTCCCCGCCAATCACTTGCAGCGGCCCCTGAGCTACTATTGATGGGCCATCCTGTGAACCCGTCTACCACATGTAGTGGCTCCAAGGTCCTCGTGCTGCCACACTGACCGGTCGCTATCCACAGCATCGGACCACTTGGAATTGCACAATCCTAGCTCCTGGATTACAATATGCGGCGTTCCTGAACAAGGCAGACGAGCCAAATACCTCTCCCGATGCCTAAAGGCTTGGCCTCCGCTGCAATGCGTCGCCTCCAATCCAAGCGCCTCAAGGGTCATCGGTCTACGACGACTGGCTTGTGCCACAGAATGCAAGTTGTTGACAGGGGTCGATGGCGGCAAGTGTCCTGGATCGCAAGATTTGGCAGCGCCCCTCTGGCCCCGTTGCGGGAGCAGTTCCCGCATAACTGGAGAGCCCTGATAGCTCAGCGCCGATCTGTTGAGCCAACGCCTCGGTAGAGGCCTACAGTTAGCAGCGCATTCAGATTTCAGATGGTGACGCATATGCTTACTGTGCGTCAGCGCCGTTCTGTGAGTGTGACTTCCAGCCATCTCACTGTCGAGGACATCGCGAGGGATCTGTGCGCAAGGGAGCTTCCTCCGCCATGAGGGTCTTTCGTCCAAACTGGGCCTGGTCTCTGGTGGTCACGGTTTGATTGCCGGCAGATACTGCTATCATATTGCCATCGTCAGCGAATGGCTCCCCGGGGGACTATGTCAGGGGATCAGCAACGAAAGCTGCTTGGAGGGAGCATGGATCTAGAAGGCGTCTGGGAAGCAACCAAAGGCGAGCTGCAGTTGCAGATGACCAAGGCCACGTACGACACGTGGATCAGCAACACGTTCCCCATCGCCTACGAGGATGGAACCTTCATCATTGGCGTGCATAACATCTACGCCAAGGAATGGTTGGACAACCGCCTGCTGACCATAATCAAGAGGACGCTTATCGGCCTCACCAACCGCACCGTGGAGCTGAAGTTCGTTGTCAAGCCCAAGCACGAGGAGCACTGGCCCTCAAGCCCCCTGCTCCACGATGCCCTTCCCACGCCGGAAGCATCCGTCTCCGCTCCCATGCTTGTGCCCCACTACACTTTCGACACCTTCATAGTGGGCGGGAGCAACCGCCTCCCCCATGCTGCGGCACTGGCTGTCGCAGAGCATCCGGGTGAAAGCTATAACCCCCTCTTCATCCACGGTGAGGTGGGTCTCGGCAAGACTCACCTCCTCCATGCGGTGGGGAATCTCGCCCTCAGCCACAACCGTCAAGTGCTCTATGTGTCTTCGGAGACCTTCACCAACGACCTGATAAACTCCATCCGCAACCAAAACACCGACGAGTTCCGCGCGAAGTACCGCCAGGTGGACATCCTCCTGGTGGACGATATCCAGTTCATCGCCGGCAAGGAAAGCACACAGGAGGAGTTCTTCCACACCTTCAACACCCTCCATTCCTCCAAGAAGCAGATTGTGATCTCCAGTGACCGCCCACCCAAAGCGATTCCGACCCTTGAGGAACGCCTCGGCTCCCGTTTTGAGTGGGGACTCATTGCTGACATCCAACCACCCGACCTGGAAACTCGTATCGCCATCCTGCGCTTCAAGGCTGAGAGTCAACCTCTGCCCGTCCCTCATGATGTAGTGGATTTCATAGCCCAGAAGTTCCCTAACAACATTCGCCAGCTTGAGGGAGCTTTGAACCGGGTCGTAGCTCATGCGCAACTCACCTTCTCCCCACTCTCAGTAGATTTCGCTCGTCAAGCCCTCCAGGATTCAATGTCCCTCCACCAGCGGCTCACCGTTGACCAAATAATAGACGCCGTCGCTGAGTTCTACGAGTTCGCCGCAGAGGACCTACGCGGCCCCCGTCGCACTAAGCACCTGGCACTCGCCCGTCAGGTAGCCATGTACCTCTCCCGCCAGGAGACGGAGGCTTCTCTTCTCTCCATAGGCCGCGCTCTGGGCAACCGAGACCACACGACTATCATGCACGGCCACGACAAGATCGCCCTTCAGATCGAGCAAGACCAACAACTGAGACGTGACGTGTTGGCCATCAAAGGCCTCCTCTACGCCACGCACGCGGGCTAGCTCCATCCTCTCGCCCCTCTGTGGATAACTGCCCCATACGTGTGGATAAGCAGGCTGATTTGGGGATAAGTTCCCCTTCCACGAATGAATTTGTCCCCCGTTCTATAGGATGCGCTGTCAACCTGTCCTACCCGCAGGCGCGAATCCACATATCCACACTCGACACCGCCAGTCTCACAGTGCGCCGCCTGGCTTGTCCACACCGCGTCCCCATCACCGCCCGGCCTTGAAATCCCTGTGTCCCCCACATATGGGTGATGCGGTCCAGCACCACCACAATCACTGGGCCTACTTCTGACCACTTGCTTCCCCCTATCCACTTCTCCACACCCCTACAACTGCTACTAAACTTTGCACTTGTAGAACTTTCAGCTTACAATATAGTTCCTATTCACCAAGCCCACTCCAACATTATGGTTCTCCCAGAACGTGTGAACACGACTGCCATCTGGGGAGGCCGAGAACGTGGGAGTCTGGTGCACCCTACGTGGCGCAAGAGAGTGCAATCAGTGAGCTTCTGTCTAGCTGTCTTGTCTTCTGCTGAGAGGGCTCCCCTGCAAGGGAACAGTTTCTCCACGTTGCTGACGGTAGTGTCGTGGCAGTAGGATCTGAGGGCGATACGAACAGTGAGGCCTATCACTTTCGCGGGGAACGACTGGTGAAGAGTTGGGTATCACGGAGGATGCCACGCGTTTTGGGAGTGGCACCTTGTCCTGCAGACCAAGTTGTGCTATGATATGAAGGATGTCTGTGGGCGCGCTGTGGCGTCAACAACGCGATGTCGAGAGCTGACAGGTGCGCCAGAAAGGGGGTGATCAAGAGCGATAACTCGGGCACGATCTTCGAAAGCAAATTGTGGAATCTGTTGGAGGACGAAAGGGAGACAGGAAACGGAGAAAGGGAAAAAAGATGAAAAGGTACATCTTGCTTATTGTAGGCGCGGCGATGCTTCTGGCCCCGATCATGGTGGCCGGCTGTGCGGCACCGGCGGCGGAGCTGGGCTCTGCGGAGAATCCAGTGAAGGTGATGTTTGTGCCGTCCGTGGATGTGGCGGTGATCGAGTCGGCTGGCGAGGCGATGACTGACTGGCTGACGGAGGAGACGGGGATCCACTTCGACGTCTCGGTTCCCACCTCATACGCAGCTACCATCGAGGCTCTGTGTGCCGCAGAGGGGGATGCCATGGCCTTCATCCCTGGGATGGGATACGTCCTGGCTCACGACCAGTGCGGCGTTGAGGTGGTCCTGGCCACGATCCGCTACGGAAGAACGGCGTACTGGACGGAGTTTGTCGTGCGACGGGATAGCGGCATTACATCTCTGGCGGACTTGGAGGGCAAGAAGTGGGCCGCTCCCAGTGTTACCTCGACCTCAGGTTATCTGTGGCCCTCAGTGCTGCTAGGGCTGGAGAACATCACGCCCGGTGAGGCAGTCGAGGCAGGCGGCCACCCGCAGGCGGTCTTGGCGGTGCTGGATGGCACGGCCGATTTCGGCACCTGCTATTTCTCGCCGCCGGGTGACACCCCAGCGGACTGGTCCGAGGGTGACCCGCTGGAGCCTGGAGGAGACTTCACCATCGAGCAGCAGGACGATGGCAGCTACAAGGTCTGGCAGGGCGGACTGCGGATCCGCGACGCCAGGGTGGCAGCTATGGCGACCAACCCGGACGTGATGGACGAGGTTGGTATTCTGGCCATCAGCGAGCGCATTCCCAACGACACGGTCAGCTTCGTGAGCGACTTCCCGAGCGATATGAGAGACGCGATCGCGCAGGGGTTGATCGACTACGCGGCCACGGACGAGGGCCAAACGGTTCTGGCTGACGAGGATTTCTACGACATCACCGGCTTCGGTGAAGTAGATGACTCCTATTATGATCCTGTCCGGAACGCGATCAATATCCTGGGATGGACGGAGGAAGACATCCTGGAGTAAGTCAGCGGCCTGGATCCTTGTCATATCCATGCAGTTGCAAGAGGGTCGAGATTGGGCAGGGGCTTTTCTCTGCCCAATCTCCTATGCTTTGATGACAGAGTCGCCGTGCCAAGCGAAGCTCTGGGGCGGCGTGGTGGGAGGGGGATTTCTATGCTTGAGATCCAGAATCTAACGAAGGTCTACGAGGGCGGGACCGTGGCGCTCAAGGACCTGAGTTTCACAGTCGAGGACGGCGCGTTCCTGGTCATCATCGGGCTGAGCGGGTCTGGTAAATCCACCCTTCTCAGGTGCATCAACAGGTTGATAGAACCCACGGAGGGGCGCATCATCTGGGATGGGGTGGATATCACCCAGTTGGAGGGCGCGGAGCTGCGCAAGATGCGGCGCCACATCGGCATGATCTTTCAGCACTTCAATCTGGTGAAGCGTTCCTCGGTGCTGACGAATGTCCTGTCAGGGAGACTTGGCTATGTGAATCCCTGGCTGAGCGCAATAGGGCGCTTTCCCAAGGAAGACGTAGAGGAAGCCCTGAGTTGTCTGGATCGGGTGGGGATCTTAGACCAGGCGTACAAGCGCGCCGATGAGTTGAGCGGCGGTCAGCAGCAGCGGGTGGGAATCGCCCGAGCGCTGATGCAGGAGCCTACACTGATACTCGCTGATGAGCCGGTGGCAAGTTTAGACCCGGCTACTTCCTACTCCATACTCAATTACATCGAGGACTTGAACAAGCAAGAGGGGGCGACGGTGCTGTGTAGCCTGCACTTTCTGAGCCTGGCCCGTGCCTACGCCTCACGGATCATCGCCTTGAAAGATGGCGAGATGGTATTCAAGGGCTTGCCAGCGGAGATAGATGACGATAGGTTCAAGGAGATCTACGGCGAGGACGCTAAGCAGGTGGAGATACGATAGGGGGTGGTCCGAAGGTGAACGATCAGGAGGGAAAAGGGGGACCAGGGCGTCCCAGGGGGCTTCTGTCCTCATGGCGCTTCCTGGCGCTGATCTTGGTTGCGGTGCTTGTATATGCCTACGCATGGCGCGCCACGGAGATCGATCTGGGCAAGTTGGTGACCGACGCGCCCAAGATCGTGCACATCGTTAGGCAAATGCTGCAGCCGGACTTGCTCACTCGGGACAAGGAATACCAAGAAGTCCGCACCAACTTCCGGGTGCCCTGCACCGACTCAGCGCCGGAGCAGATGGCGCCCAGCGAGCCTGAGCCCTATCTTGTGCTCTCGCAGACGTGCGGACTTCCAGGGGAACCGTTGTCTGTTGAGGGGTTCAACTTCAGGCCCAATGCGAGGGGGACGCTGCGCTGGATCCCGCCCGTCGGCACCATCAGGTCGCTTCAGCACGTCGACACGGATGGTGAGGGGCATTTCGTGGCCGGCATCAAGGTTCCGGAGGTACCAGACTCGGAGGAGTTGCAGGAGATTCAGGTCGAGTTGAGGTGGGACGTGGGGTTACCCCACTTGAGCGTGACGACCAGGATCGTGATGGACAAGATGCTGGAGACCATCATGTTGGCCCTGATGGCCACGACCATGGGTGTTTTGATGGCCGTTCCCCTCAGCTTCCTCGGTGCTCGCAATCTGACGTCTGGGCACCGCGGTACAAGGATGATCTATTTCGTGGTCAGAACTATCTTTAACCTCGTGCGCTCCATCGAGCCCCTCATCTGGGCCATCATCTTCGCCGTTTGGGTGGGCATCGGCCCGTTTGCCGGCGTGTTGGCGCTTGGTATGCACTCCGTCGCTGCGCTGGGCAAGCTGTACTCCGAGCAGGTGGAGAGCATAGATACGGGCCCTCTTGAGGCGGTCACTGCGACCGGTGCCAATGCCCTCCAGATGATCATCTACGCCGTTGTGCCTCAAATCGTGCCTCCCTATGTCGCGTTCACCATCTATCGCTGGGATATCAACGTCCGCATGTCCATGATCATCGGCATGGTTGGCGGTGGTGGCATCGGCTTCCTGCTCATTCAGTGGGTGAACCTCCTCCGCTACAAGCAGGCGGCCGTGGCGGTCTGGGCCATCGCTATCGTCGTGTGGATCATGGACTTCGCCAGCGGATGGATCAGGGAGAAGATCGTGTGAGGAGTTGGCTGCTTGACAGTCCAGCAAGCCGGGACTACAATCAGCGCCGTTGCTTGAGCGACTGAGGATTGATCATGTTCACCGAGAGTCGTAGAACGCTGGCTGTGTTCGTCGGTATCATAGTCTTGGCCCTGAGTGCCGCCTGGGTGGTTCTGCCGAACAACCCGGGAATTCACGTCCATCTGGGCCCCATCAGTATTGACCGTGAAATCGAACTGCGTAGAGGATTGGATCTGCAGGGGGGATTGCAGGTACTGCTGGAGGCGGACCTTCCTCCCGGGGAGAGCATCGATGCCGGGGCCATGGAGGCTACTAAGGCGATCATCGAGCAGCGGATCAACGGTCTGGGCGTCTCGGAGCCTCTCATTCAACTGTCCGGCAGCAGGCGGGTCATCGTCGAGCTGCCGGGCATCGAGGATCCAGAGCGAGCCATTGAGACTTTCGGAGAAACGGGACTGCTGGAGTTCATCGATGCTGGCCGGACCTATTTACCTGCCGGAACGATAGTCAAGACCACAGAGCTTGTGGGTCCTGGCGCACCTATCACACCTACCGAGACCATCACAGCCACACCCGTGTTGAGCCCCACGATCCCTGTCACTCCCGCTGCGGTCCCCAGGCCCGAGGAACCGGTGTATGAAACTATCATGACCGGGCGCCACTTGCGGGAGGCCACCATGGGGTTTGGGCAATTGGGGTTGATTGAGATCCGCTTCGAGTTGGACGGTGAGGGATCTGCCATTTTTGCGGAGTACACCAGAAGCCATGTGGGGCAGTTAATGTGTATCGTCCTGGACAAGGCGGTGGTGAGCTGCGCGACGATCAACGAACCCATTCCCGATGGTGCTGTCCGCATCACCAGGGAAGGGGGCTTTCCACCCGAGGAGGCGGAGAGCATAGTCATTCGCTTGCGGTATGGTGCCTTGCCCATTCCCTTGCGCATAGAGACCAATCGTACCGTGGGCCCCACCCTGGGCGAGGACTCCTTGCAGAAGAGCCTCTTGGCTGGGGCTATGGGTGTGAGTATAGTTCTTCTTTACATGCTGCTCTACTATCGGCTTCCTGGGTTGTTGGCGGACGTGGCGCTCATCATCTACGGGATCTTCGTTCTGGCGCTCTTCAAGCTGATCCCCGTGGTTCTCACCCTGCCCGGCATTGCGGGGTTTATTCTCTCCGTGGGGATGGCTGTGGATGCCAACATCCTCATCTTTGAGCGCATGAAGGAGGAGCTGCGGGCGGGGAAGCCGTTGCGGTTGGCGGTGGAACAGGGCTTCAGTCGTGCCTGGCCGTCCATCCGCGATTCGAACTTCGCGACCCTCATCACCTGTGCCATATTGTTCTGGTTTGGCTCCTATTTCGGAGCCAGCGTGGTCAAGGGCTTCGCGCTCACGCTGGGCGTGGGCGTTCTGATCAGCATGTTCACCGCCATCACGGTCACCCGTACCTTCCTGCGGCTGATCGTGGAGCTGGACGTGGTCAAGCATCATCGGTGGTTTGGGGTGTAGGGGGTAGTGATGTTTGACATAGTCGGGAAGCGCTACTGGTACTACCTGATTTCGGCGCTGGTGGTGGTCCCTGGGCTGATCTCTCTCATCCTCTTCGGCCTCAATTTCTCCATAGACTTCACCGGCGGCTCGATACTGGAGTTACAGTTCCACGCAAGCGGGGTGGTTCAGCCCGCGCAACTGAAGGAGCTGTTTGGCGAGTACGGTCTCGGCGATACCATGGTGCAGAGCTCCACGGAGAACGTCTTCCTCATCCGGAGTAAGATGTTGGACGCGGAGACCAAGAGGCAGATCAAGGAGGATATCGAGGAGCGGTTCGGGGCGTTCACAGAACTGCGCTTCGAGTCCGTAGGCCCGGCGGTGGGGGGAGAGGTGCAGCAGCGGGCCTTTGTGGTCGTCGGGATGGCGGCCGTGGCGATCCTGATCTACATCTCTTTTGCGTTTCGGCACGTGATGAACCCCGTCCGCTATGGCGCCTGTGCGATCATCGCCATGATACACGACATCCTTATCGTGATCGGGCTGGCGTCCATCTTCGGAGTCTTGCGCGGCTGGGAAGTGGATGCCCTGTTCCTGACTGCGGTCCTGACCGTGATGGGCTACTCTGTGCACGATAGCATCGTGGTCTTCGACCGTGTTCGCGAGAACAGCAGACGGTACGCCGGGCGACCCATTGAGGAGATCGTAAACCATAGCATCATTCAGACGCTGGACCGTTCCATCAACACCCAACTGACGGTGATCTTCACCCTGTTCGCTTTGCTGCTCTTCGGCGGCGTCACCATCAGAAACTTCGTCTTGACACTGATGATTGGCGTCATCAGTGGCACCTACTCCTCGATCTTCAATGCCAGCCCCCTGCTGGTGGAGTGGGAGCGGAGGCCCGATCTGCTGCTATACGCGCTGTCATTCGTGATCCCTCCGCTTGGTCTCATTATCGGGATCTATCTGGCGTTCAGGGGGAGTGGCAGGTCCCAACCGTGGGCCAAGGGTTGCCTCCTGGCCGCTTTGGCGGGGGCGGTTTCTATCGCCAGTCTGTTCCTCCTCAGAGGCATATTGTTCTCGTAAGGGGTGCCGGCGGGAGGTGGCGCCGGACGAGTGGTAGTATGGTCGCTGGTGTGAATGGGACCACGGTGGAAAACAGCCCAGGCAGATCAAACCCAGAATCGAACGTAGCTCTAATCTAGGTAGAGGAGATGACAGATGAATAACAGAACGAAAGTATTGACCGCGGTGTTAGGCCTGACCCTTATGGTCTCGCTCACACTGGCCTGCACGCTGCCAGGGTTGCCAAGCCTGGGTGGTCCGGTGACGGAGGAGGAGACTCCAGCGGCCCCGCCTTCTCCTGCGCAGGAGACGCCGACCAGCGAAGGGGCGCCGCCAGAGCCGCCGCCCGAGGAAAGGCCCTTCGAGTTGGATGTGGAGGCTCTGGAGAACCTCAGCTCGTATGCGTACAGCCTCCACATTGATGGACTGAGCGCGATGGCAGGGTCCGCGGAAGAGATGGTGCTCGATATCGAGGGGCAGCGCCAGAGCCAGCCCACGAAGGCGGAACAGCTCAGCTTCTCCAGCGTCACCGACGGTGACTCCACCACCATGGAGATTGTCTACATCGAGGACCTGGGCAAGATGTGGATACGCGAGGCTGGGGATGCCTGGCAGGAGGTCCCGGTCATGGATGAGTCCATGCTCAGCATCTTCGACGCCTTCAGCATGTTGTATTGGTGGGAGATCCTCTCCGTCGGGGATCCGGAGGACGTCCAGTACGTGGGCCAGGAGATGATGAACGGCGTCCAGTCCCATCACTACCGTAGTGCGGAGGGCAGCCTGTGGGGGGCCTTCGCCGCCGGCTGCACATTTGCCTCTGTAGAGGATGACATCTGGGTGGCGGTGGACGGGAACTTCCCGGTCAAGAGAGAGCTTCACGCCGGTGTGGATTGCCAGGACGAAAGTGGCGAGATAAACTTCTCAATGGAAGTCCGGGACATCAATCAACCACTGAATATCACCGCGCCCATGTAGGTGACGCACGGGTGGGCTGGCGTAGAGATCGCGCTGGCCCACCCTTTCCCCTCTACCTGCCATGGCACAGACGCTGGCTAGAAGAAGTGTGGCGTTCGTTGTAGTCCTGATAGCTGTGGCCTGCGGAGGAGGTGCGGTGGGCGAGCCCACACCCTCATCCGTCACTCCTAGTTCCTTGGAATACGACCACAGTGCTGGTGTTCTGATCATCGAAGCGGATACCTACGGGGGACTCATGCCGCCTCCCACAGCCAAGCATGTGGCGGAGCTCAGCATCTACGGCGATGGCTTGGTCGTTGTCGGCCGTGAGGAGGAGGGACTTGGTGTGGGAACCGACCGCGTGGTCATTACTGGGCATCTCAGCGAGGAGGAGCTGAAGCGGTTGCTGAGCTCCATCGCCGGCGGAGGGTTCTTCCAGCTTGAGGACCGCTATCTACCGTCCCCGGCCGCCCCCGACATGCCCTGGAGACATGTCACAGTCAATCTCCTCGACACCTCCAAGACGGTGAGCATCTATCCTTTCGATGTCGCCGACGCGCCGCAGGCCTTCTGGGATGTGTACAATCAGGTGGTGGACCTGTATCCCTCCGATGCTACTGTTTTCACGCCGACGTCTGGAACCTTGACCGCCACCGACCTCGGGCCTGTAGATGCCCTGCCTGGAGGGCGGCAGAGCCAGGTCGCTCCTTGGGATACGCCGCTGGTCGGGATAGACCTTGCCGAAGCGACGGAGGGGGCTCATCTGGAAGGAGAGCAGTACCGGGTGGTGGAGGAGTACCTGCTCCGCTATCCCCCCGGCCAACTGTTTGGCTCCCAGGAGGGACAGGCCTACAGGGTCCTTCTGGAAGCCGATCTGCCCTGGGAAGATACCGAGCCGCAACCCTAGGACAGATTGTCAACTTGCCCTATTGTCCTACGGCCTCGACGCCGTAGCGGCACGGCATGCCGTGCCAGGACCTTCAGTTCGCCCCCAGAACTTGACAGCGAAGGTCCTGTTGTGTTATAATATCGGAGAGCGATAACGTAGTGCGATATTATCGACGGGTGGGGCGGTGATCAGGGAGTTCTTTCTTGGCTTCATAAGAATTCACATCTTGTACCACGCATCAAAGGAGCCGGTCTACGGCGCGTGGCTGATGCGGGAACTGGCGCGTCACGGCTATGAGACCAGCCCCGGCACGCTGTACCCTACTCTGCATGCTTTGCAGCGCGAGGGTTACTTGACGAAGGAAGTACGCGTCATTGAGGGGCGACAGCGGAAGTACTATCGGATCACCGACCGAGGACAGATGGTGCTGGCCGAGGCCCGAGAGAGGATCGCTGAACTGGTACATGAGGTGTTGGAAGAGAAAGAGGGACCATGAACGAGGAGGAATTGCTCATCAAAGGAGAAGGGAATCCCTCGCAGGCTCGCCCTGGCTGGGGCGGTCTTCCGCGCAATGTGTGGGTCTTGAGCGTCACCAGTTTCTTGACCGACGTCTCCAGCGAGATGATCGTCAACCTGCTGCCGCTCTTCCTGGCCAACGTGCTGGGGGCCGGCACGGCCGTGATCGGCCTGATAGAGGGGCTGGCGGAGACCACAGCCTGCGTGTTCAAGGTCTTGTCAGGCTGGCTGTCGGACAGGTTGGGCCAGCGGAAGTGGCTAACAGTGGCGGGCTATGGGCTGTCCACCCTGGCCAAGCCGTTCCTGTACTTCGCCACGTCCTGGTCCTGGGTCCTGGGCGTACGTTTCGCCGACAGAGTGGGGAAGGGCATTCGCACCGCACCTCGCGATGCCCTTATCGCGGATTCGATAGATGAAGGCCAGCGGGGGCTCAGTTTCGGTCTGCATCGGGCCATGGACACGGCCGGCGCTTTCACGGGGCTACTGATCGCCGCAGGCGTGATATGGTGGACCCAGGCCGCTGGTGGGGTTCTCCAACGGGTGACTTTTCAAACCGTCGTCTTGCTGAGCATCATCCCCGCGGTACTGGCGGTGGTCGTGTTGGCCGTCGGGGCGCGCGATGTACGCCGGCGGGGTGAGGCAGCCAAGGCACCTTCGCTCACCCTCAAGGGGTTCGATGCCCGATTTCGAGGGTTCCTGCTCATCATGGTGGTGTTCACACTCGGCAATTCCTCGGACGCGTTTCTCATCCTTCGTGCTCAGGAACGGGGGCTGTCGGTGCTGGGTGTGATGGGCGCTCTAATGACACTGACCCTGGTGTACAGTCTGGTTTCTAGCCCGGCTGGGCTGCTCTCCGACCGCATCGGTCGAAGGCGAGTGATCGTAGGTGGATGGTTGATCTATGGACTCGTGTATCTGGGCATTGCCCTGGCTGGCGCCGGATGGCAGGTGTGGTTGCTGTACGCCCTGTATGGCGTGTACTACGGGCTGACAGAAGGTGTGGCGAAGGCCTTGGTGGCCGATGTGGTCAGGCCGGAGCAGCATGGCACAGCCTACGGCGCGTACAACGCGGTGGTGGGGGTGACCGCCCTGCCGGCCAGCGTGATCGCTGGACTGCTGTGGCAGGGGATAGGCCCTTGGGGAGGTTTCGGGCCCACAGCGCCGTTCCTTTTTGGCGCTGGATTGGCCCTGCTAGCCGCCCTGTTGATGACAGTGTGGCTGCCCAGATTGAAGGGGGACGGTTAGGACGGCATAGCGGCGTTCGCGATGGGATCAGATTGTCAGGTACTTGAGCAGTAGCTCCAGCGCCGCTTGAGCCGATTGCTCTTTGTTCTCGGTCCGGTCTCCGAGCCAGATGTACTTCTCCCACAGGTCCGCCCCCTCGGCAGCCAGACCTATGTAGACCAACCCCACGGGCTTCTCACGGGTGCCGCCGGTAGGCCCGGCTACGCCGGTGACCGACAAGGCCACGTCCGTCCCCAGAAGGCGGCGAGCGCCTTGGGCCATAGCCTGCGCGGTCTCCTTGCTCACCGCCCCGTGCTCGATCAGGGTTTCTTCCGGTACGCCCAGTATGCTCTCCTTGACCTCGTTGGAGTAACTGATCACTCCGCCCTGGAAGTAGGAGGAACTCCCCGACACACTGGTGATACGGTGACCCAGCAAACCTCCGGTGCAGGATTCGGCCACGGCCAGAGTCCAACCTCGCTCAGACAGCAACTCTCCTATCTGCTTCTCCAGATCTGTTGCTTGCATTAGCATCCTGGGGCACCAGTAGGGACAACCCGGGCGGACCTTTCCTAGCCGCCTGGGGAGAGCCTCTTCAGACCACCGCTACCTATGTACTGTGCGAACTCTTCCATGGTGGGGAACACCTGGTCCGAGAGGAACTTGATCACCCAGTTCTCAGCCATGGGAGAGATGCTCAGGATCCGAGCGCCCGCACGGTAGGCCTGCCACATCTCAATGGCCGTCCCCATGCTGGCCTCAGGCAGGTAGGCGACGAGGAAATCGGCCTCCTTGGCCCGGTCGATCAGATCAAGAAAGGTCCGCTTCCCTTCCTCAGGGCCATAGTGGGGGCTATCGGGATACAACTCGAAAGGACAGACCACCTCCGCCTCAGGGTACTCCCGCAAGATGATCTCCCTGATGGTGGTCCGGTAATCTTGGCCGCAGATGTCGTCGTCCTGTCGCGACCCTTGCATGATGCCGCCGATGAAGAAACGCAAGAAGACCTCCCAGGTTCAAGTAGTGAAGTGATCCACCAGCCATTCTACCACATCCGTCCGTCAAAACCTAGCATCCTCCCACGAAGATGCACAAAAGGGCTTGCCAAAGCTAGCGTTGAATCACAAAGATCTCCGCCCTGCAGACCGTGGGAGTCCCGTAGGGACTTACTGATCTGAGCGCGGGAATTCATCCCCCCGTGTGGGGTGGCACAATGCCGAGAGAGCGCGCCAGGAAATTCATTTCCTGGCTCAAACCATCAAGTCCCAAAGGGAGTGGTTGCGGCGGCCAGTCACCTGAAATGGCGCAGCACAGAGCGCGAGACTTCTTCAACACCTTCCTCGCCAGGGTGCAGAGAGAAGGTTGCCAAGACCAGCGCTGAATCACAAGTGCGCTCGGTCTGCAGACCGTGGGAGTCCCGTAGGGACTTGCTGATCTGAGCGCGGGAGTTCATTCCCGCGCGTGGGGTGGCACAATGCCGAGAGAGCACCAGGAAATGAATTTCCTGGCTCAAGCCATCAAGTCCCAAAGGGACTGGTTTGGGCGGCCAGGCACGTGAAATGGCGCAGCACAGGCGGTTTGGCCTTCTCAAACCATCTCGCGGGCAGGTCTTGATATGTGTGTGCAACGATGGTATAGTCTCACATAGGGTTGGATCTTCTGCTCCGCAGGCTCCTCAAGGCGCAGTCCACAGGCAGGCTGATGAGATACGCCAAGGTTGTGGTCAATACGCGGGTGCAGCCCCGCAAGAAACTTCTGGAAGACCAGCCGCGCGGTGAGGAGGAGAGCGGCTCTGCCCCGGGCATGACCTTCCACTACTCGATTCCTCCTGAGCTACGCGACGAAGTGCGAGTGGGGCAACTGGTCTTGGTCCCCTTCGGTCCACGGCGTCTTCAGGGCGTGGTCTTCGGCTTCGACAATCAATCACCGGTCGATGAGACCAGGGATCTGTATGAGATAGCCGATCCCACACCTGTGCTATCCCCGGGCCAAATAGAGTTGGCTTCCTGGATCAGTCAGCATTATCACGCGCCGCTGATAGACACAGTGCTCCTCATGCTGCCCCCAGGCGTGGCGCGCAGGACTCGGCTCACCGTTCGTCTGAATCCCGACCGTCCGCTGCCCACCGACCTCAACAGTCGGCAACAGGCACTGGTGGAGTTGCTTCGGCGCCAGGGAGAGATCTCTCTACATATGCTCGGGCGCAGGTTGAAGCTAAAGAACTACCGCCCCCTAGTGGAAGGGCTGGTTCGCAGGGGTGTGATCGTCAAGCGCTCCGCACTAGCGGAGGCGAGGGTCAAGCCGAAGATGGAACGAGTGGTGCGTCTCAAGGTAGAGTTGACGCCGGATGTCTTGGAGAGGCTCCGTAGGGCACCGGTGCAAGAGGCCATCGTCGAGTATCTGGCTGATAGGGGTCCCACACCAGTGGCCGAGATCTATTGCGAGGTTGGGGGCAGTACCTCTACCCTCAAAGCACTGGCTCGAAAGGAGCTGGTCGAGTTCGAGGAGCAGGAGGTCTGGAGGGACCCCTTGCAGGGTCGCACCTTTGTTCCCAGCTCTCCGCCGCGGCTGACCTCGGCCCAGGAAGCTGCCTTGCGGGAGATCGCGGCGAGCCTCGATTCGCCAGGATCCGAAGTGTTCCTGCTGCACGGGGTGACCGGGAGCGGCAAGACGGAGATATACCTGCGCGCCTTGCAAGAGGTGCTAGCCAGAGAACGGCAGACCATCGTGCTGGTGCCGGAGATAGCTCTGACACCGCAGACCATCCGTCGCTTCGCGGCTCGATTCCCCGGGCGCATCGCCGTGTTGCACAGCAAGCTCTCCATGGGGGAGCGGTACGATGAATGGCGGCGCATCCGCGACGGACTGGCCGATATCGTGATCGGTTCCCGCTCCGCGGTTTTCGCTCCCTTGCCCAGGTTGGGGTTGATCGTCATTGACGAGGAACATGAGTGGAGCTACAAGCAAGACAGGACGCCCCGTTATCATGCCCGGGACGTAGCCATCAAGTTGGCGGAGATAGGTAGCTGTAAAGTGATTCTCGGCAGCGCCACTCCCGACGTCGTCTGCTACTATCGGGCTCAAAGGGAGGAGTACAAGCTGCTGCATCTGCCTCAGCGTATCATGGGACACCGACGGCGCATTGAGGAGCAGAGGTCGCAATACGGGATAGATAGGGCACGCACCAGGGTCAAGGAAGTGGGGGCGGGATACGACGAGGCCATGTATATGGAGTTGCCGCCCGTGCAGGTCGTGGACCTGCGCCAGGAGCTGCGGGCGGGGAACCGCAGCATCTTCAGCCGGGCGCTGCGTGAGGCGATGACCCAAGCCCTGGCTGCCCACGAGCAGGTGATTCTGTTCCTGAATCGTCGGGGCATGGCCACCTTCGTCATGTGCCGCGATTGTGGTCACGTCTTGAAGTGCAGGCGTTGCGATGCGCCTTTGACTTACCACTCCACTGAGGATCACCTGGTATGCCATCACTGCAACTGGCGAACCGACCTGCCGAGCGGCTGCCCCAATTGCGGGAGCGGGAGGATCAAGCAGTTCGGCGTGGGCACCCAGAAGGTCGAGGCGGTGACTCGACGACTCTTCCCTGAGGCGAAGATCGTGCGCTGGGACCGGGACACCACTGGCGGCAAGATGGCCCACGAGGAGATACTGGAGAGGTTCATCAGCCACCAGGCGGACGTGATGATCGGGACGCAGATGATAGCCAAGGGATTGGACCTGCCCCTGGTCACGCTGGTAGGCGTGATGTCGGCGGACACGGGGTTGCACCTGCCCGACTTCCGAGCGGCAGAGCGCACCTTTCAGTTACTGACTCAGGTGGCGGGCCGAGCTGGACGGAGCATCTTGGGCGGCAAGGTGATCATGCAGACCTACACTCCAGCTCACTATTGCATCGACGCTGCTAGCCGCCATGACTACGAGGGGTTCTACGGGCAGGAGATGGAGTTCCGACAGGAGCAGCGGTATCCCCCCTTCAGCCGTCTGGTGAGGCTGATCTATGTGCATCGCGATGCGGAGCGCTGTGAGGAAGAGGCCCAAAAGATGAGCCGCGTGCTGCGCAACAAGATAGCTCGCTTGGGCTTGCCGGAGATAGATCTGATAGGGCCGGCCCCGGCTTTCTTGAGTCGGATACGGGGTCAGTATCGCTGGCACCTCATCGTACGCGGCCGCGAGCCCCATCCTCTTCTGGAGGACCTGCCCTTGCCGCTGGGCTGGCGGGTGGATGTGGACCCGGTGAGCCTGCTGTGAGGGGCTTTTCCCCCTGGGATAGTGTGGCGCCCGTGGAGAATCGCTCGTGTGGAAGGACACTTGAGTTATTATCTGATTTGTGTTATCGTTTGGTAGCCAACATTGAAGCCTATTTCGCACGATGCGCGGTGCATGTCACACGGATGTGCTAGGCCCTGTTCACAAGTCGAGGAGGAAGGAGAAGCGATGGACGTACTGCAGCCGGCCTCAACCTGGGAGCGATCCCGGTGGGGCCGGCTGTTTGCGTTCAAGGGGCCTTCAAAGTGCGCCTGAGAAGCAGGTTTCGGGACAAGCCACGGGGGATGGTAGCCGTTCGCACGACGCTACCCAACGGGCCAGGTCCTCAAAGGCGCCCCTCACCTTGGAGCGCTACAGCTACCAGGTGATCGCCGCCAACATCACGACACGGCACCGGAGAAGGTCTGGGAGCTCTGCAAGGGCGGGCCGGTGATCGAGAACCTCATCGAGAATGTGGGTATACCAAACTCTATGCAGTGAGTCTAGTCTGAGGAGAGGTTAGCATGATAAGGTACGGGCTGTGTAGCCTGTTCGAACTAGCGTGTTCGTGTGTTTGGGGCTTCTCTTAGCCTGAGGAGGTAAACAGATGGGCAACAAACCCTTGCTGTGGAGGATGATACTCTGCTCGACGCTCCTTGTCTTACTGGCAGGGGGCCCTTCCTGTGTCGTCCAGCCCGAGACCAGGCCTCGAGCCTGGATCGACGTGCCGAAGGATGGAGCCCAGATCCGCGTGAACACGCCTGTCGTCGTGACCTTCCACGCCTACGCTCAGGAGGGCGTGGCGGAGATAGCGCTCTCGGTGAACGGAGAGCTGTACATACGCAAGCCCGCCCCGCAACCAGGCGCACAGTTCACTGAAATCACGCAGGAATGGCTGCTGGAGGCACCAGGAGAGTACGTGCTGCAAATCAGGGCGTACGACACAAAGGGAGAGGTGAGCAACCCGGCCTCGGTAAGGGTGGAGGTAGTTCCGGCGCTGACCCTCAGGATAGCCACTCCTACCGCCCGAGATGTTGCCCCCGCCCCTGCTGAGGAGCCCACGGATACACCCGCTGGTACGGCCACTCAGGTTCCCACTGGCACCGCCACTCAGGCTCCCACTGAGGCCGCCGTTCATTCACCCACGGGAACCGCCATTCAGACACCCACCAGCACAGCCCCTTCCGCTCCTACCTTCACTGCGACCCGCATGCCCACCATCACGCCTACGCCTATCCCGCCAGTGGAAGTGAGCTTCTCGGTCGAGCAAGATAGCATCACCTCCGGGGGGTGCACCGTCCTGCATTGGGATGTGGAACATGCCACGGCCGTCCAGCTTGACGGCGCTGGGGTTGCCAGCCAGGGGACCAGGCAGGTTTGCCCTGCCAGCACGACGACCTATCACCTGCACGTGGTGGCGCCCGCAGGCGATGTTGACAGATACGTGACCGTGACCGTTGCCGCGCCCCCTGACACCACGCCGCCGAACATCAGTGGCATCACAGAGTCGGATGACCCCATCAGACCCCCTGATGGCGAGCCAGACAGCGTGACCATCAGGGCCACGATCACCGACCCATCGGGGGTCCCGAAGGTGGAGCTTCATTTCCGGGTTGTGGGAGTGGGAAGTTCCTGGTTGTGGCGGAGTATGAACCCGGCGGGAGGGGACGTGTACCAGACCGCCTTGGGACATGATCAGTTGAGGATGAGCCTGTTCCCTTACGAGGACGCTGATACGGTGGAGTACTACATCAAGGCCTGGGACTCCAAGACCAACATGACCCAGAGCCCCACCCAGACGTTGGGGGTGGACTGGACGGTGCTCTGAGACAAAGCGCCGATATTCGGAGGCCAGGGGAGGTAGAATCACAGATGAGATAAGACGCCGGGGCCTCGGGTCGGGATGGTGGCGCGGAGCGAAGGGCGAGACGATCTCTGACAATGCCACGAGAGAAAAAGGGGGGTGAGAGGTGAATTGTAGACGGCTCTTGATAATCGGAGTGTTCGTGCTGGGGCTGTGCCTGGTGGCCTCCCTCTTGGGGTTGGCAGCCTACTTTCTGCGCGGCCCGAGGACAGTGGCCGGGCCCGTCGTCGCCATACTCTCACCACATCCGGGAGAGCAGGTGAACGTGGGGGAGGTGGTGGCCGTGCACTCCACTTCCAGAGATGAGGCCCACCAGGTGGTGAAGGTGGAACTGTGGGTAGACGGGACGCTGATCCAGGTTGACACCAGCCCCGAAGGGGCGTCGTCCCTGTCCATCGTTCAGGGATGGCAGCCCCTGTCGCCAGGGTTCCACACCCTCCTGGTGCGGGCCTTCAACGGGGCTGGAATCCATGGGCAGGCCACCATCGGCGTGGAGAGTGTGGGGGCGCCGGAGGAGGTGGCGGAAGAGAGGCCCTCTGTGCCTGAGGACTTCCCAACCATCGAGGAGATCATGCAAGGCGCGCCAATCCCCCCGGAATCTGAGGTCCTTCCGCCGCCCGGAGGCTTCCCCTCGAACGAGGAGGGGGCCGCGGACGAGGAGGGGGACGCGCGCGACGAGTTCATCTCATTTCCCCACCCGGACTTCGGTCCTCTCTGGGAAGGCGCGCGAGACCCGTTGGTGAGTGCGATCATCCCCGGCCTGCTGGACCTGATGCTAAGGTGGCAAGCGCCGATGCCTCCTACCATGGTGGAGTTCGCGGCGCTGGACTTCGAGGTGCAGGAGGATTACGAAGAGATCTACTGTTACGCGCGTCTAGCCGACGGGCATGCGGAGAAGGTCCCTGAGGATGGCTCCTTCGACCCCGCGGGTGGGCGGCACTGGGACATTGCCGACCATCTGGGAGGGCAGAACAGCCGGGTCGTCGGGGTGCCGCTGGACCAACCTCTGAAGGTGTTCGTGAAGTGCTATGGGTGGTCGGCCGAGGCGTGGAAGCTCCTCGGTGAGCTCGATGTGGCCCACCCCCGAGAGGATTGGCATGGGCACATCATCCGCGCCAGCGGGATGGGCGGCGAGGGCTTCGACCTCGACTACACCATCAGCGTCGCCACCAGCCCCACCGCCATCCCCGCGCCCTTTAATCTCCAGCACGTTCAGGTACTCGGGACGAACTACCTGGACTGGATCTGGGACGGGGATCAGGAGCAGATACATGGGTTCAGGATCTACCAGAATGACCGACTCCTGGAGAGCGTCCGGGCGGGTGACAGGCTTTATCGTCTCAGCCCCTTGTCGACGGTTCCGCCCTGCGGCGAGCAGTTCGAGTATCACGTGAAGGCCTACCAAGGCGAGTTCGGCCCGGAAGGATTGGAATCCCCACCTAGCAACCCCGTGCATTTCGAGGGCTCGCCGTGTGGGGGGGAGGACAGAATTGCCACCCTCGAGGTTAGTGAACGCCGCTGCTCTGGAGCTGCACAGGAGCTTAAGGTTAAGTACGAATACAATTCCGAACACGGCGCAGCATCTATGGGCGTGCTGGCATACAAGGAGGGCAGCCTGGTCTCCAGTATTCACTATAATGCCACTCGAATTGAACAGTTTGAGTCTAGTAGCCTCGATACCGCCCATGTATGGTTGGAGTACTTTGGCAGCGACACGGTCACGACCGATGAAATCGTGGTGTTCATGTATGACAGCGAGCGCGGGCCTTTCTATGTGGAGCGGAGGAGTCTGAACCTTACCTGGCCCGCACCCCAACCGGACCTCTCCATCACCTACGCAGACATAGACGCAGCGGGGGGCCTCGTGTCGGTGCGCATACAGAACGTCGGCTGCGCCCCGGTGGATGAGCCTTTCACCCTGAGGCTGGCCTCGCGGGACGTGGGGACAGGGGGAACCAGCACCGTGGCGGAGATAGATACATATCTGAACCCCCAGGAGACCTACGTTTGGGAGGCCGAGTTTGACCCCGTCTGGGCTGGGGGGTTCACGGCCCACGTGGACACCCAAAACCGGATCGCCGAGTCCAACGAAGACAACAACTGGTACGAAAAGGGACCCATCACACTAAAGGGGATCCAGTTCTACGCCGTACGTATACATGACACCATTGAAGGCGCCGGGGAAGATAGACATCAGGGAGAGTTCCGCTTCAGCTTTGCGGCCAACGAGGTAGGGAGACGGAGCGGAGAGTGGGTATTGACATACGGCTTTCACCCACTAGGCCAAGGAGTTATACTGTCGCCGGAGTTGGACTGGGATGAGGATTTGATTATCATGGTAGGGGGAAGCGAGTTTGACGATCTTTCGAACCCAGATGGTGTCGGTCTCATATGGTACGTTCACTCCCACGACATCTCCGTATGGGACAGTTGGAAGCGGGGCGGCGAATTCGACGATATAACTGAGACAGGTTGCTGCCAATTCTTCTGGCGGCTAATCCTGGAGTAGAGAATGGACCATGAGCTGCCAAACAGCAGGGGGTGAAAGCGTCATT
>JAUWLF010000092.1 GCA_030613785.1 Chloroflexota bacterium | reverse complement strand
GTGTGGCAGGGAGCACCAGGGCTACGAGCGGCGGTTGGGGCAGGGCGAGCCGAGCCTTCAGGCTCGGGGAAAAGGAGAAAGCAACCCCATTCCGGGGTGAAGCGTCGGCCACCGCGTGAGAGATAGTCGAGATACGAGACGCGGGTGCGTTGGGTAGCAGGGGCTTTGGGCTCAGGAAACGGACCAAAGCCTCTACCATCGGGAGGCGACGTCTGACACATGGCCAAACAGAAGAAGAGACACATCCCGGGTTTCTACCATGTCACCTTCTCTTCCAAATCTAGGAGGGGAGTCCTCGTGGGGACAGTGAAGGAAAGAGTAGCATTCTGGTTCGAGACAATAGCCGAGGACAAGGGGATAGGCCTGATCGAGTACTTCATCATGCCTGACCATGTGCATATGCTCATTCGGCTGAGAGCGGAAGAGAACCTCTCCTACTGGATGCAGTTGCTCAAGGGAAGGACTGCACGGGAGATTTTCAAGGAATTCGATTGGCTACGGATGGATGTTGGCGCTAACCGCCTGTGGACGAAGTCCTTTGGGTCCAGTTATGTTCCGGCTGAGAAGACGGACGTGGTTCTGAGGTACATCAGGAGGCAAGAGGAAATCCATAGGAACAGGCCTGGCTAGCCGGACCTGTCTCCGGCCTTGAGTCGGAAATGGAGCCGACCCTTCAGGGTCGGGGCAAAGAGAAAAGCGGGCTGGCCGCGACGCCAAAGAGTTGGCGCGTATGTGCGGCATGGCGATAGAGGTCCGTCGAGACACGAGGCGCGATTGCGGAAGGGGAGCCGAGGCTACTCGGGAGGAGGGCGTTCTTGTGTGACCCCGACGCTGAAGAGTCGGCCCGTGCGTGGGACACGGGATGAGCAACGAGTCGAGGCACCGAGGGCAGAATGGCAGGGGAGCCGAGGGTTCAGCCTCGGGGAAAGGGAGAAATCAAGCCCATCCCGTGGTTGAAGCGTTGGCCAGCGTGGCAGCGACCAGCAGGAATACGAGCGGTGGTTGGCGTAGGGTGAGCCGACCCTTCAGGGTCGGGGCAAAGAGAAAAGTGGGCCGGCCCCGACGCTAAAGTGTCGGCCCGTGCGTGGGGGATGGCGTGAGGGGAAAGAAGGAATCAAGCCCATCCCGTCGTTGAAGCGTTGGATAGGGTAGCAGGGAGCACCAGGGCTACGAGCGGCGGTTGGGGTGGGGTGAGCGGAGCCTTCAGGCTCGGGGAGTATCAAAGAGTAGTAGCGCGACAAGGTGAAACCAGTCCGCAGGGAAGAAGGATTACCCTGAATACGCAGACCTCCAGGTCAGGAGGGAATCATGACTTATGTGTTCAGTTGGTGGATAGCTGTTGAGATCATGGGGCTGGCCGCGCTGCCTCTGGCGTGGCGGCTATTCCGCAATCTGCCTGACAGAGGATACTCCCTGGCCAAGCCGCTGGGCATTCTGCTAACCAGCTACCTTCTCTGGCTGGCGGTCAGCTTTGGCTTCCTGGCCAACACATGGATAGCCATTCTGTTGGTCATCCTGCTGGTGGGTGGAATCTCGGCTCTCCTCTGTCTCAAGGCATCCGACACTGAAGGGTCGGCCAATGCGCGGGCCACGGGCAGAGCTTTCAGGATCGCGGTCCCAAGGATCGCGGGCTTTGTGAGGCAGAACCTCGGCCTGATCATCACCAACGAGCTGGTCTTTGCCGTGGCCTTCGGCCTGTGGGCTTTGGTGCGTGCTTACAACCCGGAGATATCTGGTACCGAGAAGCCCATGGATTTCGCCTTTCTGAACGCCATCCTTCGCAGTGAGCAATTCCCTGCCCTGGATCCGTGGCTCTCCGGTTTCGCGATCAGCTACTACTACTTTGGCTACCTGATGATGGCCGTGCTGACCAGGCTCGCAGGCGGCCCCTCGGAGGTGGCCTTCAACCTGGCCATCGCCCTGCTCTTCGCCCTGACTGCCAGTGGTGCCTTCAGCCTGACCTACAACTTGGTGAGTCGTCATCGTCGACGAGAGGGGAGCGGGGACAGGGTAGCCACCGCCTTCGGTGCACTGGGAGCGATCTTCGTAGTCGTGATCGGCAACCTGGAGGGGCTGTTGGAGGTGGTGCATACGCGCGGCCTGGGATCGGCTGCCTTCTGGCAGTGGATAGACATCAAGAACCTAGCCGCCGCACCGGTGAGCGGATCGTGGGTACCCACCGATAACTGGTGGTGGTGGCGGGCCTCCCGCGTGGTGCACGACGTGGCTTTCGGACAGGATATGGAGGTCATCGACGAGTTCCCCTTCTTCAGCTTCCTATTGGGGGACATGCACCCTCACGTGCTAGGACTGCCCCTCGTCCTATTGGCTCTGGGACTGGCCCTCAACCTCCTGTGGTCCAAGAGGGAAGCACACTGGTGGGAGATGGTCTTGTTGGGGCTGTGCGTAGGGGGGCTGGGGTTCCTCAACAGTTGGGATCTGCCTATCTATCTCCTCATCTGCCTGGTCGCCTACGCCCTGGCGAGCTACCGGCGATGGGAGGGCTTCGGCCGCCGCTGGCTTTCGGACGTGGGCTTCTTCACTTTGGTGCTGGTGGCGTTGAGCTTCGTGCTCTACCTGCCTTTCTGGCTCGGGTTCCGCTCCCAAGCCGGAGGAATTCGCCTCGTGCTGCTGGTGAAGACCAGCCTTCACCAATACCTGATCATGTTCGGCACTTTCATCTATGTGGTGGTGGCCTTCCTTGGTTACGAGTTGTGGCGCACGGTGAAGGTTCTCCAGAGCGAGAAGGCGAGGAGGGGGTTTGGCCGTTGGTTGCCCCTGGGGTTGGTGGCGGGTTTGCTGCTCCTTTTGTCTGTTCCCCTCACCCTGCTCAAGCTGCACCTGGTGGCCCTGCTTGTCATACTTATTGGTGTCGGCTTTCTAGTCTTCTGGGAGCGGCTACGCTCCTTCGCGCTACCCGCCGTGACGTCGAGCGCAACGTTCGCCCTGATCCTGATCTTAGTGGCCCTGTTGCTCACTTTCAGTGTGGAGTTCGTCTTCTTGAAGGACACCTTCGGCACGCGGATGAACACGGTGTTCAAGTTCTACTACCAGGCCTGGGTGCTGTTCGCGGTGTCCTCTGCGTTTGGAATCTACTACCTGGGCCCGTGGGTCAGACGTCAGCGCAAGGTGCTCTCCGGGCTGTGGTTCCTTGGCTTCCTTCCGCTCTTCCTGGCCAGCTTGGTGTATCCCATCCTTGCTACGCACAACAAGACGGGTGGGTTTGTTGGCAGTCCTACCTTGGATGGCATGGCGCACCTGGAGTTGGCCCACGGCGATGATCTAGCGGCCATCCGGTGGCTGAGGGCCAACGTGGAGGGCGCGCCGGTGATCTTGGAAGCGACTGGAGGTTCGTACACTTACTATGGGCGTGTCTCAGTTCACACCGGTCTGCCCACGGTCTTGGGCTGGGGAGGCCACGAACTACAGTGGCGGGGCAACTACGACGAACCTGGAAAGCGGGAGCCGGAGATAGAGGCCCTCTATACCTCACCGGATGATGCCTCTACCGCTGCTCTGCTCGAGGAGTACGACATCAGCTACGTCTACGTGGGCGGGTTGGAACGAAGCACGTACGGGATCAGCCGTCTCGTCACGGACAAGTTCGAGAGACTGATGGACGTGGTGTATCAGGAGGGTGACGTTACCATCTACCGGCGCCGGTAGGTGCCGAGTTCGTCACGTCCAGAAGCGGGCCATCTCCCAATGAGATGGCCCCGTGTCTGCATGCCGTGGCCAGATCAGCGGCTCAGTATCTCTTCATCGTCAGGGGCACGTATGACTGGAATGGGTCGAGCACGATCGGCCTGTTCCAGGTGGGAACCATGCCGGCAGGGCTGAAATCGAGCGTCTCGGAGATCACCGTACTGGTCAGGCCGGGGAGTGCGTCCACATGCAGTTCCTTGGTCAATGTTACCACTGTATTGCCCGCGACCGTGCCGGAGGGGAGGTACCAGTGGCAGTTGTTGGTGCTGGTCACGACCGTGCCGTGGCTGTGATCCTCGAACTCGATTGACAGCGCCGCAGGATCCCACTGTTCCAAGAGATCCCAGTCATAGTTGAATGTGCAGCGCAGGGCTTCGGAGATCGTTACCGTGTTGCTGACCACCACTGTGAAAGGTCCCTCCTCAGGTGCGTACGGTCCCTGACCGTCAATGGAGACCTCTTTGTCCCACCAGCATACGTCAAACATCTCAACGAAGTAGTCCTCGGTCTCGCCCTCCTGGAAGCACCCCGCGGCAGCGGCCGAGTAAGGAAAGCCTCCGTAGGTGAAGGGTGGCCCATAGGACCCCAGAGTCAAGCCACTGAGGGTAGCGCGCATCCACAAGGGTGCAGTCGCGTCCGGAACGGGATGGCAGGGAGTGATCGTGATCGGCAGTGTGAAGGTAAAGGGTGGCCCAGGAGGAGGTGCCACAGGGTAGTCCTGGATGATCCACTCGTCGATCCCACACTCACAGAGCGACGTGTCCTCCCAATCGCCGTCTCGAGTCCAGTCGGCCCAGGCGTTCAGGTGAAGGGTGCCGCCCGAGTTGTTCTGACCCTGGATAAGCAAAGTCGCTGGGCCGCAATGGGGAAGCACATTGGGAAAGGTCACCCCGTCGTCCAAAGCATCCCAGTTTGGAGTATCAGGGGGTGGGTTTATGTTGGTCCACGGGTCCTGGTCGGGAGGAACGTCAGCGTCCAGCTCGAAGGTAAGTCCGTTACCGAGGAAGGAGGGATTCGCGCCCGACCAGTGGCAGAAGCCATAGTAGCCCGCAGGGACGGCACCGCCCCCCGGCCCTGGGCCCAGCGTGCCGTCCCAGTCCCAGACTACGGGGAAGTTGGCCGGCACGCCGCCAAAGGCGGGATTGTAGGTATTCATGACGCTCCAGGTGTGGTTGTGGCTGGAGGGGGCATCGCCCCCTTCGACCAATTCCACAAGCTCGACGGTGGTCGTTATCGGTTCAACGACGCCTTCGGGGCTGAATGCGACTGTCTCCGTGATCACGGTCTCCATCCACTCAGAGTCCTCAACGTGCAGGGTCTTGGTCAGCGTCACCACCGTACCGGGCGCTACCTTTACTGGATAGCCGCCGGACCAGTGCATCTCACCTGTGCCGGTGACTACGCTGCCGTGGGAGTTGTCGTGGCTCACCCACGACAGGATATCAGGATCCCAGTATTCCCACAGATCCCAGTCGTATTCGAAGTTGCACTCCAGCGTGTCTGAGATGGTCACGGTGTCGCTGACGACCACGCCGAAGGGGTCGGGGGCTCCTAGCTCCCAATCCCCAGCGTACTTCCCGTTGATCGAGATCTGTTTGACCCAATCGCAAACGGGTTCCTCGAGATCCCCAAGGTAGTAATCCTCCGTCTCCCCCTCGGCGAAGCAGCCCTGGGGACCGCCGGCCGGATCAAATGCCGGATAAGGTTGTGCGCCGAAGCTCCAGGGAGTCGCAATCGGGAGGGAGACTTCACTCGCCATCACGCGCACCCACAGGGGGTCAGTGGGATCGCCACCAGGGTGACAAGGCATGATGTGGATGGTCTTGGTGAAGAGGCCGGGGGCCGCGACAGAGTAGTTCTGGATGGCCCACTCGTGATCCCCACAACTGCACACCGAGCCGTCATCCCAGTCTCCGTCTCGTTTCCAGTCAGCCCAGGCGTTTATGTACAGGGGACTAGCGGTCCCATTGTTCCCGACGATGGTCACCGTCGATGTCAGACAGTGGGGAAGGGCTGGCGGGAAGAACACGCCGTCATCGAACCAATCCAAATCGGGGATGTCGCCAGGTGGGTCTATGTTGGTCAGCCCGTCTTGGTCGGGCAGCAGGTCAGCGTCCCATTCGCAGCTACGGGAGGCACCCAGAAAAGAGCTGCTGGAACACAGATGGCAGAAGCCATACGACGGCAATCCGGGCAAAAGGCCGGGCGCGTCCCAGACCGTGTCGAAGTTGGCCACCGTGCCCGGGGGACCCCCGCCAGGGGAATAGGCGGTCATCACTGCGCCCGCATGGTTGACGCTGGCCGGCGCGTCGCCTCCTTCCCAGATCGGGTCCTCCTCACTAGCCCAGACGGTCTGCCACAAGGCCAGCACCAGCAGGGCTGTCACGCAGGCCGCCGCTGAGATGGTTGCCCACACGCTGGTTCTGTGCCCCTTGATGATTTGCATGATACACCTCCTCCTCGTCTCCTCCTCACAAGAGAAAAGAGACCCAAGGCCGCTAGCAAGCACTGGGCTTGCGCAGCCCCGATCTCTCAGGTGATGTCCATGGTTCTCGTTCCTTCAGATCACTGAACGGGAAAGGAGTCCCTCACCGAACTTCGCCGCTTTCGCACACGCGATCCCTTAGAAACCAGTAACTACCAACGTTGTCTTCCCCTAGATTATACCATGAACCGGGATGGTCTGTCAAGCTAGTTCCACTAGGAAAGGTGAAGACGGCGCCAAGATGCGGGTCGAGTTCCCAGGAGATTCCTCAGTCGCCTAGCCGGTACCCGAAGCCCCGCTCCGTGAGGATGTACTGGGGGTTGCTGGGATCATCCTCGATCTTCTGCCGCAGATACCAGATGTACCGCTTGACGTACCCCGCCTCTCCCACGTACTCGGGTCCCCAGACCTGACTCAGTAACTGGTCATGGGAGAGGATGCGACCGGTGTTCTCGGCCAGAGTGAGCAATAACTGAAACTCGGTGGGGGTCAAGCTGATTGGCTTGCCGCGCACGGTCACTTGGGAGTTGTCAGCATCAACCACGAGTTCATCGAAGACATGAACCCGTCGCCTCTCCTCATCGTGGAGAGCCTTGCGTGCGCGCTGGAGGACAGCCTTCACCCGAGCCGTCAACTCGGCGAAGCTGAAGGGTTTGGTGACGTAGTCATCTACGCCACATTGAAACCCTTTGAGGGTGTCCTCCTCCTTGTCCTTGGCGGTGAGCATGATAATGGGAACGTCGGATATCTCCCTGATGCGAGCACAGGTCTCCCAACCATCCATACGGGGCATCATCACGTCGAGGATGACCAGATCTGCCTTGTTCTTGTACAGCATCTGTAGGCCATCGATGCCGTTCGTAGCGCTCAGTACCTTGTACCCGGCCTTCTCCAGCGAGTGGCTGAGGAGATCTATCAAGGTGAGATCGTCGTCTATGATCAGTATCCTGTCGGTCATCTTTCCTCTCCCAAGGTCGGAGGCGATGCCCCGGGAGCAAGTTCATGAGCGTCGGAGATCTTGCAGGCTAGCGGCAGAGTGAAGCTGAAGGTTGAACCCTCTCCTTCGACACTCTCCACCCATATCTTGCCGGCATGGGCTTCCACCAGCCCTTTGGTGATGTAGAGGCCCAGGCCGTGACCGTATGTTTCACGGGAATCATCGCTGTCCAACCGATGGAACTTCTGAAAGATCCCGTGCAGCCTGGCTGCGGGGATGCCTACCCCGGGGTCGGTGAGGGAGACCATGATCTCTTCTTCTCGTGCCTCCACTTGAATCCTGATCGGCCCGCCTGACGGTGAGAACTTGATAGCGTTATCCAGGAGGTTGAAGAAGATCTGCTCTATACGGTCTTCATCTCCCCACACGAGTGGTAGCTCATCAGGTGCCGGCGGCTCGAACCAGTGAAAGTCAGTGGTTGCCTCTAGAGTGTCAACCACTCGCAGCAGTATTGGGAAGATGTCCACATCCCGGCGATCCAGGAACAGTCTCCCGGCGTCTATGCGCGAGACATCGAGGACGCCGCGCACCAATCTTATCAGACGTTCGCTCTGCTTGCCAACCACACCCAGCATTCTGCGCACGTACTCGTCGCTCAACTCCTCTTCTTCCAGCATCAACTCCACGGCTCCACTGATGTTGGTGAGGGGCGAGCGGAGTTCGTGGGAGACCATGGAGACGAAGTCGGATTTCAAGCGGTCCAGCTCCTTCAGTTCCTCATAGGCCTGATGGAGCTCAGCGTTTCTTTCCTCCAGTTCGTGACGCGCCAACTCTAGCTTCCTGGTGCGTTCCCGCATCTTCTGGTCCAGTTGGCCATAGAGCGCGCGCAACTGTTCGTCGGCCTCCTTGGCGGCCGTGACGTCCCTCATGACGAGAGAATAGCCCCTCACCGCCCTCGTGCCGTCCGAGAGGACGTTGCCTGTCAACTGCACCAAGATGCGCTCTCTTTCCTGGGTGACCATCTCCATCTCGTACTGGCGGACATAGCCGTGCTCTTCTAACTGCTGGTTCAGGCCCGCCAGTTCTGGGCCTCTAGTTGAGTGCGGCGGCAGTAGTCTCTTGAAGGGTTGTCCAATGACCTCTCGCCGACTGTAACCAAAGATGAGTTGTGCACCCCGATTCCAGGTCTTTATCACCGACGTCTCGTCCAGGCTGATGATGGCATCGGCGGAGTTGGTGACCAAGGAGGCCAGATGCTCAGCTTCGGCCGGTGTCACCTCAAGCCTGCGGACGACCCACGTAAGGCTCAGCCATGCTATCAGGCCGCCCAGGACTCCATAGAAAAGCACGTCAGCAACCCAACTTGAGCGGGGCCATTGACGTGCAATGTACTCCTGGATAAGGAGACGATAGGACAGTGCCACCCCGAGAACAGCCAGCGCGACCAGCCATCTCGGGCGCTTGAGCTGTGGCAGCAACCGTCCTTCGTACCAACTCTTCATGGGAACACGTGAACCTTGACCATTAGCTATTATAGCTTGACGTGAGGCAAGATACAAGCCCATTATGACCAAACTTTGACCCTGCTTGGACCCCCATTTGACCTTGCCATGATTTAATTGTAGAAAGGACAACGAGAGGCGGACTTGATGGCTGGGAACAGCGAACGGGATCCAGAACAGATAGCGGAACTGGAGCAGGAGTTGCAGGAGAAGTGTCGCTTGCTGGCGGATTTGGAGGTGATTATCGAGGACTACCGGCGGGAGAAATCCAAGCTACTGGAGGAGATAATGACCCTCAAGGAAGAGCTGTGGGATTTGAAGGGGCAGAAGCGGGATTCGGACGAGGTATCAGGAACGGGCGGTGACTAACTCCTCTCCCATCCACCCGACATGCAATCAAGCATGAGGGCCCTCACCACCTTGGGGTGAGGGCCCTTTGCATGCGGTGCAAACGCGTAGGACAGGTTGCCAACTTGTCCTACGATGCACTCCGAGGTCGAGGAAGCGGGAAGCACCCTGCCCTAGATTGGCATGAATCCCAAAGGCTTGCTATAATGTAGCCACATAATGTAGCTACATAAGGAGGGCTCAGGCGATGCCACGGATAGGTGTCAGAGAGTTGAAGAATCGCACCAGTGAGGTACTGCGAGCGGTAAGAGAGGAGAATGCCGAATACATAGTGACTTATCGAGGCCGCGCTGTGGCCAGGTTGGTCGCCATCGAGGAGCAGAGGGATGAAGACATCTGGGCTGAGCTGGAACGCCTTCGCGGTGAGATCAGCGCGAAATGGAGTTCGGAACGATCAGCAGCGGAGGTGGTGAGCGAGGGACGACGCTGATCAAATGTATGTTATAGATGCGAGCGTGCACGTTAGCTACCTTGTACCTGATGATACCCATCATGAGACAAGCCGGCGTCTGTTGGACTTCATCGCGGCGGAAGGTTGGCCCGTGCTTTGCCCGGAGGTTCTGTTGCCCGAGGTTGCCGCCGCGATAGCTAGGGGTACGGACGACACGGATCTGGGGCTCCGGTCGGCACGGACCTTGCGTCGCGTGCCCAATTACCGTTTCATACCCGTAGATGAGGAATTGGCTGATCTGGCTGCGGAATTGGCCGCTCGGCACAGGATTCGCGGCTGCGACTCCTCGTACGTGGCTGTAAGCCGCCGGTTGAGGGTCAAGCTCATCACTTGGGATGAGCAGCAGCGGCAGCGAGCTGGCGGCGCAGTCGAGGCGCTGACGCCGTCGGAGGAGTTGGAGGACCTGAACAGGTTTCAGGATACCAAGGGGAGCAGCAATGAGTGATCAGTTGCCTGCCTACGCACAGGAAACGGGTCCAGTAGCACGGAGCTTTGTTCGGGCCTTGAAAGAGCAGGATGAACGTGCCATTGCTCCAACCTTGATGCCGGACAGTGAGGCGGATTGGGCGTTCCGCCTGTTCGGTATGGGGCCACTGATCTTCCTACTGTACATGCACCTGGAATGCGACGACTTCGTGTTGCCCCGCTTCGGCCGAGGTGGTCGTGCTGAGATGTTGGTGGAGATCGGCTGGGTGACGGGTGAGGACGGCGACGGTCGGGCGGTATTCGATCCAAGGCGCGTCTCCACTGTCACCATGCGCCAAGACGGGCAGGCCTGGCGGGTCGCCGATGTCAACCCAGCTCCCCTCGATGCTCCGGTGACAGTTCTCCAAGCACAAGACGTGTTGAGACAGGTGGTCGAGAAGGGGAGAGGAGGGGAAGCTCTCTGGTTTCCCCTTGGGGTGCTGACCGGGGCTTTCCAACTGAAGCGCCTGGGCAAGGAGCATCTGGATGATGTGGAGAACCTCTTTGTGGAAGGCATGGAGGCTTCGGAGTTTGGAGTACCGGAGGTGGTTCGCGCCGTACGCCTGTGGCGTGAGTTCAAGCACAGGGCTGAGCCCCGACATCGCAGGCCTGATGTGTATGGAGCCGCCGTCGAGTACATCATGGTGCTTTTCGGCTTCTATGGCGATTCGCAAGCGGATATCGGCCAGCGATACGGCGTGTCGGCATCGAGCATCTCCAGCAAGTGGCGCGAAATCGAGAGTGTACTTGGTCTTTCCCAGTTCGACGCCCGTTACTCCATCCATCAGGATCCCGGGGCGGGATTGGAAGCCATGCTCAGGCAGAGGGGAGAGGAACCACCACCTCCTGTTCCTCTGGGGACCGGCCGAGGCGGAAGAAGCTACGATGTGACAATCACCTAGTGAGCTGAGAGATTCTTCTGTGTCGGGAGGTTCGAACACGGCGAAGGGGGACGCTCAGAGAGCCGCTCACAGCTGCCTCGATTGCCGCCGTCCGAGCGGGGAGAGAGCACGTGGCCTGGGGAAGTCTGTGCCTTTCGGTGTACCGTTTACTGCGCCACAACGGAGTGACGAGCTGCACTCTGGCCCATAGATGGCTAGAATGATGTCCAAGAAGGGTCGGCGAGTCTCTCGATAGGCGACTGCTACGAGGGGAGAGTAAGATGAGAGTGAAAGTGGTTTTCGAACCCAGTGACGAGGGTGGCTACACAGTCCATGTTCCCTCACTCCCTGGCTGCGTCAGCGAGGGGGACACCCTAGAAGAGGCGCAAGCCAACATCAGAGAGGCCATAGAGGTTTACCTTGAGCCGGTAGACGATGACTGGATTCTCGAGGAAGGTAGCTTGGTGCAGGAACTGGTGTTGTGAGCAGAGAAATGCGAGGGAATGGAATTCCCCCGCTGAGACCAGAAAGTCCCTCTGGGACTTCTCGCTTTGAGCCAGGAAATTCATTTCCTGGCGATTTTGCATGAGCTATTCATGTGGGGGTTGGGGAGAGAAAGCGATGGCCTATTGGCGTCTATTCTACCATTTCGTCTGGGCTACCAAGAACCGTGAGGCGCTGCTGAGACCGGAGTTGGAGCCTCACGTGCATCGGTATTCGATGAGCAAAGGGAGCGGACTGGGCGCACTGATGTTCGCCTTGAATGGAATGGAGGACCATGTTCACGTTGTTGCTGCGGTGCCAGCTCGTGTCTCGCCAGCTGAGTTCGTGAAACGGTTGAAGGGAAGCAGCTCGCGCTTCGTCACCGCGGAGTTCGACCTTCCGTTCGTCTGGCAAAAGGGCTATGGCGTCTTCTCAATCAGCGAGAGAGACCTCACGAGAGTTGTGGCCTATGTCAAGGATCAGAAGCACCATCATCGCCAAGGAACACTGGTTGCTGCGTGGGAACGCATGAATGTGGAAGATGACAGTCCAAGACTGGCGGGTTGAAGGGGCGGATGCTACGCGGTATTGACTGCATCAAGGGGTGTAGCACACTGATGGACCAAGGCCGCGGGGGAATGCAATTCCCCCGCTGAGAGCAAGAAGTCCCTCTGGGACTTTGTGGTTTGAGCCAGGAAATCCATTTCCTGGCGATGCCTGATGGGGAGGCACCTGTTGCATGATCCTCGATCGTGGAACTCTGCACAAGCCGCCCAGCCTTCGCGTGACTCACTCTCTCAACCGTAGCTCCCACTCGCACCATAGATCCTCAGGATGAGGATCGGGAGGAGCCATCAAGCACCGTACCTCAACTCTCTCGTCTATCTCCTTGGCGAAGTTGGTGAACTCCCCCAGGTGCATAGACTTGCAAGGAAACTCACCCCTGCCCGCTCTGACCCGTGCCGCCTGAGGGGGACAATGCGCCACGCGGATCCTGGCCCCATCGGGGGTCTCTTCCATCTCATAGCCCACGATGACAGTCCAGGGGAAGTAGGAGAGCGCTTCTAGGACGCGCGCCACACCCTCCTCTTCTAGTGGGAACCTTTCCCTTATCTCCCTGGCCGCCAGCCCACCCATCCTGGTCCAGATGTCCTCGTTCAACTTCACCGCCGCCTCGGTGCCGAAGGTGTCCTCCACAGCCAGAAACCAGTAGGCATCGGTGAGCCGATACTGTCTGAGCAGGAAATCCACATACTGCCGCAGATCCTTGTCTCCCATCTTCGAGAACCTCATTCACACCTCCAGATTTGGATCTCGTTTCAATAATCTCGTTGGCCGCAGACTGTCGGGCCTGGGACCGTGGCTGCACATCCAGCCAACAGTGCTCCGATTATGATGATTGCTGATATCGTCTTCTTCATCGGAGGGCTCGTCTTCAACTACGGGTAGCATTGCGGATCGTTATGCACAGTCCAAGCGCTCATTCTGTCAAGAGCATTCTCTGTGGGGAATTCAAACCCATAAGGATCAAAGTTCTTGAAATCCTCTGGAAATCCAGGCAGGGAGTTTCCGTTGTAACTAAAATGGAGGTGTGGTATATGGTGCCCAGACGCTCCGGATAATTGAATAATCTGTCCCCTGTACACTCTTGTGCCCTCGCCCCTGTCATACACACTTGGAACGCCTGCGACCAGAGGGACTGAGTGGTGAGCATAGAGCAGCACCACGAAGTAGCCGGCTCTGTCTGATATGTGTTTGTTCTCTATTCTTGCCACTCTAGCCCCGTTCTCCGGACTGATGAATTCATGTGTCATCACTCCTGGCATTGATGCTACGACGCATGTTGCTATCGGTACAAAGAAATCCGTACCCTCATGACCGTCCCAAGTACCCCAACAAGGATCGTCTTCCCTCCACCGCCCCGCGTCTCCCTTATAGTTCATCACAGACCCCGGCCTTGGGTCATCATCGTTGTGGCTAGCGCACAGGTTTTGGGTAGCGTCATGACATCTGAATGGCAGGGTAAGGAACCCCTGCATCAAGGCCACGTCCAGACTCTGATCAGCACCTAGTGTCACGCGCAGTGGCCGATCTATCGGCTGAAACTCCGTGTCGGCCAAATGCTGCGCAGGCACACTAACCATATACCTGCCGGCTGCCTGCAGGCACGCCCGCCAAAGAGTAGCTCCCGTCTCGCCCGCTGGTGGTGCTGAGTCCAGCCACTCGGATAGGGACACCTTGTATGGGTGGCTCCCCTCCGTCACGCAAGCCGTTGCCGTTGTAGTCGAAGAAGACCGTACCTGAGAGCGTGTGGGTACGCACAGGGGTGGGCGTATTGGTCGGCTCTGGGGTGGGGGTTGCCGTAGGTGTGCAAGTGGGAGTCTCAGTCGGCGTGACCGTCGGCAGTGCAGTGTGGAGCGCAGTGGTACCCGTAGGCATGACGGCGCCTTGAGTTGGGGTCGCCGTCGGCCCCGTGGTCTGGGTTGCACATCCGGCCAACAGTGCTCCTAGGATGATTACCGGTATCGTGTTGTTCATCTCAAGCCTTCCTCCCTGGCTTGATCGCTTACCACCTGGTTCTCATCCAGTCGGTGTGACATACCGCTACTATCATACCACCAGTTATATCGATTCGACAAGATTTCCCCCTCGCGGGGACTACCATCAGCCGGACAGGCAGAAGAAAGCCATCAAGCCCAGCGAAGCCCTGCTCCCCCACATTCGCCGCGCGTCCGAGACCATGAAAGCGAGGAAACCCGGACGACCCAACAGCCCCCTATCGTGAGAGGACCGTGGCCGGCTCAGCGCGGAGCAGTTCACGCTGAGTCCTCAATCCAAGCTTGTCTTTCGTGAAACCCAATGGTACAATGATCATGCAATGGAACTCATCCCAACACAGCGAGGAGGATTCTGATGAGTGTTCCTGTGATCACAGATTATCGCTACATCACCTGCATCCCAGGGGTATGCGGGGGCCGACCGATCATCAAAGGGACCCGTACGCCTGTCAAGGCGATTGTGGGCTACTATAAGATGGGCCTCAGCGTGGAAGAGATTCTGGAGGGCCTGCCCCATTTGACGGCGGCCCAGGTATATGAAGCCCTCAGTTACTATCATGACCACCAGGCGGAGATCGAACAAGATATCGAAGAGAGCCAGGCGGAGCGCATAATAGAGCGCTACGGTTTGACAGTTACGACGGATGGTCGCATCGTAACTGAGGGAAGCCGTGAACTCTGACGTCCCGCTTTTCATTCGCCTTTACCTGGATGAGGACGTCCACAAGCGTGGGGCCTCCGCGCTTCGGTTGCGCAATTTCGATGTCGTGAGCGCGCATGAGGTGGGCAGTTGGGGCCTGACCGATGAAGAGCAACTGACCTACGCCGCTGCTGAAGGACGAGCTCTGTTCACCTTCAACACGCCTGACTACGTACAGCTTCACCTGGACTGGCTACAACGGGGCAAAGAACACTACGGGATCATCGTCTCTGATCAACTGCCGATCGGCGAAACAGTGCGTCGCCTGCTCAACCTGCTGAACCAGGTGAATGCTGATCAGATGCGAAACCAAGTCCGTTGGCTGCAAGCCTTCAAGTAGAATAGTGTCCTCCGTCTTCCTTCTCCGCTAACTGCCATTCTACTCACCATACCACGACAGCGGGATCGAGGTAACAGTGGGTGTCGCACACCCAACCAGTAGAGGAAAACCCCTCCCTGGTCTGTGCAAGCAGCAAGCGTCATTCATGGAATCTCGATCGGGAATGGGTTGTGCTCATCAGAGAGAACCGTCCCTGACGAAGGCCCGCCCACCCGCCTTGTCAAGTAAAGCAGCACTATGGCCATGGAGATGGTCAACAGGACGAGGAAGGCCAGAGAACTCACAACGACCAGGCTGGCGACACTCTGCGTGACGAAGTCCTGCGGCTGCGCGACCATGAGCAAGGAAGGGACGAAAACCGCAAGCGCGGCTCCGTTCCAGAGGGCATGGACGCCCCAACTGGCCCCATGG
>JAUWLF010000024.1 GCA_030613785.1 Chloroflexota bacterium | reverse complement strand
TCTCGCTATGTGGGCCCCATCAGGTAGCCCTCCATGTCCTTATGCCCAAGGCATCACGCATCAGGAGACTCGACCACTCACCAGGAGGGTGGCTAGGTGAAGAAACGACTGTTCGCTATCGACGCAGTCCGTGGCTGGGTCGTGATCTTCATGGCGCTCGATCACGCCATGTACTTCTCCTACGTGCACATCTTCGCCGAGGGATATCAGGGTCTGCGGCCAGAGCCGATGCCGGATGCGCTACACTACCTGACGCGTTTCATCACCCACTACTGCGCGCCGACTTTCATCTTCCTCGCCGGCCTCGGAGTGGCCTTGTATACGCTGTCCCGCAGGGAAAGGGGCCTCAGCGAAGGCCAAATCACGCGAAAACTGGTCATCAGAGGCCTCCTCCTGATAGCGCTACAGATGACGGTGGTGAACGTGACCTGGAGCTTTGATCTGTCCGCCGGCTGGAGCCTGGTGTACTTCGGCGTCCTGGCCTGCATCGGATCGGGCCTGATTGTGCTGGCCTTTGCCCGCCGACTGCCGGTGCCCTTGCTCGCCAGCGGTTCCATCCTGCTACTGCTCGTGATGCCCTTTCTCCTCGATGGCCTTCCTGTCGTATCAGGCGCTGATCAGCCGCTCCTGGAGATCGCCCTGCAACCCAATGCCGAGGGCTGGCTTGCCGTCAACTATCCGATCCTGCCCTGGCTGGGTGTGATGGGCCTCGGTTGCGCATGTGGCTATTGGATCGGAAGTGCACCGCAGAGGACTACAAAGTTCTTTCTATCCATGGGGGCGCTTCTGCTGTCCATGTGGGTGCTGGTCCGCATCGTAGGCGGCTATGGAAATCTCACCCCGTATCTAGGCGGGGACTGGCGAGACTTCCTGTTGATGTCCAAGTATCCACCCAGCCTGACGTTCCTGCTATGGAACCTGGGAGGGATGGCGATAGCCATAGCAGGGCACAACTACTTCGAGAAGACGCTCCGCTCCAACCGGTCTTGGGGCGTGGTGACCCTCTTTGGAGGGACGGCGCTTTTCTTCTACGTTGTGCATTTGCCACTGTACAAGCTGTTGTCCCTGATTCCTCCCCTGCATGGTAGCCTGATGGCGGCCTACTTGGCCTGGCTAGTGGGCCTCGGAATCATGATCCCTTTGTGTGTTGGATATCGCGCGTTGAAGCACAGATATCCTCAGAGCGTCCTACAGTATGTGTAGAGCCGCGCCTCAGCAATGTGTGTGGTCACTATCTACGTCGAGAGAGAGGTGGAGAGATGGTGTTATTGTGAGAGGACAGACGAACAGCTTCCCGCGTATGGGTGCCGTGCTGTGGTGCCCGGGAGACGATTGAACCTGAACGCAGAGTGCAAACAACAGCGTAGCGGAGGTTACGAGAGATGCAGACAAGAAGTTACAAACCCAATCCTCGATATCTGATCAAGCTGTGTATAGGCATTACGGTCGTGGCTATGCTGAACGTGGCCGGCGCCTTCTTTCTCGCCTCGCTCATCCCTGATAGGGAGGGCACGATCATCTTCGGCCTTCTGGGCGTTGCCGCGATCGTAGCCTGGGTGGTGGCGCTCATCTTGGCGGGGCCTTACTATGCTAGCCTGGGCTACGAGATCGAGGACGACGAGGTGATCGTCCGTGTAGGGATACTCACCCACTCCGTCAAGCACGTGCCCTACCGCACGGTGACCAACGTGACGGTCAAGCGGGATATACTTGACCGATGGTTCTTTGGCCTCGGCACTTTGAACATCCAGACCGCAGGCATGAGCGGCACCTCCGGCGCTGAGGAGAAGCTGGTGGGCTTGACCAACGTGGACGAGGTCTACGAGATGGTGGTCACAGAATTGCGCCGTTTTCGGGGCGGCATGGCTCCGACGGCTGCCGAGGTGGAGCCCGAGCGAGCCCTGGCTTCAGCGGATACCTTGAACGCGATTCTGTCCGAAGTCCAGGCCATTCGGCAAGCGCTGGAGAAGCCGGAGTAACAGCCACGCCACTCGCATCGAGCCCGACCCGGAGGAGTTGCGCGGCTAGTTGAGCTGGGGCAAGCTCAATCCGGGTAACACCAGGAACAGAAAAGCGACGAAAGAAATGAAAGACAAACACATCATTCTTACGGGGATCCTGCTCATAGCGATCGGGCTACTGAGTGGCTGCATGAAAGGGCCACAAAGGCCTGAAGGGGCCCTGAGCGTGTCCGAACTGTTGGAAAGCCCCGTGTACGACAGAGAAGTCAACATCTATGGAGAGGTGAGCCTGTTAGGTGAACTGTTCTGTCCCTGCTTTGAGTTGACCTCCGGTGGGGGAAAAGTGCTGGTATGGTACGGCTTGATGGTTGAGAACGATGGCGCAGAGAAGCCCGCCGTCAGCGTAGAGGGCGTTCAGAATGGTGACCAGGTGATCGTGGCCGGCGCACTCAAGACAGCAGGTGTACACAGCTCACTCAATGACTTCTGGGGCAGCAAGGTTGAAAAAGCAGAGTGACTATCAATAACAGTGGGAGGAGTAGCCAATTATGTACAGTGCCCAGGTTTCACACATCGCCAAATCGTTTGGTAATACACATGCTGTAGCTGACGTATCCTTTGCCGTCGAGCGCGGCGAGATCTTTGGGCTACTCGGCCCCAACGGCTCAGGCAAGACCACTACCCTCCGGGTGATGCTAGACGTCTTCAAGCCGGATCGTGGCACGGTGTCCATCTTGGGCGGGCCGATGACCGAAGAGAAGAAGGAGCTCATCGGCTACATGCCGGAGGAACGCGGCCTCTACCAGGATATGGCCCTTGAGCGGTGCTTGCTCTACCTGGCCACGTTGAAGGGCGTGCCCGCCGCCGAGGCACGTAAACACCTGGCGGGGTACCTGGAACGCTTCGACCTGGCCGCACACACGGGAAAGAAGGTCAAGGAACTCAGCAAAGGGATGCAGCAAAAGGCGCAGATCATCAACACGATTCTGCACCGCCCAGAACTGATCGTCATTGACGAACCGTTCACCGCCCTTGACCCCATCAACACGCAGTTGGTCAAAGACCTGATGAAGGAGCTGCGAGACCAAGGCGCGACGATCATCATGTCCACTCACCAGATGCGCCAGGTCGAGGAGTTGTGCGACCGCATCCTGTTGATTGACGATGGGTGGGATGTGCTCTATGGGAACCTGGAAGAGATCCGCCGCCAATACTCCGGTCACGCCGTGCTGGTGCGGGTGGCTGGCGAGCTCCCAGACCTACCGGGGCTTGAACGGGTCTTGCCTCATAACAACGCCACCAAACTGATGCTGGCTGAGGGCACCAGCCCGCAAGATGTGCTCCAAGACTTGATGGCGCAAGACGTCATTCTGGAGAAGTTCGAGATCGCCATCCCCACGCTCGACGAGATCTTCATCCGCGTCGTGGAAGAAGGAGACGAATGATGTCGAAGCTCTGGTATGTGGCCCGGCATGAATACGCGCGCAGCGTTTTCAAGAAGAGCTTCATCCTTGCGCTGCTGAGCGTTCCGCTGCTGATCGCCGTCAACATCGGGCTTATCGCTTTCATGGTGTCGCTGGACAACAACAACGCGCCGGTTGGCTACGTAGATCACGCCGGTCTGCTGTCAGACCCCATCCCTGCGCCGGTGGGACCTTCCGAAGAGGCCATCGAGTTCATCCCGTTCCAGACGGAGGGTGAGGCGCGAGACGCGCTGGAATCGAACAGTATCCAGGCCTACTATATTGTGAGTTCGGACTACTTTGAGACCAGCCGCATCGACCTCTTGTATCGCAAGGAGCCTGGCGAGAACGCCACCCGACAGTTCTATGATTTCATCCAGATCAACGTGCTGGCCGACCAGCCCCCCGAGATCGCCCTCCGGGTCGTTGAAGGCAGCAATGTGACCGTACGCACACCAGACGGCAACCGCGAATTCTCTGGTTCCCCGACCTTGGGAGCAGTCCTACCGGTTCTACTGAGCGTGGCCTTCGTTTTCCTGCTCCTGATGAGCTCCGGGTACCTGATGCAGGCGGTGGTGGATGAGAAAGAGAACCGCACGATGGAGGTGCTGATAACCTCTCTTTCGGCTTCTCGACTGATCTCGGGCAAGGTGCTGGGCATCGTCGCCATAGGTCTCACCCAACTCGTCGCCTGGATTCTCGTCGGAATCCTGGCCGTCTTCATTGGCGGCGAGGTCTTTGGCATTGAATGGTTTCAGAACCCCGGCCTCGACTGGGGACCCATCTTGACGGTGATTGCTATAGCCATCCCATCCTACGTGCTGGCTTGTGCCCTGATGGTCGCCGTCGGCTCAACAGTCGGTCAATCCCAGGAGGGCCAGCAGATAGGCGCACTGTTCTTCATGCTCTTCATGATTCCTCTCTATGCGATTGTGTTGATTGCAGGGACACCAAACGCTACTCCGTCGGTCGTACTGACTCTCTTACCGTTCACCTCGCTGATGACGGTCGGCTTTCGCAGCCTGTTTTCTGTGGTGCCTTTGTGGCAGGTTGTCGCCAGCGTCGCTATCCAGACGGTGTGTGCTGTGGGAGGTCTGTGGTTGGCCGGTCGCGCCTTCCGTTTGGGGATGCTGCGCTACGGCCAGCGCCTGAGGTTCAGGGAGATCTTTGCCAGGGCAAAAGCAACGACCACGGGAAGGAGCCTGTCATGAAAAAAACGTACCTTGTTCTGCGTCACGAACTGATGACGACCATTCGACGCCCATCGTTCCTGCTGTTCGCCTTCGGCATCCCGCTGCTGGCTGTGCTGATCTTTGCCGGCGTTACCATCGTCAGAGGCGGCTCGCCTGACAGTGGCGTCATGCCATCCGATCCAGCGGACGCAACAGAGCTTGAGATCCAAGGGTATGTCGATCAGGGAGGGTTGATCAGCGTCATTCCTCAAGACATTCCTCACGGCTATCTGGTAGCTTATCCCGATGAGGATCATGCCCAACAGGCTTTGGAGGCGGGAGAGATCGTCGCCTACTACGTCGTTCCCGAAGACTACGTGCAAACGGGCGACCTGATCATTGTCAGTCCAGACCCGAGCCCGTTCTCGGCCCATCGTCAAGATGGGGCAATGCGCTGGACGCTGCTGGTCAACGTGCTGGGTGGCGATGCGGAGTTGGCCGACCGAGTCTGGAATCCAGTGAACCTGGAGGTGACGAATCTGGCTCCAGAGCCGCAACATGACTCCTATACAGACGAGGACTGCTTACAGGCCGGCATGGCGTGCGAGTCGAATCTACTGATCCGCTACCTCCCTATGATCATGCTAGTTCTGTTCTACGTATTCATCATGACAGGATCCAGCCTGCTGCTGAAGAACATCAGCGCCGAGAAGGAGAACCGTGTGATCGAGATTCTGGTGCTGTCTATCAGCCCGTGGCAGATTCTGACCGGCAAGATCATTGGGTTGGGGATCGCTGGGCTGCTTCAAGTGGCAGCCTGGGTGGGCACCGTCTACGTCTTGCTGAGGATGGGTGGAGGGACGTTCAACCTGCCGGTAGGCTTCGAGATTCCACCCTCGTTACTGGCGTGGGGGTTGGTGTTCTTCCTCCTCGGCTATGCCGTGTACGCCACCCTGATGGCGGGTGCGGGAGCGCTGGTGCCCAAGCTGAAGGAGACCACTGGGGTGACCTGGGTGGTCATGATGCCCATTTTTGTCAGCTACCTGGTGGGACTCTTCATAATGGAGGATCCCCATGGGAGGCTTGCTACTCTGTTGAGCCTGTTCCCACTGACCTCCCCGACGATGATGATCATGCGCTTGACCGCCGGCGGTGTGCCATTGTGGCAACCGCTGCTCGCCGTAGGGCTGCTGGTGCTCACGGCCATTCTCGTCTTGCGCGCAGTGGCAGGGATGTTCCACGCCCAGAATCTGCTCTCTGGACAGTCTTTCAGCGTCAGGCGCTTCTATAGTGCGCTTCTGGGGCGAGCATAGAGTTGGCCGTTGACGAGTTGACGAGAATTGGGACCAAAGAAGCGATGAAGTTCAGACTCTTTGCCCTGGTAGCCTCACTGACCATGCCTCTGGGGTTGGCGGCGCGCAGCGCGAATCCAACAGGGGGACGCAAGAAATGAAGAGCAAGCGGATCATCCTGATGTGGATCTTGATCATAGGGATCGGGCTACTGAGTGGTTGCAAAAAGGGGCCACAGAAACCCGAAGGGGCTCGGAGCGTGTCCGAGCTGTTAGAAAGCCCCGTGTACGACACAGAACTCAACATCTATGGACAGGTAAGCCTGTTAGGTGAACTATTCTGTCCCTGCTTTGAGTTGACGTCTGGTGGGGAAAAAGTCCTGGTATCGTACGGTTTGATGGTCGAGAATGATGGCGCAGAAAGGCCCGCCGTCAGCGTAGAAGGCATTCAAGACGGTGACCATGTTATCGTGACCGGCGAACTCAAGACGGCAGGTGTACACAGCTCACTTAACGACTTCTGGGCCAGCAAAATCGCAGAAGCAGATTGACTCACAAGACAAGAAGCTCCCAAGGGGGCAATCGTGAAGAAGCTTAGGCTGTCTGTCGTAGTTCTCCTGACAGCTTCGATTCTGATGGGGTGCATTCCTTCGAGAGCTACGGGTTTCTCAGTCTTCCTACTTGCTGATCAGACGCCGGCTACCGAGTTATCAGTAGTCAATCTCGATGACGTCGAGCTTCGGGAAGAACCCATTCTGTCCGGTGATGACATCATTACGTACTCTAGGGAGAGACACGAGATTGAGCTGACCGCCGAGGCCTATGAGAGAATTCGACAGCTTTTCACCTTACCAGCTAAGGTACGCGGGATACCTTTTGTGGTTTGTGTTGGTCCCGATCGTATTTACGCTGGTGCGTTCTGGACGCCAGTTTCTTCCATCAGCTTTGATGGCGTTGTGATCTGTCAACCCTTTGAGCGCGATGAGCGCGTCATCAGAATTGGACTCGGTTATCCTTGCCCGGAAGCGTTTACGGGGCAAGACCCCAGGTCTGATGAGAGAATACTGCAATCGATGGAAGCAGCAGGCAAACTGAGGTAGAAGAAGGAGAGAAGCTGTGAGATGTAGAGCCATTACCCTGTTGACCTCTGTGGCCATGCTCCTGGTTGTAGCGACGTGTAGCACGCCAGCGCCGCCGGCGACGCCAACTCAGCCGCCGCCAACGCCGACTTCGCTGCCGCCGACATCTTCCTTCGACCTTGGGAAGCTGTTGATCGACGTGTTCGACCCCCAGCCGGGGGAGAAGGTGCTGGTCATGACCGATCTGCCCCATGGTGGGTTGACCGACTATCAAGCATGGGCGGAGCGGCGGGAGATGGCCGAGGAGTGGCACTCGGCCTTCCAGGGGTTGGAGAGCAAGCTGGGGATCAGTGTATGTCCTCTGCTCACCTATCCGGCCACCGGCGCTCACAATGGGCCCTTGCCGCAGGAGGGGGAGGTGGACGGTCAGCCAGTTCGCTTCGAGGAAATCCTGTGTGATACCAACATAGTCGTCGCTCTGACCGAGTACTCGGCCACTGCCCCATTGATCGAGTTCACTGAGCGATTCTCGAACCTGCGGGCAGCCAGCATGCCCATGGTGAGCAGGAACATGGAGGAGACCGCCCTGTCGGCGGATTATGCGGAGGTGGCTCGCAAGGCCCACATCTTGGAGGCCCGGCTTGACCAGGCCGTGGGCGCGAGGGCGGTATTCTCCACCGGGCATGAAATGTACTTCGACCTGCGGTATCGCGACGCTCATGCCGATGATGGGCAGCTCTACGCCGGCAAGGAGGGCGCGCGGGTCATCAATCTGCCCAGCGGCGAGGCCTACATCGTTCCCTACGAGGGCGAATTGGAGGGTCAACCCAGCCTGACGGAAGGCACGATCCCTGTGATGATTGGTGATGAGTTGGTGCTCGGGAGGGTGCAGGAGAACCGTATAGTGGAAATGATAGGCGATAGCCCGGAGGCCGCCGAGGCGAGGGACCACCTGGCTCTGGACGAAGCGCTCCGCAACGTCGCTGAGCTAGGCTTGGGTTGTAACCATAAGGCGGTGGTCACCGGGAATGTCCTCGAGGACGAGAAGGTGATGGGCATGCACTGGGCCTTTGGACGTAGCGACCATCTCGGGGGAACTATAGGCCCCGGCGATTTCAGCGATCCCCGTCTTGTGGAGCATCGGGACTGGGTGTATCCGAAGGGTGGCGCCATTGAGATCGCGAGCCTCGTTTTGGAATACGAGGATGGGACGAGCGAGGAGATCATCAAGGACGGTCAGTACACGCTGTTCTAGGACGGAGTATTGCGCAGAACCGCGGCTGCGTCTATGCCGCGGCCAGCATGTGCGGTGGGGCGGCCGACCGCACTTGATCACGGCAAATGACCGGCCAGGAGACAGAAGATGAACGTCAATACATCCTTGCAGCAGCCTAGCGGAAAGGCAGACACAACCCGCGGCATCTTGAAACGGGCGCGGCAGCTTGTCAGCCAGGTACTGCTGGTGGCAGGTATCTTGTTCATCTCATCGGGCCGCCTCGACTGGTGGATGGCGTGGGTCTATCTCGGCATCTTCATGGTCGGTGTGATCGCCAACGCGGTCATTCTGATGAGAATCAACCCGGAATTGATAGCGGAACGTGCACGAGGGTGGGAAGGGGACACCAGGGACTGGGACAGAGTGCTCGGCAGCTTGTGGGGCCTGATGTCACTTGTTGCGCTGATCGTCGCTGGGTTGGACATGCGCTTCGGATGGTCGTCACAGATCCCGTGGGGGATCCAGTTGGTCGCGCTGGTCTTTGTGGTGCTGGGTTTTGGCTTCGCTAGCTGGGCCATGATCTCCAACGCCTTTTTTGCAGGCCCCGTGCGCATCCAGGAGGAGCGCGGTCACACCACTGTCTCCGAAGGGCCTTACCGATTTGTACGGCATCCGGGCTACGTGGGGTGGATCGTTTCCGGCGTCGCACTGCCGTTGATGCTCGGCTCGGTGTGGGCGCTCATTCCGGCGGGACTGGCCGCGGTGGCTCTTATCATCCGCACCGCGCTCGAAGATCGAACGCTACAGGAGGAACTGGATAGCTACACAGACTACGCCCAGCGGGTGCGCTATCGGCTCGTGCCGGGCATCTGGTAGCTCCTGACGTGCGAGACACTGAATACCATTCTGGGAGCAGGAGATGAGCGACGATCTGTCTGTTGAGGAGTCCCGTGGAAAAGCTGACCTAACCTCCGACATCAAGAAATATCTGGTGAAGGGCGCTTTCGCCAAACTGATCATGGTGGCGATCCTATTCCTGTCCGCAGGGCGCTTGGACTGGGTGATGGGGTGGGTTTTGGTCGGCGTGTATGTGAGCTGGGACATCCTCGTGGCGGTGACCCTGATACCAAGGAGCCCGGGGTTGATTACCGAACGCGCTCGGATCCAGGAGGGCACCAAGAAATGGGATATAGTGATCACCGGCCTCGCCGCCTCGTTGCTGCCCACGGTCGCGTGGATGGTGGCGGGACTGAATGTGCGGTTTGGATGGTCGCCAGAGACTCCCGTCGCACTCCAACTCGCCGCGTTCGCCATTGTGGTGCTGGGATTCGCGCTGGTCACGTGGGCGATGGCGTCGAATGAGTTCTTCTCAGCGATGGTTCGCATCCAGAAAGATCGGGGCCACACCGTCGCCGCTGGCGGTCCTTACCAGTACGTGCGTCATCCGGGTTACGGTGGCGCGATCATGTTCCAAGTGGCAACGCCGATCATGCTCGGCTCAGTGTGGGCGCTCATTTCCAGCGGCCTGGCAGCGTTGCTCTACATCCTTCGCACAGCGCTTGAGGACAAGACGCTACAGGACGAACTGGAGGGCTATACAGACTACGCCGAGCGCGTGCGCTACCGGTTGCTGCCGGGCGTCTGGTAGCCCGGCACGAAGTGGGTTTTCCTCCCTTTTGTATGGGAGAGGCTAGGGCGGGGTGGACCGGACACGTCTTCCCGACTGATCGACACAACTGTAGATCCCAGGAAGGGTCGAGAGTGTGCGGGAAGCATGGTCGGGGTCATCCCCCCAGCCCCTCCCGGATTGAGAAGGGCATGGAGTGTCACATGTGCTGCGGCGGGATTGCAAGTCCCGCCGTCCGCTGGATTACAAATCCAGCGGCAGCGTCAATCGCCCCCAGCGACACGTTGGCATTTGTGGCCAAGTCTGGTGTCATATGGGCACGGTGCACCCGTTGGCACTGTCTTCCGGTACACTCCCAGAGGCTCAGAGCATGCCCGCTCTTCACCAGGGGGCTGTTGATCCCGTTGTTTCATATGCAGGACCCCGGGGCGTTCTTGATGGTGCGGAAGCAGTTGCTCGGCATCAAGCGGCGGGCGGAGGCCGCCTGACCGTCTGATTGTGTGAATCGGCAAGACTGGGGTGGGGCGGCACGGGCTTGAGAGTTTGGTTGCTCTGTGTTTGATCACCGGCGGGGCAATGCGCTGCCGGAGGCGCCATTCTGTTGCGTAGACCAACCAACTGCACGCGATATCGACTAGTGGAAGATAGGAGAGATCCAGTGAATACACGGGGGGAGAATGGACCGATCTTGGTTCTTGGGGGTACAGGACACTACGGCAGGCACATTATTAGAAGCCTTCTGCAAAAGGGACAGTCTGTACGTGTGCTAAGCCGCAACGCCGCCAACGCCCGACAGGTGTTGGGAGATGGAGCTGAGATCGTGGAGGGGGATATCACATCACGGAAGTCGGTGGTGGAGGCGCTGAAGGGAACGAAGGCAGTTGTCATCAGTGTGTCCGCCTTCACCCCAAGACTGATTCGGAGACTAAGACTCATCGAGCGCGATTCCGTCCTTATGGTCCTGGAGGAAGCGCACAAAGCCGGTATTTCCCGCGTCGTCTACATCTCCGTCTACGACATTAGAGAAGATTTGATAGCAAGACTGCATTCAGACATCGCCAGGATCAAGCTGGATATCGAAACTACTCTTAGGGAATCAGGTTTCAACTGGACTGTCTTGGGCGCGGCACCTTCGATGGAGATCTTCTTTGCCATGATACGGAGAAGCATTATGATGGTGCCCGGGGGAGGTCCGCCAGCGTTGCCCACGGTTTCGCCCGTGGATGTGGGGGAGATCGCCGCCCAAACAGTTCTCAGAGACGACCTGGGAGGGAAACGCATCCGAATGACTGGTCCGGAGGCCATCTCGTTTCAGGAGGCCGCAAGAAGGATCTCTGAAATCACTGGTAGGAGAGTTAGGTATCGGAGCATCCCTCTGATTCCCCTGAAGATCGTATCCATGGTCACGTATCCTTTGAACCCCTTCCTCCGACATCTTGTGGGAATGATCGAGTTGATGAACAGCTTCCCACCAGACGTGGTTACGGAAGTTCCTCAAGACCACCAGTGGTTGGTGAACACCTTCAGCTACACCCCCACCACGCTGGAGATGGAAGCGCGGGCCCGGATTCGAGTGTGATGGGGCGCCCGACAGTGTGATTGTGCCATGTCGCACTGCCTGTTGGTTGCGCAAAGAACAACGAATGCCGATCAAATGATATCTGCTGCTCTCCACGCCATGGTCGTGGGGACGGGAATGATCGCGTAATGGACTTTCTCTCTGGCCAGGAAACAAGTGCTCGAACTTGAGACTGAACCGATCAGAATCCTCTTCCATATCGGAGCCGAACTTGCAGCAGCAATCGCATTGCTCATCGGCGGGCTGAGGCAGGAATGAGGCCAAACCTCGGAGAAAACGTACGGCCGGACATCCTTCACCCGCCGCGATCGCTGGCGACCACAGACTCGGACACGAACAATGACTCCGTGGTCGTACGGCTGAGCTATGGCAGGTTCTCTCTACCACTGACCGGTGACGTGCTACAGGAGGGAGAAAGAGCCTTGCTGGCTTCTGGCCAGCCCCTGGACAGCCTCGTGGTGAAAGTACCTCACTACGGCGCTGATACCTCGCTCACCCTACCCTTCCTACGGACGGTCACCCCCGGGCTGGATAGCGGCCACGCTCAACAGCCTACCTCGATATACAGGCAATGCCTAAAGCAGCGCCTCTCCCGTTTCGGCGTTGAACAGATGGAGGCAATCCATATCGAGCACTACGTCCAGTTCCTGACCCGAGGTCGCCGACGTGCGGGGATCCACCCGAGCGACGAAACTGGTGGAGTCCATCATCAGGTAGATGTGGGTCTCGGAGCCCATGGCTTCGACGACATCGACCATCGCACTCACGGGAGCCGATCTGAGCCCCGGCGGCGCGAACCGCCTGTCATGGATGTGCTCTGGTCGAATGCCGAACTTGATCTTCTCACCCAAGCGACCGGCCAGCATGGATGCCTTCTCTCCAGGAATCTCCGTGCGCAAGAACCCTGCGTCAACAAACATCTCCTCCTGCGTTCCTGTGATATGTGCATCGAAGAAGTTCATCGCTGGACTGCCGATGAATTTGGCAACGAACAAGTTGTCAGGATGATCGTAGAGATGCTGAGGAGTGTCCATCTGCTGGCAAACGCCGTCGTTCAGAACTGCGATGCGCTCTCCCATAGTCATGGCTTCTATCTGATCGTGCGTCACATAGACAAAGGTGGTACCCAGTTCCTTGTGCAATCTGATGAGCATAGCCCTGGCTTCTACGCGTAGCTGGGCATCCAGATTGGACAGGGGCTCATCCATCAGGAATACTTGGGGTTCTCGCACGATGGCTCGACCCAACGCCACACGCTGCTGCTGACCACCAGAGAGCTGCTTTGGCTTGCGCTCCAGCAGATCGTCAACCCCCAAGGCCCTGGCGGCTTTTTCCACCCTCTCCCTTATCTCTGGTCTCTTGACCCCCCGAAGTTTGAGGCCATACGCCATATTGTCAAATACGTTCATGTGTGGGTAGAGGGCATAGTTCTGGAAAACCATGGCGATGTCTCGATCCTTGGGAGCCACGTCGTTGACCATCCGCTCACCGATGTAGATCTCGCCTTCGGTCGCCTGTTCCAGGCCGGCGAGCATACGCAAGCATGTCGTCTTGCCGCAGCCCGATGGCCCCACCAGGACCAGGAACTCCTGGTCTGTGACCTCCAGGACGAGATCGTCCACAGCCACGACGTCTCCGAATTGCTTGGTCACATGATCATACGTTACGCTAGCCATCTAATTCCTCCAAGTCTTTCACTAGTCTGGGTGCACGCGTCACACGTGCGGGCCTAGACTGCTGCCCAGTGCCGCTGCTAGTCATCCTCAGGGCCTTGTGAGGTCCGGGTTCCCCAGTCCTCTCGCGTTTCTGGACCTTCGCTAGGGGAAGACTAGTATGCACAGACCCTAGTGGTGATGAGGCGCGAAGTGTGCGGTTTCTCCACGGGCCCCACGATGCTGCGCACAGAATTCGGACCATTGTAGCACGAGTCCCGGCAAAAGGCAACGTGCCACTCCAAACGGACGTGGAGCGGCGAGCTGGCTTGACTAATGAGAAACTACCTTGTATAATACGAAAGCGCAGGTCCGATCAAGGTGGGGATCATCGCAGTACTGGCGGAGGGGGACCGATATGAAGAAGACGCCAAAGCCGAGGCTGATTCAGTCCGTGGACCGGGCGCTCAATATCCTAGAGGTTCTGGCTGATAGAGATCAGTCAATCGGACTGACGGAGTTGGCAAGAACGATGGGACTGGACAGCAGCACAGTGTATCGGCTGTTGTCCACCTTGCGAGTCCACGGATATGCTGCGCAGGACCACAGAGACCGGAAATACCACCTGGGCCCAAAGGCCATCGAACTGGGGCAGAAAGCGCTCCAGAAGTTCACACTGCGCTCGAAGGGTGCCCCATTTGTCAGGGAACTCGCGGCAAAGACAGGGGAGGCTGCCCACCTTGTGAGTGTGGTGGGTGGTCAAGCGATTTATGTAGATAACCGAGCCGGTGCTGGATTGTTGACGGTCTCAGCTCAGATTGGAGGGGTGGCTTTGCCATATTGCACGGCCACTGGCAAGGCAGTGGCGGCGAACCTGTCCGAGGCAGAGCTAGAGCGATTGCTGGCAAGCACGGAGCTGCGGAAACTGACTGAGAACACCATCACTGATTTGGGTGTGCTGAGGAGCCACTTTCAGGAGGTGCGCGACCAAGGCTACGCGGTAGACGACGAGGAATACTATCTCGGCATTCGGTGTCTGGCGGCTCCGGTTTTTGATCACAGCGGAGCCGTCGTGGGTTCCATCGGCGTATCTGCTTCCGTCTCGCGCCTGACTCCAGAAAAGATGGAGCTATGCCAACAAGCAGTAGTTGACATCGCACGCAGGCTGTCCGACAGCATGGGCTATGTGGAAGATGCAGCCTAAGTTGCGCTCCCACGACCCGCTCAGGCACCTGTGTGTCTATTCCGTTCTTTCGGTGTTCCTCTTCGTGACATCAGATGTTTTGCGAGGTAGTCCATCATGAGAGAAGCACGTTTCCCAGACCTGCGGACCTGGCTGCAAGCCCTTGAGGACGAAGGGCAACTGGCCAGAGTAAGGAAGCAGGTTCACTGGCAGGAAGAGCTGGGCGGAATCGTGCGCCGGACTTATGACGTCTACGGGGATGCCAGCCCGGCGCTACTGTTCGAGAACATAGTGGACTATCAGCCGCCCGGTCCGAACAAGCTCTTCGTTGGTCAATTCCGGTCCTACTCTCGCATAGCATTGAGCATGGGGCTGCCGCCGACCGGTACGACGATCAGGGACATAGTCGACAGAGTCAGGGAGTGCCTGAGGAACCCGATGCAGTACAACACGGCGGAGAAGGGGAGCGCCCAAGAGAACGTCGTGATTGGGGACGATGTGGATCTCTTAGCCTTTCCCATTCCGCTATGGCATCACCGGGACGGGGGGCGGTACCTGGGTACCATGCACATAGTTATAACGAAAGACTATGATACCGAGTGGGTGAACGTAGGTCTATACAGGATCATGGCTGTGGGCTCCGATGAGGCTACCATCTACATGAGCCCAGGACGGCAACACATTGGTCAACAATTCTACAAGTACCAGCAAGCAGGAGAACCGATGCCCGTAGCTGTCGCCATTGGCTTGGAGCCAACATTGCCTCTTGTGGGCTCGATGCTCGTGCCTTCTGGGGAATGTGAGTACGACTATGCCGGGTCGCTCAAGGGCGCGCCTATTGAGACCATTCGCGGAAAGACGGTTGACCTGCCGGTACCGGCCAATGCCGAGATCGTAATCGAAGGGTTCATAGACCCCAATGAGCAAAAGATGGAGGGCCCCTTCGGCGAGTATCCTGGCTACTACGGCGAGGTGGCATCCCCGAAGCCAGTAATCCACGTCACAGCGATTACATGTCGGGACGACCCGATTTTCCAGGGCTCCATGGAGGGCCACCCGATTGCGGAGTCTCATGTTATGGCCGCCATCATCAAGTCGGCCACGGCTTGGGACGTGCTGGAGCGGAACGGCATCATGGGCATCCAGGATGTGGCGTGCATACCTGAGGCCTCGACAGGTCATCTGGTGGTCTCGATCAAGCCCAGCGTTCAAGGGCATGCTGACTGGATCGCAAGTGCTTTGTGGGGAACTTCAACCTCGGTGTGGAACTTCAAGCATATCATCGTGGTTGATGACGACATAGACCCCTGGGATGCAGGCCAGGTGAACTGGTCGCTGGCCTGGCGCGTGAAGGCTAGCGAGGATATCAAGATCTGGAAGAACCATCGGGGTTCTCCCATTGATCCCAGACAGGAGCCGGAGAAGAAAGGATACTGGGATCGAGTTCTGGTCGACGCCACCCGCCCCTTTGATTGGGAACCCAGGGCCATATGGGGGAGTGATGGCACGAACAAAGGAACTCCCCAGAAGTATCCTCCGACCACGAGGCCTCACAAGGACTTAGTTGATCTCATCAACGGCAGATGGGAGGAGTACGGGATCGAACCGGTAGCTCAATACATCGGTAGCCCTGTAGGGATGATGAGGCACTGGTGGATACGAGGCAACGAGGATAGAGAGGACCGAGGGTAGGAGAATGGAGGAGAAGATAGACATAGGGTTTGTTGGCTGTGGTGCTCATGCGACGCGGAGCATCTACCCATCGCTGCGCCACGCGCCGGTCAACCTGGTCGCGGTCTGCGACCTGGTCGAGGAGAGGGCACGAGCTACTGCCCGGGCCTTTGGGGGAGAACGGACATACACGGATTATGAACTCCTGTTGGACAAGGAGATCTTGGACGCTTTGTTTGTGGTCGTCGGCGCCGAGGCTCACTATCGGATTGCCAAGGAAGCCATGAGGCGCGGGCTTCACGTTTTCATCGAGAAACCGCCTTGCCGAACTGTGGCCGAGGCCGAGGACATGGGCCGAGTGAGCAAGAAGACTGGCAAGTCCCTGATGGTCGCGTTTAAGAAGCGCTTTTGCCCGACGTACCTGAAGGCTCACCAAATCGTGAACTCGCAAGAATTCGGCAGACCGACGTCCATCAATGCCCGCTTGGGACTATGGATAGACAAGGAGCGGCTAGAGGAGTCCCCCCAGACCCCGACAGAGTCCCTTGAGGAGCGGTTCTTTTCTCTGCTGCTCGACTATTTCATTCACCACCTCGACCTACTCCGCTTCTTCATGGGGGATGTGGAGGAGTTGTATCATGAGCGCATCGTGAGCAGCGGACGTCCAACGTATGCTGCGAGCTTGAGATTTGCCAGTGGAGCCGTGGGAACGCTGCACATGACCGCCCTGCAATCCCCGAACTGTTTCCAGGAGAGGGTGGAGATTGTTGGCGAGGGGGCCAACGTCGTGATTGATAATGCCGCCAAACTGGTCTATTACCGCAGGGCTACAAGTCCCCCTGCAGACAGCTTCGTGGGAGCGGACGACGACGCTCCCCTGGTTTGGGAGCCAGCCTTCTCTCTCTCTCAGCTCAGGAACAAAGTCCTGTTCATTGGCGGGTTCGTGGGTGAGGTGAGGCATTTCGCTGAGGCCGTGCTCAGTGGGACTCCTCCTTCTTCGGATATCTGGGACGGGCGTGAGGCGGTGAGACTTGTGCACGCCCTGTGTCAAGGGCCAGGTCAGGTGATCCGAATGAAGGAAGTGGAATAACTTGAAGGAGAGAAGATGATCGAAGTCAGCGTAATGACCGACCAGCTTGGATTGGACTTTCACAGTTCGGTGAAGCAGTTGCGAGAGTGGGGAGTGAAGTGGGTGGACTTGCGCGGAGGTATCTATGGGAAGGGCATAGATGATCTAGCAGACGAGGAGGTGGAGCGGGCAGGGGCTGTCTTGAGCGAGAACGGGCTGCGAGTTGCCTGTCTCGCCACTCGGCTCGCGTCCCCGTGGAAGGATCACGATCTTTGGGACGAGAAGGACTGGGAAGCAGAGTTGGCCCACTTGGAAAGGCTCATTGAACTGGCCGAGGCCTTTGGAACAGACATGCTCCGAGTGTACGCCTATCGCAAGCCCAACCCTGACGTGGCAACGGACCGGCCCGACCTGTCCAAGTTCATAGAACCTGTATCCCAGCGCCTGAGACAGGCTGCCGAAATGGCAGCTGACCACGATGTCCTCCTAGTGCTGGAGAACGAGACCTTTTCACTGGTGGGCAACTGCCGCGAGCTTCGTCAGATCCTCGAGTCTGTGCGTCACGAAGCTCTACTGGCCTGTTGGGATGTAGCCAACGGATGGGCCTGTGGTGAGCAACCATACCGCCAAGGCTATGAAGAAATCAAGGATATGATCGGCCACGTGCACATCAAAGGTGCCAAAGGCCGACCTGATGATCGTGCTGTGTACGATGGCGTGGCCCTGGTGGGCCAAGATGACCTGGACTACGAGACCGTCCTGAGTGCTTTGATCAGAGACGGATACGCCGGGAAGGTCGCCCTTCATCCTCACCACAATCTCTTCCCCGACAAAGACAAACTGAAGGATGAGCAGAATCCGGACTTGAAGGTCACCTGGCTGACTCTACAGAGGGTGCGGCAGATTCTCGCATCTCGCTGCGAGTAGGACACAGTAGGTGTCACCGAAGATCAGACCGGCGGCGCGCGACAGGCCGTAGATACTCTGAGTGAAACTCGAAGGAGGGTTCATGGAGCTTGGGAAGCTATTTGAATCTGGGAGAATCGGCGGGATGGAAGTCAAGAACCGCACGGTCATGGCGCCCATGGCCAGCCGGCTGAATGACGAGTCGGGTGCCGTGACGCAGCGATTCATCGATTTCTATGTCGAGCGAGCCAAGGGTGGCACGGGACTGATCATCATCGAGAATACCTGTGTTGATTGGCCTTTGGGCAAAGCGGGCGATTTCCCCGTGCGCCTGGATAGCGACAGTTTCATTCACGGTTTCAACGATCTGGCGGAAGCAGTTCACCCCTATGGAGCCAAACTGGCCACGCAGTTGCAGCACGTGGGCCGGCAAACGACGACTTCGGCGACCGAGGGCTTGCAGCCTGTGACGTCCTCCGTGTTGACCTCGTATCGGGGCACTACTGCGCGTGAGCTGACCATCCCCGAGATCAAAGAGATCGTGGAGAAGTTCGCCGATGCTGGCCGCCGGACCAAGGCGGCAGGGTTTGACGCCGTGGAAATCCATGGCGCTCATGGCTACCTGCCTACTCAGTTCATGTCGCCTGTCATGAACGCGCGCACCGACATGTACGGTGGCGGTCTTGAGAACCGTATGCGCTTTCCACTGGAAATAGTGGCACGAGTGCGGGAGGAGGTTGGGCCAGACTTTCCCATCATCTATCGCTTCAGTGTCGATGAGCACGTGCCGGGCGGTGTGGACCTAGAGGAAGGCAAACGCATCGCCCGGAGACTTGAGGAAGCGGGAGTCGATGCCATTGACGTGTCGGCTGGTCTTCAGGCGTCGAGATACTGGATTTTCCCCACCATGGCGATGCCGCGGGGATGTAACGTCTATTTGGCCGAGGGGATCAAGGAGGTGGTGGATATCCCCGTGATCGTTGTGGGGCGGATCAATGATCCCATACTGGCTGAGGAGATCCTTCACGCGGGCAAGGCAGACTTCGTAGCTTTGGGGAGACAACTGCTCGCCGACCCTTTCTTCGTTGAGAAGGCCGCCCGAGGGGCCTCAGAGGACATTCGACCTTGCATCGCCTGCAATGAGTGCATCACCAGACTGATGCGCCACTGGCGCGTAGGTTGCAGTGTGAACCCGAAGGTCGGCAAGGAGAGAGAGTATCAACTCAAGCCCGCTGAGGAGAGCAAGAAGATCCTTATCGCTGGCGGCGGCCCGGCGGGGATGGAGGCAGCGCGAGTGGCGACCCTGCGCGGACACGAGGTGACCCTCTGCGAGAAGGGCCCAGAGCTAGGAGGACAACTGCTCTTGGCCTCAGCACCTTCCTTCAAGAAGGAGATCGACGGTTACGTCAAGTACCTGGTGCGGCAACTGGACAAGGTGGGCGTAAGGGTGGAATTGGGCAAAGAGGTCACCAGAGATCTGGTGGAACACCTGAAGCCCGACGCGGTGGTCGTGGCCACGGGTGCAAACCCACTCAATCCGACCATTGCTGGCGCGGAGAGGAAGGAGGTAGTGACCGCGGAGGCGGTGCTGGCCGGCGAGGCAAAGGTGGGAAAGGCGGCCGTCGTCGCAGGCGGCGGGCGGCTGGGCGTGGAGATAGCCTATCAACTGTCGCAACGGGGCACGAGCGTGACTCTAGTGGAGATGACAGACGAAATCGGAGCGGACCTGGAACTGAGTGAGAAGATGTACTTCCTAGAGCAGTTGCAGTTGGCCGGAACATGCATACTCACCAATAGAAAGATCCAGGCCGTAACCGAGGAGGGCGTGGAGGTAGTCGACCGGGACTGGCAGGTGGAGCTGATCCCGACGGACACGGTGGTGTTGGCGCTAGGGGCTCGATCCAGTGATACCCTGGTGAAGGATCTGCGGGACATAGACGTCCCAGTCTACGCCATTGGGGATTGCGTCGAGCCACGAACCATCTATGAGGCTGTGCATGAGGGCGACCGAGTCGGTCGTCTGCTCTAAGGTCACAGTTTCAGTCAAGGGCATGTGATGGCATCGCGCGAACCGAAGACGATTGTACTTATCGGCACCCTGGACACGAAGGGCCAGGAAGTCAAGTACGTAAAGGATCTGATTGAAGAGAGAGGCCATCGGACATTGGTGGTTGACGCTGGTGTCCTTGGCCAACCTCTGTTCACACCGGACATCTCCAGTGAGACGGTCGCCCAGGCGGGAGGCAAGGATCTGGCGGAGTTGGTAGCGCAGAGGGACACGGCGACTGCTGTACAAACCATGATGGCGGGCGCAGCGGAGATCCTGAGCAGTCTGTTCGCTGAGGATCGGGTGGACGGGGTCATGTCTCTCGGTGGGGGCAAGGGCACAGCGATTGCCACGGCGGCCATGCGGGAACTGCCCCTGGGAGTGCCCAAGGTGGCTGTATGCACCGCCGCGTCGGGGGACACACGCCGCTACATGGGTTCGAAAGACATCTTGATGTTCCCTTCCATCACCGATATCGTCGGCCTGAACCGCGTCAACTCACGCATGCTCGCCAATGCGGTGGGGGCCATCGTGGGTATGGTGGAGACGGAAGTCGAAGAACCGCCGAAGGATAGACCGGTTGCCAGCGTCACGGCTCTGGGCATAACCACCCCGGCGGCCATGAAATGCAAGTCGAGGCTGGAGGCAGCGGGATATGAAGTGATGGTCTTTCACACCACAGGGATTGGGGGAAAGGCCATGGAGGAGCTAATAGCTGAGAGAGTGATCTCGGGGGTAATGGACCTGACCACGACGGAGTTGATGTCTGAACTGCTGGGGAGTACGTTCATCTCGGGTCCCGATAGGTTGGAGACTGCAGGCAGAATGGCGCTGCCCCAAGTCGTTGGCCCCGGAGGACTGGATATGGTGGCCTTCCCTGGGCGAGCGGCGGTTCCGGCGCAGTTCAAGGATCGTTTGTTGTATGACCACACGCCGGCACTTACGGTGATGCGCACCACCGCGGAGGACAATGCGGAGCTGGCGCGGGTCATGGCGGAGAAATTGAACCGGGCGAAGGGTCCTGTGGTCGTAGTAATCCCCACGCGGGGCTTCTCGGCCTACGACCAGGAGGGCGAACTCTTCTATGACCCGGAGGCCGATCAAGCCTTCATAGAGACGTTGAGGAGAGTCGTTGCGGCGAACGTGCAGGTCGTCTTGGTCGACGCGCATATCAATGATGACAAGTTTGCCGATCAGGCAGTGGATCTGTTTCTGGACATGATGAAGTAGAGCGGGCAACGAACACCCATCTATCCTAGGAGGTTCCGATGAGCACCACTTTCACTCCAGAGGAGATACTAGAGAGGCTGAGGAAGACCATCGCTGAGGGCAAACCCATACTTGGGGCTGGCTGCAGCGCGGGCATCATCGCCAAGTGTGCAGAGCTGGGGGGAGCAGATCTGATACTAGTTTACAGCACGGGAGTATCACGGCTGAAGGGTCTACCCACCAGCCGCATGGGCGATAACAATGGCCTAACCCTGGAGATGGCGCCCGAGATTCTCTGGGCCGCGAAAAACACACCGGTGATCGCGGGGTGCGAGGCCAACGATCCCTTTCGCATGGACCATGACCGGCTGCTGGACTTATTCATCGAAGCCGGCTTCCATGGAATCATTCCTTTCCCTACGGTCACCATGTACGACGATTACCGGAAGCTGCGCGACCTGGTCGGAATGGGCTTCGAGCGAGAGGTGGAGCTGGCCCGTTTGGCCCGGGAGAGAGGCATTCTCAGCGTCGTCTACGCACATCACGCGGAGGACGCCGCCGTAATGGTGGAGGCCGGAGCGCATGTGGTGATGGCCCATGCTGGGCCGACAAGAGGTGGGCTGGTAGGGTACGACTACGACGGCACGATGGAGGCAGCGGCCGTTCAGGTGCAGGGGGTCATCGAGGCCAGTCTGGCCGCCAACCCAGAAGTAATCTGCCTGGCCCACGGCGGCCCCTTCGGGACACCTGAGGACATGGAGTATCTCTATGCCCACACCGATGCAGCTGGTTTCGTGGGTGCCTCAAGTATCGAGCGCATCCCGGTGGAGAAGGCGGTCAGGGAAGTCGTCGAGGCGTTCAAGAACGTTCCCATGAAGAAGGTCTAGAGCAGCGAACTAGCGACCATGACAGAGAGATCCCCGCCAGATCTGCGAGCGTTCTTGGCCGAGGTAGAGCGGTCTCTGCCAGGCCAGTTGATGCGGATCGAGAGGCAAGTGAGCCCGAAGTTCGGCGTGACAGCAGTCTTGCAGCGTCTCGAGGACATGGGGAGGTTTCCTCTTGCGGTGTTCGAGAACGTGGAGAGTCTGACGGGCGATGCTGGCCGGAAGGTCGTCAGCAACATGTTTGCTGACCGACGCTTCTGCGCCGTCGCTTTGGGTCTACCTCTCGAGGCCAGCGAGGCTGCGCTTGTTTTCGAATTCGCAGAGAGGATCAAGAACCCCAGACCTGTGGAAGTCATCCCTCGTGAGAAGGCGCCTGTCAAGGAGGTAGTGAGACGAGGGTCGGATGCGGATCTCCGTCAGCTGCCGATAGTGACTCACCATGAGGGGGACGGAGGACCATATCTTACTCAACCTGTCATCAGCCGGGACCCCGACGGCGGGGGCTACAACGTGGCCTTTCACCGCATGATGGTGAGAGGGGCAAGGGAGACAGGCATGTACATGGCGCCCTTTCACACGTATGATAACTACCTCAAGTGCGAGAGTAGGGGCCTGGCGTGTCCAGTCGTCGCCGTCTTGGGCCACCACCCCACTCTCTCTTTGGCCGCCGCGACGAGGGTGCCCAAGGGTGTGAGTGAGCTAGAGATAGCTGGATCCCTGGCGGGCCTATCGTTCAGGATGGTGGCCTCAGAGACCTGGGGCAGTGATTTCCTGGTGCCTGCGGACGCCGAGATCGTGGTGGAAGGGGAGATACTCCCCAATGTGCGGGAACTGGAAGGCCCCTTCGGGGAATGGACCGGCTATCTGGGGCCCGCGCGCCGCAGGCCCGTGGTGAGCGTCAGAGCCATTACTCACAGGCGTGATCCCTTCTTGGTCACCAACTTCGTGGGGCACCGAGATCTGAGCAACTTGCAGGGCCTAAGCTGGGAGGCCGATGTGCTGCGCAGGGTCAGGGATGCTGTGCCCTCCGTATCGGCCGTGCACGCTCCCGTGTCGGGCCGTTCCGGATTTCACTTCTACGTTTCGATCAAGAAGACCCATGATGGCGAGCCCAAGACGGCAGCATACGCGGCCTTGGGCTTAGGATACCCGAAACTGGTGGTGGTTGTGGACGACGATGTGAACGTGTTCAGCGACCAGGAAGTCCTGGAGGCCATCGCCACGCGTGTTCAGGCGTCGCGTGATGTGGAGATCGTACGTGGTCTGAAAGGATCCACTCTGGACCCTTCTATGTACGATTCGGGAGTCCATGATGCCTTGATCGTAGATGCCACAAGATCTCTAGAGGGTGAGTATCCCCCCAGGCTGAGTGTCCCGCCTGAAGAGGTAGCTAAGGTAGATCTCTTGGAGAGGAGCGACTAATGGAGCTTGCTATAGGACATACCGGTTTCGTCGTCAGTGACATGGAAAGGTCACTGGCTCTCTATCGAGATACTCTGGGGTTCACTGTCATGGATGACGTAGAGCGAGCAGGGGAGTACATTGAGACCATGGTTGGCGTGCCGGGGGCGCGGGTCAGGACTGTGTTCCTGGACGTCGGTGGTCATACTCTTGAACTGGTGCAATATCTCACCGGACAAGGGACTCGTGTGGAGGCTAGGAACTGCGACCCTGGCAAGGGACACATCTCCTTCTGGAGCAAGGACATACAACAGGACTATGAATACCTCCTGAGCCAGGGGGTTGAGTTCGTCTCACCTCCCCAGTGGGGGCCAACTGGCGGCGCAGCAGTCTACTTCCTGGATCCCGATGGGATTACGCTGGAATTGCACTATCGACCGGATCGAGAGGCGTGATCTGATCTGTCTGCTGACCGGCACAACAATCTCACCCTGAACATGTACAAGTGCTGATAGATCGTTCGACCGATGTTAGACCCGAAATCCAGCAATGGGGACGTCCAACTGGGTTCGGAGCACACATATACTTGTTGGGAGGATGACGCATGGAACTGGCGAAAGTGTCTCGGTTTGGCATGAACACCAGAATAGTATCTGGGCCCAACGTTGCCGAGAAGGTCACAGGAGAAGAGGTTGCCGCCTTGGGCGGCAAGAAGGCCTTTGTCGTCACCGACGAGGGCGTTGTGGCGGCAGGTCTCGTTCAGCCGATCACCGACTCCTTGACCGGACAGGGAATGGAGTTTGCTGTCTATGATGGCGTGCAGCCCAATCCTACGACAGAGGTGGTTGACGCGGGATACACCAAGCTGCGCGAAGCGGGTTGCGACAGCGTGGTGGCCATCGGTGGGGGTAGCTCCATAGACGCAGCCAAGGCTATTGCGGTGCTGGTGACCAACGGTGGCAAAATACTGGACTACGAAGGGCTGAACAAGTTCACGGAGCTACCGGCACCTCTACTGGCCATCCCTACGACCTGCGGGACTGGTAGTGAGGTGACCCACGGGGCAGTGATCAGCGACAAGAAGCGACGCATCAAGACGATCGTTGCCGGCGTGGCCATTCGTCCCAAGGTGGCGATCCTGGATCCTACATTGTTGGTGACTCTGCCTTCGCCCATTACGGCGGCCACGGGACTGGATGCCCTTACCCACGCCATTGAGAGCTATCTGTCCCTGGCAGGGACTCCTCTCACCGACGCCCTTTCTCTAGGCGCCGTGGAGTTGATTGGTCAGAACCTGCGGCGCGCCGTGGCCAACAATGATCTGGATGCTTTGGGGGACATGCTGATGGCCAGCACGATGGCAGGTATGGCCTTCGCCAACAGCAGGTTGGGCATCATCCACGCCATAACGGACATACTGGGAGGAATGTATGACGTGCCCCATGGCGTAGCTTGTGCGATCCTGCTTCCCCACGCGATGCGGTTCAACCTCATAGGTGCTGCCGGCAAGTTCGCTCGCATAGCGTCGGCAATGGGCGAGATCACGGAGTGGCTCACTCCCCTTGAAGCGGCGGAAATGGCGGTAGATACCGTTGCCAGTCTTATATATGATCTGGGCCTGCCCACACGCTTGAGAGATATCGGCGTCGAGGAAGATGGGTTCTCGACGGTGGTGGAATCCGGTATGAAAAGCCCTCACATTCCGGTCAACCCCCGGCGGCCTACTCCCGACGATTTGATGTCCGTGCTGCGTCAGGCCTACTAGCTGCAAGGCCGTGCTGATCCACCAAATGCGAGTACCAAGGAGTGTACTATGAGCCTGGTGAAGGGCTGGGTCCCGTCGGTGGCTGGCGTGGCGAAGAAAGCCGTCTTGATAGGGCTGGACTCAGCGACCATAGATCTGTTGCAACGCTTCGCTGCGGAAGGGGTGTTGTCACATCTCAGGCAGTTGATGGAGAGTGGCGTGACCACGGAGGCGTTCAGTTCTTTGCCACCAGGCACCTCCATCAACTGGAACACCATTGCTACGGGAGCCCACGCCGGCACTCATGGTGTGGTGGCCATGTCTATCCACCAGCCCGGCGGCTCGCTGGACGAGGCAGAGAGTGCTTTCTTCTCCTATCACTGTCGGGCCGAGCGGATCTGGCAGGCGGCGGAGCGAGTCGGCAAGAAGCCGCTGCTGTTGAAGTACACGACCTCATGGCCCCCCACAACCGAGAAGGGCATACAGGTGGAGGGGTTCAGCGACCCCGACTGGAACGTGCTGGCGATCGCTCCACGGTGTGCATACAGCACTCGACGGATGGCGGGCCTACCAGAAGGCGCCCATACAGTCACAGCCGCACCACCACGGACGATGCCCATGGGCTTTCAGGTGGAGCTTCAGCCAGCGCTGGGATGGAGCAACGTACCACCCAGCGATCTCGACGCCTTGGAGACAACACTGCCCCTGACAACTACCTATGGAGAACGACAGCTCTTGCATGCTCTGGTCATCGGCACGCAGAGCGAGGGCTACGACAGGGTGGTTGTCGCAGCCTCCAAGAACGCAGAAGCGGCTCTGGCGGACTTCCGGGTTGATGAGTGGAGCGATTGGGTGAAGAGGGAGTTCGCTGCTGGTACTGGGCGGCAAGAGGGTTGGCTGAGGTTCAAACTCATTGCCCTTTCGCCGGATGGCAGTGATTTTCTGCTCTTTCAGACCCAGATCTTTCCCACGACTGGGTGGACTCGGCCGGATTCGTTGGCGGCAGAGCTAGTGGAGCAAGTAGGTCCCTTCCAGGAACTGGGAGGCATGAACTTCCCCCTCTGGTGGGGATGGACCAGCGCCGAGGAGTCCGAGAAGCTGTTCGTGGAGGAGATGGAGTACCAGGTTGACTGGTTGAGCAAGGCAGCCGAGTACCTGATGACCCATAAGGAGTGGGATCTGTTGGCCACGCAGTGGCATGGCATAGACCACATGGATCACTCGTTCCTGGACTGCCTGGATCTCGATCATGAGCTCCACGAGTTGGGCACGAGAGTCATTCGCAAGACATACGAGCTCGCCGACCGCTACGTGGGTGAGATACTCAAGCACATAGATGACGATACTCTGGTGGTGGTGACCTCCGACCACGGGCACGCGGCAAGAAGAGGCGCCTGGCTGGATGTGAACGCATTGCTGGAGGAGCGTGGCCTGCTCACGTTCAAGGATCCTGCCCCCAGCCTTCGGCTGGAGTCCGGGGGATATGCACCGCCGACGATCAGACGAATCGATTGGTCGGGAACCAAGGCCGCCGTCGTGCACGATGGTTACGTCTACGTGAATCTCAGAGGAAGGGAGCCCCACGGAATAGTGGAGCCTGGGGACGAATACGGAGACGTGGTGGAACAGGTCGTCGACATACTGGAGGATGCGAGAAGCCCTACGTTCCCAGACAAGAGGTACTGCGAAGTTGTCCTGAGAAAAGAAGAAGCGGAGGTGCTGGGACTGCACGGTGACATGATGGGCGACGTAGTGTTCTTCGCCAAGGTGCGCCTTAAGGGCAGTCACCATGGCAACTTCCATGCTTCACGGGCGGACATCGGGTCCCTCCGTGCGGTGACCATCTTCAGCGGTCCTGGGATCAAACGAGGTGTGCAGACGCAGCGCGCCATCAACCTGGTGGACATAGCTCCTACGATGGCCGTCCTACTGGGCATACCGATCCCGGAGCACTCGGAGGGCACGATCCTGTGGGGCATCATGGAGTGATCGAAGCGGTGATCAACAAGGTATGAAAAGCAGGCTCTTCGAGAGGCTGAAGGGAGAGATCGACGCCATCCCCATCGCCGATGCCCACGAGCACATCATGGAGCGCGATGAGTCGTTGAGAAGGGACGTAGACCTCTTCGACCGGACCTATGTGAAAGGGGATTTCGTCTCCGCCGGGATGCCGGTTGATGACTGGGTGCGGGAGGGGTTCGATCCCGGAGAGGACGTGCCTGGGTGCACCGCTCTGACGGCGAGGGTCTAGAAGCAGCGACACGGGAGCTTGCAAGGAGAGCGCTTGATGAACATTGTGTTGGTGGTATTGGACTCGTTACGTAAGGATTGCATCGGAGTCTATGGTGCGCCCCCGTGGGGAGAGGTTCATACGCCTCACATTGATGCCCTTGCGAGAGAGTCGCTGATGATGACGAGGGCCTATCCCGAGTCCCTTCCTACCCTTCCCGCTCGTCGCGCGTTGTATACCGGCCAGCGCGTTTATCCTTTCCACGATGGAGACTTCCGTCTCAAGGGAGACTTCGTGGGTGCTCCCGGCTGGGGTCCTATACCTGAGGAACAACCGACTCTGGCGGAGACACTGAAAGAGAACGGCTACCGCACTGGTCTGATCGCCGATGTCTATCATATGTTCAAGTCCTCGAAGAACTTCTGGAGAGGGTTTGACCAGTGGATGTTCCTGCGGGGCAAGGAGATGGATCCGCAACGGTCTGGGCCGAAGCCCTGCCAGGAGGAGATAGACTACTGGCTTCCCGAGGAGTTGCAGAACGAGCGCAGGATCTGGTTCATGAGCCAGTGTCTGATGAATATGTACGACCGGCCCAGGGAGGAGGACTACTTCGCCGCACGCGTGTTCCAGGAAGCGGCGATATGGCTTGAGCAGAATCAAGATGCAGAGAAGTGGTTCCTCACAGTTGAATCCTTTGACCCCCATGAGCCGTGGTTCGTGCCGGCCCACTACCGCAGAATGTATGGCGAGGAGGAGGGACGGGAGCAGGTGATCTCCATCTACGGAGATACCTCGTCTATGGACCCTGCCCTGCTGCGCCGCACACGGGCCAACTACAATGGGTCGGTCACCTTCTGTGATCGGTGGTTCGGATACTTCCTTGAGTCCATGCGTGTACTTGGGCTGCTGGAGAACACGATGGTAGTGTTCACGTCGGATCATGGCCACTCCATCGGTGACCAGGACTACATGGGGAAACGCGGATACCCTGCGGCACCCGAGGTGTTTGACGTGCCTCTACTGATCCGGCACCCGGAGGGCAAGGGCGCTGGCCAGGAGAGCGACCTGTTCGTCCAGCACACTGACATCGCGGCCACGATTCTGGAGGCTGCCGGTGTAGAGACGGACGTTCCCATCCATGGAAAGCCGTTCTTCAAAGCCGCCGTCGCGGGCAAGTCCGGTTTCCGCGATCACGTGACGGTGGCGTTCGGCTCTGCGGTGACGGTCATAGATAACAGATGGTGGTTCAACTGCAAGCTGAATGGCAAGGGGCCTTTCTTGTATGATCTGGCGGCACCAGATCCTTTCGACAGAAACGTCGCCGATGAGCATCCCGAGACAACGAAGGAGTTGTTCGCTCTGGCTCTGGAAGACGCCAGCGGTGGAGTACCTGACTGGGTGTTGAAACTGGCTGATGAGGCCACGGACGCGCCGGGCTGTAGCGCTCTGGCGGCGAGGGAGTAAGAGCGAGCTCTGCGGCGACAAGGATGCCAGAGGAGGCGTACATGAACCGGTGTGAGCAGGTGGAGTGCGAAAGGCAATGACGTAATGAACAGTCTGAACAAGCATTTCCAGAGACTTAGCCAAGAGATCGACGCCATTCCCATCGCCGACGCTCATGAACACATCATGGAGCGGTGCGAGTCGTTGGCACGGGAGGTGGATCTCTTCGATCTTTTCGATCGGACTTATGTGAAAGGGGATTTCGTCTCCGCGGGGATGCCGGTTGACGACTGGGTGCGGGAGGAGTTCGATCCCGAGGAGGGATGGCGGCGGATCAGCCCCTACATTCACAGGGTTCGGAACACCTCCTACTATCGATCACTCATGGGAGCCTTCAGAGAACTGTACGATTTCACCGATGATGAATTGAACGACGCAAACTGGCGGGAATTGTCGGACAGGATCCAAGCCGCCAACAAACGTGAAGATTGGTACCACCACGTTCTCAAGGAGAAGGCCCGAATCGAGGTTTCGCTGCTGCACAGGACCGACCCCGACGTATACGGAACTGAGCGAGAGTTCTGCGTCCCTGTGCTGTGGGTGGATCCTTTGCTGTACGGGTATGCAAACCTGGTCCTGCTGGAGAGGAAGGTGCAGCGGCAGATCCTGCGTTATGGCAGGGAAGCGTTGCAGAAGGAGCATGGACTGCCCCTCAACTCCTTCGATGACTACTTGGCTCTGGTGGACAGAGTCTTCCGTACGGCCACTGAGAACGGCGCGGTGGCTGCCAAGTCGGTGGCCGCTTACCGTAGAATACTCCTCTTCGAGCCTGTGGGCAGGTCCGAAGCGGAGAGGATCTTCCTCAAGCCTGACAGCGAGGTCACGCCGGCCGAGGCAAAGGCCTTTCAAGACTGCATCATGCATCTCATCGTTCAGAAGACGATCCAGTACGAACTGCCCTTCCAGTTCCATACAGGTTTGCAGCATGGATTCGGGAATGTGCTCGCCAATTCCCACGCGCTGCACCTGAACAACCTGTTCTTCACGTATCCCGAGGCCAAGTTCGTGCTCTTCCACGGCAGCTACCCGTTCGGTGGGGAACTGTCGGTGCTGGCGAAGACATACGCCAACGTGTACCTCGATTTCAACTGGTTGCCCCTGGTCTCTCCTGCTGTGGCGGAGAGGAATCTGGCTGAGTGGCTGGACACGGTCCCTGGCAGCAAGCTGGAGTGGGGCGGTGACTGCCAACACGTGGAGGCTGTGTACGGCCACGTACTCCAAGTGCGACGAGTGTTGGCTCGAGTACTCTCGGAGAAGGTCGCACGAGGGGACTTCGACGAAGAAGTGGCCATGGATCTGGCCAGGAAGCTGCTGCGGGACAACGTGTGGGAGATCTACAACCTGGAGCAGAAACGGGGAGACCGCACCCTCGACTGGTGAGGTTCGGTGGGAGGCCGACATGCCAGAGATGAATCCGCGACAGGTGGTCAAGGCCGCCATCGAGTTCAAGGGACCAGACCGCATTCCGTACAGCGTGTGGATCGACATGCCACGTTTTCGCCGCGATCGAAGCTCTGAAGACGTGGAGGCTGTGGAGAAGTTGATGGCGAAGGCTCCACAGGACTGGATCGAACTGTGGCCGGCGCCAGCCAAGGAATGGAGGTCCGTGGACGGCCCGCGTGTAGACGAATGGGGCGTGACCTGGAACGACAACTATGCCACGGGTCATCCCCTGGAGGGCGGATGGGAGCTGCTTGACGGGTATGAGTTTCCTGATCCCCTCAAACCTGGGCGCTTCGATCACGTCTATCCTGAGATCGAGCAGAACAGAGGCAGGTATGTTCTGGCGACCGTGTGGGCCACCGTGTTCGAGAGAATGTGGTTGTTGCGCGGAATGGGGAACTTGCTGAGAGATCCTTATCGGTACTACAGTGAGTTCGTTTCGCTGCGTGAGCGGATCATGGAGTTTGATGCCGAGATACTGAGGAAGTGGCTGGAGATTGGGGTGGATGGGGTATGGTTCACCGATGATTGGGGCTCGCAGAGGTGCCTCCTGATCAACCCTGCGCTTTGGAGGAAACTCTACAAGCCCTGTTACCGCACGCTGTTTGACCTGGCCCACCAAGGTGGTGCGCACGTGTGGATGCATAGTTGCGGGAACATCATGGACATCATACCTGACTTGATAGGAATCGGGCTTGATGTCCTCAATCCGGTTCAACCACGAGCCATGGATGTTGACGAACTGGGCAGGAGATTTGGGGGACAGGTGTGCTTTTGGGGCGGGCTAGATGTGCAAGTCACCGTGCCGCGAGGGACTCCTCAGGATATTGACCAGGAGGTAGGGCATCTGACAGAGGTCTTTGGAGAATATGGGGGAGGCTACATTGGAGGGACGTCCCACACTATATTGCCGGACGCGCCTCTGGAGAACATCCGAGCGGTCTACGAGGCTTTCGAGAGGCACTGTAGCACGTGATCCGCTGGCGGCGAGATGATAGTCCTCCATCTTGCGAGGGTTTTTCTCACTGGCCGTCGTGCCGTCGGATGAGGGCGATGAGGCGTTTGCGAAACTTGGGAGGAATCGTATGAGGATCCTCATCACGGGCGGAAGTGGTTACATAGGCACTTGTCTGGCCACGGAGTTGCAGGACCAGCATGAGGTGGTGATCTTCGATCTAGTGGAAGCCCAACCACCTTTCGAGTGCGTGCAGGGAGACCTCTGTGTCTTCGACGAAGTGCAACGGGTCTGTTCCGGTGTGGACGCCATCATACACGCAGGGGCCATCCCCTATGACAGCGGGGAACCGCGCAAGATCATGGAAGTCAATGTGATGGGCACCTTCAACGTGCTGGAGAGTGCCGTCGAGCACGATATCCAGAAGGTGGTGTTCATCTCCAGCATGTGCGCGACTGGCATCGGTCCTTTCTCAAGGGAGGCTGTAGTACCAGATCACTTCCCCGTGAATGAGCAACAGCCTTGCCAACCTGAGGACACTTATGGACTCAGCAAACTGCTAGGTGAGGAACTCTGCGCCAGCTACACAAGAAAGCACGGTCTGCACACAATATGCCTGCGCCTGGGCATGGTATCTGATTCCAAGCGGCCTGACGCGGTGAACCGGCTGGAGAGGATAATGGAGAACCCTGACTATGGCAGCCTCTATCACTGGGGCTGTGTGGACGTGCGAGATATGGCTCAGGCGTTCACACTGGCTTTGGAAGACGGCGCCGCTGCGCATGGCGCGTACCACATCTGCGGCCCGGAAGTGGCCGCCAAAGAGCCCTCGTTGGAGTTGATCAAGCGCTATTTCCCGCGGGTCCCCGTTGTGGGCGAGCACAGTTTCGTGGAGAACCCTTATCGGGGCCTGATAGACATATCGAAGGCCAGCAGAGAGATGGGATACAAGCCAAGATATCCGGTCCGAAGATCTTTTCGGAGTCACAGTGACTAGCGCAGACAGTTGAGAGCGATGCATTGTCGTTCAGCGGTATGCCAGCTAGGGAAGCAGCGATTCCCATGGTCATGGGGGCGTGTCAAACGCACAGGCTTCCTCGACGGAGCAGAGGCCCGTTCTCGTGTAGAATTCGACTTGACTAATGAGAAACTATGTTGTATGATCTGAACAACGCGCTCGGCGCTCGGACTCGTTGGAATCGACATTGCTGTCAGCCGAGAGAGGCCCGCGGTTACGGGTCTTTGACACATAGCAAGAGCGCCCTCGTAGGTTGTTCGAAGAAGGGGGGTGATGAAACGGAGCAAGACAGCTACAAGCAACACTGTGGCATTTGAGAAGTGCAGAGAGCAAGGAGGGAAGATGTTCAACAACAAGACACTTGGAACGATTGTCGGGGTGGTGATGCTGATAGCACTGGTGGTGAGCTGCGCACCAGCCGCGCCACCGCCGGAGCCTACGACACCACCGGCGACGACACCGCCGGAAGAGCCCACGGCCCCGCCGGAAGAGCCCACGGCCCCACCGGAAGAGGCCACGGCAACGCCGGAACCGGCGCCCACGGCAACGCCGGAACCGGAGCCCACGGCCGCACCGGAGCCTATCACGTTGAAGCTCTGGAAGTACGCGTCTCGCATGCCCAACCAAGCGCTGTGGGTCGAGGAGATGATCGACCTGTACATGGAGGAGAACCCCCACATCACGATCATCTACGAGGAATTCCCCTTCGCCACCTACGGCATGGAGGCGTTGCCGACGGCCTTTGCCGCCGGTGAAGCGCCGGATGTCTTCTGGGGCACAAACACCCACATACGCCACTTCTATGAGGAAGGGGTCCTTCTACCGCTGGATGACTACCTCTCGGAGGATTTCATAGACGATTTGCTGCCCGACGTGCTGGACTCAGTAACGTATGCGGGCCACATCTACTCTATCCCCTTCGAGGTGGACATCACGGGCATCGGCTATCGCGCCGATCTCTGGGAGGAAGCCGGACTCACGGAGGCTGACATCCCTGAAACGTGGGATCAGTTGATCGATGTGGCGACGAGGTTGACCACGGCCGACCATTACGGTATCTACTTGGCGCCAAGTGCCACAGAACACGCCGTGTGGCAGTTCGTGTCCTGGGTCTGGATGGGCGGCACGGACATCGTGGACAAAGATCTGACCACGACCGACTATGATAGCCAGGGAACGGTGGATGCCCTCACACTGTGGGGCGATCTCATGAATGTGCACAAGGCCATGGTGCCCAGCCCGCTTGGAATCGGTGAGGCCTTGGGCACGGGGAAGGCGGTGATGGAGTTCTGTGCCTCTGCGCACGTAGGTATCTTTGACCAAGCCTACCCCGAGATGAAGGACACGATGCGCGTGTTCCCGCTGCCTCTTCCAGAAGGCGAGGCGCGCGCGGAGTACTACACTGTGTATGGTGGTTTCAGGCTGGGGGTCAGCAGTCACAGCGAGCACCCGGAGGAGGCTGCCAAGTTTGCCGCATGGCTGATGGCTGAAGACCCGGCGCGCCCGACGAAATGGATCACCTGGGCTAGGCCCTCTATGTCCCCCAGGGCCTCAGTGAGAGAGACCCCTGAGTATCAGGAGATGCTGCAAGATCCTCGCATGGCCGACTTCATGCCTATGCTGCCATCTGGCAGAACCCAGCTTGATGCTCCGGCGGAAATCGCGAATGCCGTCATCGAGTCCATGCAGGGAGTTCTCTATGGTGGTATCTCGCCTGAGGAAGCTGCTGCCACTGGCGAGGCTGAGATCCAGGAGTATCTAGACTCGAGGTAGAGTGGGGTCTTGAGGTGCTCTTCGGCCGTGTGGTCGGGCACCGATGTAGCAAGTCCGCAGGTTGCTTCCTGGGGAGCTAGTTAGCGATGGGTCCCCCGGCCCATCACCGGAACAGCTCTAGCCGGTCGGGGGACCCACGTTTGGCGCAAGCGGAGTTCTTGGTGCGAGGCTTGCCGAGCGGTGCCAATTCTCGGGTCAAGCCAGGGAGCAGATCGCATCCTGTGCGCAAGGGACCGATAGGCATATGAGTTTGTCGACCAATCGTCTGTCCGTCATTTCCATCAGGGCCAAGATCTGGCCGAAGTCGGCACAAGAGAGGGAGCAGAGACTGCTAGGGTATCTGTTCTTGCTGCCCGACATCATAGGATTGGCCATTTTCTGGATTGCGCCTATGATCTTTCTGTTCTATCTCAGCCTCCACGAGTGGACAGCTCTAAGTCCAAGGACCTACGTTGGCCTGAATAACTTCGTAGAACTGATTCAAGACGATCTGTGGTGGAAGTCGGTACGGGTCACCATCGTCTACATGGCGGCGTTTGTCCCCCTCGTCGTTATCATCCCCCTCGCCTTGGCAGTCATACTCAACACACAGATAAGGGCCAGGTACTTGTTCAGAACAGGCTTTTTCGTACCCTTCGTCATACCCATGGTTATCGCTGCTGTCGCCTGGACTTTCATGCTTGATCCTGCGTTCGGCGTCGTCAACTACTCGATCCGGCAGATACTTGACTTGCCCTTCCTCAGTCACTTGGGTTGGGAGCTGCCCCACAGAATGTGGTTGGCTTCTACCACGCAGGCGCTGCCGGTCATCATCTTCGTGGGCATCTGGAAGTTCGCCGGCTTCTACATGATCATCTTCCTGGCGGGGCTGCAGGACATTCCCGCTGAATACTACGAGGCAGGCATGATCGATGGGGCGGGTTCCTGGCGGCTCTTTCGAGACATAACGGTGCCCCTCTTGAGACCGGTGATCCTCTTTGTGCTACTCATCGCTGCCTTTCGTGCTTTCCAGGTGTTCGATCAAGTATACGTGATGACGTACGGTGGGCCCTTTTACGCCACGTACACCGTGATGTACTTCATCTACGAAAGAGGGTTCAGGTTCTTCCGCTTCGGCTATGCGGCTGCGGCATCCACGGTGTTGTTCGGCATGATTCTCATCTTCACCTTGGTCCAGTTTCGCTATCTCGGCCTGGGTGAGGATCGGTAGGACAGGGAGCAGAGAGCATGACACTCGGCAACATCTCGCAGAGGGCGATTCTCTATGCAGTGCTCGTGGTGGCGCTGATAATCGTGGTCGTCCCACTGATGTGGCTGCTATTGTCTTCATTCAAGCCAGGAGATGAGGTATTCGCCTATCCCCCGGCATTGCTACCGGCGAAACCGAGCCTCGACAACTTCGTGGATCTGCTCACTGAATACCCGTTTGCTCGTTGGCTGGCTAACTCCTTCTTCGTTGCCTTCGCTGTTACTGGACTAAGCTTGTTGTTTCACTCCATGGCGGGGTATGCCCTGGCCAGGTTGGACTTCCCGGGACGAAATGTCCTATTCCTGGTCATCATGGCCACTTACATGCTGCCCATCTATGCCATCATCGTCCCTCGTTTCATGGTGGTCAAGCAGTTGGGCTGGTTGGACAGCTACCAAGGCTTGATCATACCATCCGTCTTCCATGCTTTCGGCATTTTCGCCTTCAGACAGTTCTTCTTGGGCATTCCCAGAGAGTTGGAAGACGCAGCGCTGATAGATGGTGCTTCCAGAGCTCGTATCTTCTTTGAGATCGTCCTGCCGCTGTCGCGAGCCATTTTTCTCACCCTGGGGGTGATCTTCTTCATCGCCAACTGGGACGCCTTCATCTGGCCCTTGATCATCACTAGGTCGGCCGATCTTTGGGTGGCGCAAGTGGGGATCGCGTCCTTCAGAGACCCACAGATAACCTTCTGGGAATACGTGGTTGCTGGTTCTGTACTCACCATACTCCCCAGCCTCATCCTCTTCCTTGCTTTGCAGCGGTTCATTGTGCAGGGCATAAAGACGACCGGTATCAGGGCATAGCCAGCGGTCCCCGTGAAGGCAGCGACTGCGGTCTCGTTGCGCGAGGCCACTGGGCCTGCAGCAGGTGTTTGGAACGACGAGATCTATTCTCGACCACTCTGGTCTACGCGGCGAGAGTCACCTATTCAGAGCTTCGGAGATGAGATCATTGGTGAGCCAACTCGGACAAGTCCTTGGAGAGATGATTCCCCCATGGTAGCTTGTACGTGTTCCGGGGGAGTCTTTTGGTGTAGGGGGCACTGAATGAGAGTAGATTTGCACACTCACTACTACCCGGCGGAGTACCTGGGAGCGCTCGAAGCCCTGGACACCGCCCTGGAGATCACCGAGGATAGCAATGGCAACAAGATAGTCAAAGACAGAGGAGCGAGGATCCTGACCATAACCCCGGAGATGTCCGACCCCACGGTGAGAATTCGCGAAATGGATGAAGCGGGTATCGATGTCCAGGTGCTGTCCCTCTCGACCCCCAATGTGTACTTCGCATCGGACGAAGACAGCCTCAACTTAGCAGAGACGACCAACGATCATCTGTCTGCCCTCTGTGAAGAGTCCCCCGATCGCTTCATGTGCCTTGCTAGCGTGCCCCTGACCAACGTGGACTATGCGATCAAGGAACTGCATCGGGCGATCCATGAGTTGGGGATGAATGGCTTGATCATCGGTTCGAATATCAACCGTAGGCCCCTGAATTCAGAAGAATTCAAGCCTTTCTTCAAGGAAGCAGATAGACTCGGCTTGGTGGTCCTCGTTCATCCCATGACTCCCGTGGGCGTGGAGCTGATGTACGAATATGGATTGGCGCCCTTGATAGGTTTCGTCTTCGACACGACGCTGGCCATCACCAGGATGGTGTACAGTGGCATGATGGAAGAGTATCCAAACATCAAGTTCGTTGTTGCTCATCTCGGCGGAGCTATTCCCTATCTGCTGGAACGGATAGACAATGGGTACAGAGCCTATCCAGAGTGTAGACAGAACCTGAGTGCCCCGCCGAGTGACTATCTCAAGGAGCTCTACTATGACACGGTCTCCTTTCACCAACCGGCGTTAATGTGTGCGCACCAGACGGTAGGTGCGGGCCACATGGTGCTTGGGAGTGACTATCCCCACGTCATAGGGAGCATGAGCAAGTCCGTGTCCAGTATCCTGGGGCTTGAGTTGCCCCAGGGGGAGAAACAGATGATCCTCGGTGAGAATGCGCTGCGGATTCTCCGCCGAAACAATGGTGGCGAGGGGGAGACCAGGCCGTGAAGTTCACCAAGCTATTCGAGCCCATCAGCATCGGCACGATGCAGGTGAGAAATCGCATTGTGATGGCGCCGGTGGCCACGAGATTCAACACCCCAGACGGGGCGGTGACCCAGCGGGTCATAGACTCCTATGCTGAGCGAGCCAAGGGCGGGGTGGGGCTGATCATCGTCGAGGCTACCACTGTTGACTGGCCAGTGGGCAAAGTAGGGTCGTGCCCATTGAGGTTGGACAGCGATAAGTACATCCACGGGTTCAGAGATCTGGTGGAAGCTGTCCACGCTCATGGGGCGAAGGTGGCGATTCAGCTACAGCATGTAGGTGGACAGACCAACCTGCGAAACACAGAGGGAGCACAACCGGTGGCTCCTTCAGTCGTCCGCTTCCCGCGTGGGGACACACCTCGAGCCCTGACTATAGCCGAGATCCAACACATTGAGGAAGAGTTTGCAGATTCCATTCTCCGAGCCAAGACCGCGGGTTTCGACGCCGTGCAAATCCATGGTGCCCACGGTTACTTGGTCACTCAATTCCATTCACCATTCTTCAACAAGCGCACCGATATCTATGGGGGTAGTTTCGAGAACCGCATGAGGTTCGCCTTGGAGCTCATCGAAGCGGCTCGAGAGAAGGTGGGGCGGGATTTCCCGATCATCTTTCGGTTCAGCGCCGATGAACACATAACGGGGGGTATACAGCTAGAGGAAGCCAAACGGATGGCTGTGCGTCTAGAGGAGGCCGGGATCGACGCCATTGACGTCTCGGCGGGAGTGCACGCGGCACGGCCCTGGATCTTCCCCACGATGCACATGCCGCGCGGGTGCAGTGTGCATCTGGCAGGTGGGATCAAGGATGTGGTCAGTGTCCCCGTGATCGTCGTGGGCCGCCTGGGGGACCCCCTGTTGGCGGAACAGGTTCTACGGGATCAGAAAGCCGACATGATCGCCATGGGACGTCCACTGCTGGCGGATCCATACCTCCCGCAGAAGGCGGCTGCAGGGCGAGTTGAGGATATCTGTCCCTGCATTTCTTGCAACGCTTGCATCGACAGAATGGTTAACGGGTGGAGCGTGCGGTGCGCTGTGAACCCGGAGTTCGGGCGAGAAAGGGAATACCCACTCGTGCCAGCAGTGAAGGCGAAGAAGATCCTGGTGGTGGGGGGTGGGCCGGCAGGCATGGAGGCGGCCCGCATAGCAGCGTTCAGAGGTCACCAAGTGGTTCTCTACGAGAGAGCAGACTCTCTGGGAGGGCAACTGCTTCTGGCCTCAGTGCCTTCCTTCAAGAAGGATCTCGAAGATCTGCTGGAGTACCTGGTGACTCAATTGAAGAAGAGTGGAGTGCGCATCGAACTGGGGCAGGAAGCGACTGGCCATGTCGTCCGCGAGGTAGACCCGGATGTGGTGATCGTGGCTGCGGGCGCGCAGCCGCTGAAGCCTCGCATCCCCGGCATCGAGGGAGAGAACGTCAAGACCGCAGAGGCGGTGCTAGGCGGCCAGGCCAAGGTGGGGAAGAGGGTCGTGGTAGCCGGCGGAGGGCGAGTGGGTGCGGAGATGGCCTACTTCTTGGCTGAGGGCGGTGCGGAAGTGACCCTTGTGGAAATGCAGGATGAGATGGGTGTCGAGATGGAAGCCTGTGAGCGGGCCTATGTGCTCGAGAAACTCGATGAGTACGGAGTTTCGATCTTGACAGAGCGGAGTATCAGGGCGATAACGGGAGATGGGGTGCAGGTTGCTGACCGGCGGTGGGAGACCAGTGTCCTTGAGTGCGACACCGTCGTCCTGGCGCTGGGTTCAACACCCAACACCGAACTGGCTGAGCAGCTCGACGGGACCGGCGTGGAGGTCCACACGATAGGTGACTGCGTGGAGCCACGTAGGATCTACGAAGCTATCCACGAGGCGTGGTGGGTAGCCCGTCATGTCTGAGCCCGTCAAGTGTGTTGCGAGTAGGAGCGAGGGGAACTCATGGCCTATCATGATTTGAGAGAATTTCTGGGTGTCCTCGAAGACGCAGGGGAATTGCAGTACGTGCAAAGGGAAGTAGACCCAGACCTGGAAATCGGGGGCATCGGCAGAAAGCTGGACGATACCCGCGGGCCGGCGGTGGTCTTCACCAATGTCAAGGGTTACTCCCACCAGGTGGTAATGGGCATCTTTGGCACCACAATGAGTCGCATAGCCATGGCCATGTGCTGTGCGGAAGATGGGCTGTTGAAGGTGTGGCTCGAGAGAGCGAGCACTTTCCTCAGACCCAGGCTTGTGGAAAAGGCTCCTTGTCAAGAGAATGTGATCCTCGGAGATCAGGTGTGTCTGGCCGACGTGATACCTCAGATACGGTGGAACACGCTTGACGGTGGTCCCTACATCACCTTCGCACTCTTCTTCAACAAGGATCCCCAAACCTCCGCGGGGAATATGGCCATCTATCGGCTGATGATGACGGGCGACAGGAGGATGGGTGCTTACTTGCAGGCTCCACAGCATGGTGCCACTGCCTTTCTGAGTGCTGAGAGGATGGGGAAGCCTCTGGAGGTAGCGATAGTCATAGGTACCGATCCGATGCTGTATCTAGCTTCTCAGGTTCCTCTCCAGTATGGTGCCTACGAGTTGGAACTGGCGGGAGGACTGCGACAGGAGCCCGTGGAGGTGGTGAAGTGCAAGACGGTGGACCTGGAGGTGCCGGCCACGGCGGAGATCGTACTCGAAGGACGCGTCTTGCCCAACGTTCGCGAAATGGAAGGGCCCTTCGGCGAATTCACCGGGTACGTGGGGCCGGCAGACATGCGACCTGTGATCGAGATCAGCGCGATCACCCACAGGAACGATCCATTGTATCTCTGCACCCACGAAGGGTATCCGCCGACAGAGGACCATACCATGCATTCGCTGACGAAATCGGCGGAGCTATTCCGGCAGATCAAGCCGTCCACGGCGCCTACGCTGAAGGATGTGTACTTCCCTCTTGGAGGATGCTCGGCATTTCACGTTGTGGCCTCGTTGAGGAAAGAGAGGGCTGGACAGGCCAAGAATGTGATCCTCGATATCCTGAGGAGCGCTCTGATCAAGAGTTGCGTAGTTGTCGACGAAGATATAGACATCAGGGACAGCACCCAGGTGGAGTGGGCTATCGCGACTCGAGTTCGCCCTGACAAGGACATAGTGATCGTCTCGGACATCGCGGGTCCGCATCTTGATCCATTGCAGCACGACGGCGGGCCCAGCTCGAAGTACGGCATTGATGCCACGATCCCCTATGGCATAGACTTTCCCGTCAAAGTGGAGACCGACGAGAAGACCAGGAAACTGGTGGAAGCCAACTGGTCTGACTATTTCTCTCAGGGGTGAGGGGTTGTCTTGGAAGTCAGCGCCGGCATCCATCGGGTCAGTGTTCCGCTGCCCTTTTGGTCGAGAGACGTCAATCTCTATCTGATAGAAGACGACGATGGCTACGTTCTCGTTGACTGTGGGGTCAACACGGAGGCGGCGGTGCTGACCCTTGAGAGCTATCTGCAGGACATCGGGTGTACCTTCAGTGACGTAGCCAGGATTGTGATCACGCATTGCCACCACGATCACTACGGCATGGTGGGGAAGATCAAGGAACGGTCCCCAGCCAGAGTTGGCATGCATTCGCTAGAGGCCGAGCGAGCAGAGTGTCTGTATGGAAGGACTGGAACCGGCGGTTGGGAAATCTTCAAGCTACTTCTGCGATACGGCTTTCCACGAGTGCTGGCAGCCGAGGCACAAAAGGCTGCTGAGGTGTGGCGAAACGTCGTTTGGTACACTGAGATTGACGAGCAGCTTCTTGATGGCCAGGAGATGGCCGTGGGATCTAGGCAGTATCGCGTGATCTGGACCCCGGGCCACTCGGCAGGCCATGTGTGTCTGCATGACTCAGACAGGCGAATCCTGATTGCGGGAGACCATCTCCTGACGACAAGGATCCCCCACGTGGGCGTCACACCCTACACTGGTGGCAACCCGCTGGGAGACTACATGGAGTCCTTGCGCAGGGTCGCACTTCTTGAGGTTGATTTGGTCCTTCCGGGCCATGGTGAGCCGTTCAGCGATCATCGGGAGAGGATTGACGAGATGACCGCTCACTACTCCGTACGGACAGAGAAGGTGGTGGAGGCTCTTGGCAATGGCCAAAGGAGTGCCCACGATGTGGCTCGCAGGGCATTCGGTGCCGATCCTTCCTCCTTTGAAGGACGGCTGGGCTTCACTGAAACACTCGCCCACCTGGAACTACTGGCGTCGCAAGGAAGGATCGAGAAAGATACAGAGGGCCCGATGATCCTATTCAGGGGTGGCCGGGCGTGATTGTGTCTTGCCCTGTTCGGAGAACTAGCATCTTGATCTTGCTTCGGATGGCCCGCGCCGTGGGGCGCGCTTGACTGGATGATAAACTACACTGGGAGGAAATGATGTCTTACGGATTCAACGGGAAGATCTTGAGGGTGGATTTGTCCTCGGGCAGGAAGTCGACAGAAGAGCCTGGCGAGAGGTTCTATCGAACATACTTTGGCGGCAGAGGCTTCGTCGCCAGCTATCTTCTACGAGAACTGACCCCGCGTGTCGATCCTCTTGGCCCAGAGAACAAGTTGATCTTCGCCACGGGGGTTGTGACAGGGGCACCATTAGCCGGGAGTGGCCGCAGCGGAGTGGGGGCGAAATCCCCGCTCACGGGCGGCTTCGGAGCATCTGAGATGGGTGGCTTCTGGGGCTACGAATTGAAGCGCGCAGGATATGATGCGATAGTCATCGAGGGAGAGGCAGCGGATCCGGTCTACCTGTGGGTTCACGATGGGGAGGCGGAGATCAAAGATGCGCGCCATCTCTGGGGGAAAGAGACCGCGGAATCCCAGGAGATGATCGTCGAGGAACTGGGTGACAAGTCAGTGCGCATCTCGCAGATAGGTCCTGGCGGTGAGTCGCTGGTGCGCTATGCCTGTGTCGTAGGCGACTTGCACCATTTCGCAGGGCGCACAGGCATGGGAGCCGTGATGGGCTCCAAGAAGCTGAAAGCCGTGGCCGTGCGGGGCCACGATTTTCCTGAACTGGCCGACCCTGAAAAAGTGCGACCAATCGCCAAGTGGCTTGCTGACAACTACATGAAGATGCGGGGGGTTATGTATGAACACGGCACCGCCGCAGACGTTGAGCCTCTGAGCATGCAAGGAGGTCTACCCACGCGGAACTTCATGGAGGGATCCTTCGAGGGAGCAGAGCGGATCTCGGGCGAGACTATGTCGGAGACCATCCTGGTGGACAGGCTGGGGTGTTATGCGTGTCCGATTCGCTGCAAGCGAGTTGTAGAGGCAAGCGAGCCTTACGCCTTGAGCTCGGCTTACGGCGGACCTGAGTATGAGAGCATAGCTTCCCTGGGGTCGAACTGCGGTGTTGATGATCTGGCAGCCGTGGCCAAGGCCAACGAACTCTGCAACGCGTACGGTCTGGATACCATGTCCACAGGGGCCACCGTGGCCTTCGCCATGGAATGCTTTGAGAACGGGATCCTGACCAAGAAGGATACCGATGGCATCGAGCTGCGCTTCGGCAACGCTGAAGGCATGGTCAGGACCGTAGAGATGATCGGGCAGCGCGAGGGAATCGGTGATCTTCTCGCGGAAGGCGTTATGCGAGCCAGTGGCAAGCTGGGACGTGATGCCGAGGAGTTTGCGCTTCATGTGAAGGGACAGGAGATTCCCATGCATGAGCCGCGCCTTAAGCATGGCATTGGGATGGGATACGCTGTAACGCCCACAGGGGCCGACCACAATCACAACTTCCATGACACATTCTACACCGCAGAGGGGGGACCTATCGCCGCGTTGCGGGCCCTCGGCGTGCTGGATCCTCTGCCGGCGGATGATCTCAGCCCAGCGAAGGTCCGCATGGCTATGTATCGCGCCAACTGGTCTCATTTCTTCAGTTGCGCGGGAATGTGCCTCTTCCTTCCTTACAGTTTCGCGCAGATGGTGGACGTGGTGAACGGTGTCACCGGCTGGAACACTACGATGTGGGAGCTTCTGAAGGTGGCGGAACGCACGGTGACCTTGGCGCGGGTGTACAATGAGCGCGAAGGGCTTGGAACTGAGAGCGATGTGCTGCCTGCCCGGTTCTTCACCCCGTTTGCTTCCGGTCCACTAGAGGGAGTGTCTGTTGACAGGGACGCGTTGGAGCGGGCGGTTCACGTGTACTACGGAATGATGGGGTGGAACCCCGACACAGGTATCCCCACCGAGCACAAGTTGCAGGAACTCGGCGTCGACTGGGCGATCGAACATCTGTAGAGAATAGGACAAATGGTGAAGTCCGAACTGGGCCTGGTGTGGGCAGGTAGCCCCGTTCGGAGAGGGGTTGCACAACCCGCGAGTGCGGGGCATGCGACGGGAGGTCAGATGTGACGGCAAAGCTATCGGATTTGGTATGCGAGGATATGGCTGCTTTGCAGTTGGAGCGGTTGAAGTGGAGTGTGCGGCACGCGTATGAGGACTCACCTTTGTACAAGGAGAAGTTGGATGAGGCTGGCGTCGGGCCGGAGGACATCCAGACTCTGGAGGACGTGAGGAAGCTGCCGTTCACGCACAAGGCAGAGCTGGGCAAGGACTACCCCTTTGGCTGGCGGGCGGTTCCCTTTGAGGAGATAGTGAGGATTCACGCGTCATCGGGGACGACGGGGAAGAAGACGGTGGTGTACTACACGCAGCAGGACATAGACGACTGGGCGGAGATGTTTGCGCGGTGTTATGAGATGGCAGGGGTGACGAAGGGGGAT